>NZ_AP022573.1:2103120-2403566 GCF_010729105.1 Mycobacterium saskatchewanense
GATCCGGTGAGGGAGTCAAGCCCCGGTCTCGGTCTCCTTCGAGTGATGACCGCGCCTGTGGGGCACTGACTTTCACTACTGTACCCGCTCGATCTCCGCTCCCAAAATCGCCAGGTTTTCCACGAACAACGGGTAGCCCCGATCGATGTGAAACACGTCGTGGACCTCGGTGTCACCGTCGGCGACCAAACCGGCCAATACCAGGCCTGCGCCAGCGCGGATGTCCGAACACCACACCGGTGCGCTCGACAATTGCGGCAGTCCCCGGACGACGGCGTGATGCCCGTCGGTGCGGGCGTCCGCGCCGAGCCGGATCATTTCCTCGACGAACCGGAACCGGGCCTCGAAGACGTTCTCCGTGATCATCGACGTGCCGTCGGCGATCGAGGCCAGTGCGATCGCCATCGGCTGCAGGTCCGTCGGGAATCCAGGGAACGGCAGCGTGGCGACGTTGACGGCCTTCGGCCGTTCGTACTGCGTCACGCGGAAGCTGTTGTCGGTCTGGGTAACGGTGGCGCCGGCGTCGTGCAACTTGTGCAGCACTACCTGGAGGTGGGCGGGGTCGACACCGGTCACCGAGATGTCCCCACGCGTCATCGCAGCCGCGATCCCCCACGTGGCACCGACGATGCGGTCCCCGATCACGCGGTGTTCGGTCGGGTACAACCGCGGCACGCCGGTGATGGTCATGGTGGGTGACCCCGCGCCTTCGACCTGCGCACCCATCTGGTTGAGCATCGTGCACAGGTCGACGACGTCGGGCTCGCGCGCCGCGTTGTGGATGGTTGTCACGCCCTCGGCGACGACGGCGGCCATCAGGATGTTTTCGGTTGCTCCGACCGAGGGGAACTCCAGCTGGATCTCGGCGCCGCGCAACGTGTCCGCCTGGGCGACCACGCAGCCGTGCTCGATGTTGCATTGCGCGCCCAACTGCCGCAGCCCCGCCTGGTGCATATCCAGCGGCCGCGACCCGATCGCGTCCCCGCCGGGGAGCGCGACCCTGGCCCGCTTGCACCGGCCGACCAGCGGTCCGAGTACGCAGACGGAAGCGCGGAATTGCCGCACCGCCGCGAAGTCCGCGTCGTATTTCGGCTCGTCGGGCGAGGTGATGCGGGCGACGTCCCCGTCGAGTTCGACCGTGGCGCCCAGGCCGCGCAAGACCTCCGCCATGAGCGGCACGTCAAGGATGTCGGGGCAGTTGGTAATTGTGCTGGTGCCCTCGGCCAAAAGCGTCGCGGCCATGAGTTTCAGCACGCTGTTCTTGGCGCCCCCCACTGCGACTTCGCCGGATAACCGGTTGCCGCCGGTCACCACGAATCGCTCAGCCACCCGCGCAAGTCTAGTGAAGCGGTATCGGCTTGTCAGTCAGGTGACGCGCCTCGCCGAGTACGGTTTGCTCATGGCAGTGCACTTGACCCGCATCTATACGCGGACGGGCGACGACGGAACCACGGGGTTGAGCGACTTCTCCCGGGTCTCCAAGAACGACCCCCGCCTGGTCGCGTACGCGGACTGCGACGAGGCCAATTCCGCCATCGGCGTCGCCGTCGCATTGGGTCGGCCCGACGACAAGATCGCCGGCGTGCTCCACCAGATCCAGAACGAACTGTTCGACGCGGGCGCGGACCTGTCCACTCCCGTCGTTGAAAATCCCCAATACCCCCCGCTCCGCGTCACCCAGCCCTACATCGATCGGCTCGAAGGGTGGTGTGACGAATACAACGAGTCGCTGTCGGCCCTGAATTCGTTCGTGCTGCCGGGAGGTTCGCCGTTGTCGGCGTTGCTGCACGTCGCGCGCACCGTAGTGCGCAGGGCGGAGCGCTCGGCTTGGGCCGCGGTCGAGGCAGCGCCGGATTCGATGAGCGCTCTGCCGGCCAAGTACCTGAACCGGCTGTCGGACCTGCTGTTCATCCTGGCGCGCGTCGCCAACCCCGACGGCGATGTGCTGTGGAGCCCCGGGGGGAAGCCGGGCGGCGACGGACCGGGCGCGGTTTGACCGGTGCCGGTGTCTCTTTGTTCGGCGCCGAGCCCGCGGGGATGGCGTCGAGCCGGCGCTCAGACACACTTTTGCCCGGGCGGATTCATACGGTCAGCGCACGCTTGGGCGAGGGAGGCCACCGCCTGAATTTCGGGTACCCCCGAAGGGCTCAGACGCTGCGGCGGCGTGCGCGCGGCGAGGGACGGGATTCCAGCCAGGACAAGAAGGCGGTCAATGCGCCGCGGTCGAGCGCCAGCTCGTAGCCGGGCCTGCGTTCCTGCGTCGTGTCGCGCAACTCGAGCACCACGATTTCGTCGGTCATGATGTCGAATTCGTCGCCGCGCGGCGGCCTCCGGCAAACGATCTCCACTCCCCTGCGGCTGAGCCGCCGGTCCGGCCACAGCCGCAGACTGGACAGCCGGTAGAACGCTGCTTCCCCGCCCCGGTACCGGATGACACCGTGCCGCCAACCGTGACCGCCGACGGCGGGAATGTCGCGCATGATCCCCGCCGTACCGCCCTGGCGGAGCTTCCACAACCGGTAGCTGAGAGCAAGGACCGCCACCGCTAACACCACAACGAGCACGGCCATGCCAATCATGGGCGCGCTCATCGAGCGTTAGTCGATCGCGCCGACGGCGCGCAATCTGGCGCGGCCCCGCGCCGCAATGCGCGGGTCGTCGGACTCGGAATCCTCGCGCGCGGAGCTCTCGTCGATCTCCGACTCGAACGCGGCGGACTCGGCCAGAATGGTGACCGACTCCTCAGTGACCGACAGGAATCCGCCGTCGATCGCTACGCGCAGGTCGTCCTCGCCTTCCCGCTCGACGCGCACCATCGCGTCGTCGACCAACTGTGCTACCAGCGGGATGTGGCGCGGCAGGATGCCGATCTCGCCGACGGTGGTGCGGGTGAACAGAAACGTTGCCTCACCCGACCAGATCTCCCGGTCAACGGCGACTATCTGGACATTCAAATCCGCCATGCCATAACGCCTTTCGACTCAGCCTCAGGCATCCAGCTTGGCGCCGAAGCTCTCGGCCTTCTTGGCCAGGTCGTCGAGCCCGCCGATCAGGAAGAACGCCTGCTCGGGAATGTGGTCGAACTCTCCCTTGGTCAGCTTGTCGAACGCCTCGATGGTCTCCTTCACCGGCACCGTCGAACCCGGCTGACCGGTGAACTGCTCGGCCGCCATCATGTTCTGCGACAGGAACCGCTCGATGCGCCGGGCGCGCTGCACGAGCTGCTTATCCTCTTCGGACAGCTCGTCGATACCAAGGATCGCGATGATGTCCTGAAGGTCCTTGTACCGCTGCAGGATTCGGATGACTTCCTGCGCGACGCGGTAGTGCTCGTCGCCGACGATGCCGGGGTCGAGAATGGTCGAGCTGGAGGCCAGCGGGTCCACCGCGGGGAAGATGCCCTTGGAGAACACCGAACGCGACAGCTCGGTGGTCGCGTCGAGGTGCGCGAACGTCGTCGCCGGCGCGGGGTCGGTGTAGTCATCGGCGGGCACGTAGACCGCCTGCATCGACGTGATGGACCGGCCGCGGGTCGAGGTGATGCGCTCCTGCAACTCACCCATCTCGTCGGCCAGGGTCGGCTGGTACCCCACCGCCGACGGCATGCGGCCGAGCAGCGTGGACACCTCGGACCCGGCTTGCGTGAACCGGAAGATGTTGTCGATGAACAGCAGCACGTCCTGGCCGGCCTCGTCGCGGAACCATTCCGCCATGGTCAGGGCTGACAGCGCCACCCGCATACGGGTGCCGGGTGGCTCGTCCATCTGGCCGAACACCAGAGCGGTGTCCTTGAGCACATCGGCCTCTTTGAGCTCGACCCAGAGGTCGTTGCCCTCGCGGGTGCGCTCCCCCACGCCGGCGAAAACCGAGGTGCCACCGAAGTTTCGGGCGATGCGGTTGATCATCTCCTGGATCAGCACCGTCTTGCCCACCCCGGCGCCGCCGAACAGGGCGATCTTCCCGCCTCGCACGTACGGGGTGAGTAGGTCGACGACCTTCAGCCCGGTCTCCAGCATCTCGGTGCGGGGCTCGAGGTCCTCGAAGGCCGGCGGCTTGCGGTGAATCGACCAGTGATCGAAGTCCTCGCCGTAGCCGGGCTTGTCCAGGCAGTCACCGAGCGCGTTGAAGACGTGGCCCTTCACGGCCTCACCGACCGGCACAGAGATCGGCCTGCCCGTGTCCTTGACCGCGACGCCGCGCACCAGGCCGTCGGTGGGCTGCAGTGAGATCGCCCGAACGAGGCTGTCCCCCAGGTGCTGGGCCACCTCCAGCGTGAGCGTCTTCTTGAGCTCCTCGAAGGTGATTTCGGCGTGCAGCGCGTTGAACAGCCCGGGGATCGAGCCGCGCGGGAACTCGACGTCGACGACGGGACCGGTGACGCGAACCACGCGACCGTTGATCTCGGTGTCGTCGGCCTTTTCGGTCTTCTCTGCGGTTTCGGTAGTAGCAGCCATAATTTTCTTCTTCCTCGTGTGCTACTTAGCGTCGGCGAGCGCGTTTGCGCCACCGACGATTTCGCTGATCTCCTGGGTGATTTGAGCCTGACGTTCCCGGTTCGCCATCAGGGTCAGTTCTTTGATCAGGTCGTCCGCGTTGTCGGTCGCCGACTTCATCGCGCGTTGGCGCGAGGCCAGCTCCGACGCCGCGGATTCGAGCAGCGCCGCGTAGACCCGGGTCGTGATGTACCGCGGCAACAACGCGTCGAAAAGCGTTGTCGCGCTGGGCTCGAACGAATACAACGTGTGGAGTTCCTCGGCCTCTTCGACGTACTCCACGACCAGCGGGGCGATACGGTGCGCCGCCGCCGCCTGCGACATCATCGACTTGAACTCCGAGTAGACGATGTGCAGTTCGTCGACGCCCTGGTCGTCCGACAGCTCATCGCCACCATCGCCCGCGCCCTTCATGAAGGCGTCGACCAACGTGGAAGCGATTTCGGCGGCATTTTCGTACTGCGGTTGCTCGGAGAAGCCCGTCCAGGATTCGGTGATGTCCCAGTTGCGGAATCTGAAGTAGTTCTGCGCTTTGCGGCCCACGGTGTACAGCACCGGTGTCTTCCCTTCCTCCCTGAGCAGGGAGAAGAGCTCTTCGGAGCGACGGAAGATGCTGGAGTTGTATGCGCCGCACAACCCACGGTCAGACGACACCACCAGGACGCCGGCCCGCTTGGGTTCTTCCCGCTCGACCAGCAGTGGGTGATCCAGGGCGGCTTCGGCGGACAGGGTGGTGAGCATCGCGGTGATCTGAAATGCGTACGGGCGCGCGGCGTGCAGCCGGGCCTGCGCCTTACCGATGCGCGAGGTCGCAATCATCTCCTGGGCCTTGGTGATCTTCTTGATCGACCCGGCCGAGCGAATCCGGCCGCGTAGTTCGCGGAGTGTGGCAGCCATCTTTAGCTACTTCTTGTCCTTCGGGGCGTCCTTCTTGGCGTCCTTCTTTTCCTTCGGCTTTTCCTTCTTGACTTGCACCGACTCCTTTGCCAGGTCCTCTTCGTCCATCGCCTCGACGTGCTCGTCGGGCACCACCGATCCGCCGCCGCTGGCCCCGAATCCCTTCTTGAACTTGTTGATGATCTCGACCAGCCGGTTCTCGGCCTCTTCGTCGAGCTTCTTGGTGTCGCGGATCCCGGCCAGGAGCTTCTCCTCGGACGCCCGCATGTGGTCGAGCAGCTCGGTCTCGAAGCGCCTGACGTCCTCGACCGGCACCGAGTCCAAGTGGCCGCCGGTGCCCAGGAAGATCGAAACCACCTGCTCCTCAACCGGCATCGGTTGGTACTGCGATTGCTTGAGCAGCTCGACCAGCCGTTCGCCGCGCTCCAGCTGAGCCTTCGAGGTGGCGTCGAGATCCGATGCGAAGGCCGCGAACGATTCCAGCTCGCGATACTGCGACAGGTCCAGACGCAGCGACCCGGCCACCTCCTTCATCGCCTTGATCTGTGCGGCACCACCGACGCGGGAGACCGAGACACCGACGTTGATCGCCGGCCGCACACCCTGGTTGAACAGATCGGACTCCAGGAAGCACTGCCCGTCGGTGATCGAAATGACGTTGGTGGGGATGTAGGCCGAGATGTCGTTGGCCTTGGTCTCGATGATCGGCAGACCGGTCATCGAACCGCCACCGAGCTCGTCGGAGAGCTTCGCACAGCGCTCCAGCAGCCGCGAGTGCAGGTAGAAGACGTCACCCGGGTACGCCTCGCGGCCCGGCGGACGCCGCAGCAGCAGGGAGATCGCGCGGTACGCCTCGGCCTGCTTGCTCAGGTCGTCGAAGACGATGAGCACGTGCTTGCCGTCGTACATCCAATGCTGGGCGATGGCCGAACCCGTATAGGGCGCAAGCCATTTGAAGCCAGCGGAGTCGGACGCCGGAGCCGCGACGATGGTCGTGTAGTCCATGGCCCCGCCCTCCTCGAGCGCTCGCCGGACCGAAGCGATCGTCGTGCCCTTCTGCCCGATGGCCACGTACACGCAGCGGACCTGCTTCTTTTCGTCGCCGGACTCCCAGTTCTCCCGCTGGTTGAGGATGGTGTCCACACACACCGCGGTCTTGCCGGTCTTGCGGTCGCCGATGATGAGCTGCCGCTGACCGCGCCCGATCGGCGTCATCGCGTCGATGGCCTTGATCCCGGTCTGCAGCGGCTCGCTCACGCTTTGCCGCTGCACCACCGACGGCGCCTGGATCTCCAGCGCGCGGCGGATGTCCGTCTCGATGTCGCCGCGCCCGTCAATCGGGTGGCCGAGGGGATCGACCACGCGGCCCAGGAAGGCGTCGCCGACGGGGACCGACAACACCTCGCCGGTGCGCTTGACCTGCTGGCCCTCCTCGAGCTTCTCGAAGTCACCCAGGATGACCGCGCCGATGCTGTGTTCGTCCAGGTTGAGCGCGACGCCGAGCACGCCGCCGGGGAACTCGAGCAGCTCCTGCGTCATCACGGACGGCAGGCCTTCGACGTGGGCGATGCCGTCTCCGGCGTCGATGACGGTCCCCACTTCCTCGCGGGAGGTGTCGGAGGTGAAGGAGTCTACGTATTCCTCGATGGCGCTCTGGATGGCATCAGCGGAGATTGTCAACTCAGCCATGGCTTTTCGTCTTCCTACTTGTCGTTCGCGTCGGTCTGTGTCGGTCTTCGGTAGGTCGTTGTGGTGGCGGGTTGGTGTTCAGTCGGGCAGGTGCGCCTGAGCCGCGGCCAGCCGGGCCGAGAGCGTCCCGTCGATCACCTCGTCGGCCACTCGGATCAACAGCCCACCCATCAATTCGGGGTCGATCTGCAGGTGCACAGTCACCGGGTGGCCGTAGATACGGCTCAGCACGTCGGTGAGGCGGGTGCGTTGGGCGTCGCTGAGCTCGGCTGCCGCGCTGACCTGTCCGACGATTTCACCCCGGCGAGCCACCGCGACTTTCGCCAGAAACTGAACAGCCTCCTCGGCGGGCTCGCCGCGCAGCAACGCGATGGTTTGCGACAGCAGCGCCAAGGTGATCGGGTTGACCTTGCCGCTGGCGTTCTCAAGCACGTTGCGCAGCAAGCGCACCCGCGCTTCCGCTGGAGTTGCGTAGTCGCCCAACAGGATTGCGAGGCGGGGCTGGCCATCGAGAACACGGGAGAACCGGAACAATTGCTCCTCGACCTCGCCGACCCGGTCCTCGCGTTCGGCGATCTCCAGCAGAGCTTGCCGCGACACGTGTTCGAGGGCATCGACGATGTCGGAGCTCGCCGACCAGTGCTCGCAGACGGCGGCCCGCAGCACCTCGAGGGTGGCGTCGCCGACCGTGTCGGAGAACAACCGCTCGAGCAACCGGATCCGGGGCCCCGAGTCTTCGGCCGGCACCGTGAGATAACGGGTGACGACGATCTCGCGGTCGAGCATCGCGGCGACCGAGACCAGCTCGCTGGAAAGCGTCGTAAGCGCCTTGTTGTCAAGGTCTTTGACGACGGTCTTCAGCTTGTCCGTAAGGTTGCGGAGCGCTTGGCGGCTGGCCGTGCGCATCTTCGCCAGCACCGGGTATTGGACGTCGGCAGGCGCCGGCGCCATGGCATCCAGTTCGTCGAGGAAGCGGTCGACGGTGGACGACCGCTGCGCCTCGTCGGAGACGTAGTTGCGCACCAGCTCCCGGGCCTGGCGGACGGCCTCATGGCCAAGTTCCAGGCGAAGCTGGCGGGCCAGCTGGGTTCCGAGCAGCTCCGCCTGGCGGGCACCCTGCACTTTGATGCGCTCCGCCTCGGCCTCGGCCTGGGCCGCCATCTGCTCGGTGATGCGGCCCGAGTCCGTTTTCGCCTCTTCGACGATGCGCTCGGCTTCGACCTTGGCCTCCTCAACCGCCTTGCTGTGGGCGGTGGTCGACTCGGTCAACCGATCGGCCGCTGCCGCACTGTCTTTGAGCTGCTGACGCACTGCCTCTTGCCGGGCGGTCATCAGGCGACGCACCGGCGGCACCACGTAACGCACCACCAAGAAGACGATGACGGCGAATCCCACCAGCTGTCCGATGAATGTCGACATGCGTTGATTACCGTCCAGAGTTTCCAGTTGCGGTGGCGGGAGCGACGTCGACGCCGAGGATGCGACCGGCCAGCGTCGCCGACATGCCCGCCACGTTCGCGCGCAGGTCCAGCTCCACCGCGTCTCTCTCTCGCTTCAATTGCTCGGAGGCCATTTGCAACGTCGACAACACCTGTTGCTCGGCACCGGCGCGCGCGTCCTCGACCACCTTACGGCCTTCTGCCCGGGCGTCGTCGCGCAACGACGACGCCTGAACCCGGGCCTCCTTCAAGGCTTCTTCGTAGTCGGCCCGCGCGGCCTCGAATTGCTCGGACGCCTTCTTGTTGTCCGCGACGGTCTTGGCGACCATGGCGTCGCGTTCCCGCATCACCTTCAGGATCGGCGGAACGACGAAGGTGCCGATGACGGCAAGCACGATGAGGAAGATGGCCAGTACGAAGAAGAAGGTGCCGTTGGGAACGAGGAAGTTGCTGCCTCCGCCCTTGCCTCCCTCGCCGCCCTGGCCGGCCGCCAGGACAATCAGATTCGCGTCGCCCATAACAACGAGTTAGGTGACCGGGGTGGCGAAGACGAACAGCGCCATGAACGCCAAGTTGATGAAGTACGCCGCCTCGACCAGACCGACGGTGATGAAGAACGGCGTGAACAGCCGCCCCTGCGCCTCGGGCTGCCGAGCGATGCCGGATACCAATGCATTACCCGCGATACCGTCACCGATACCGGCACCGATCGCGCCGCCGCCCATGATGAGCCCACCGCCGATGAGGGCACCGGCTGCGATAGTGGGGTCCATTCTTTCCTCCTTTATGTGGTGGCTATCTGGTAGCGGTCTACCAGGCTCCTGTAGTCGTGCTTGGTTCGGGACGATTCGTGACGGGATCAGTCATGATGCTCCTCGATCTCCATCGCCTGGCTGAAGTACAGGATGGTCAGGATCGAGAAGATGAAGGCCTGGATCGCCCCGACGAAGAGGTCGAACGACTTCCAGATGGCATTGGGCAGCCACATGATGTAGGGCGGGAACAGGGCGATCAGCGCCACGAGGATGCCCCCGGCGAAGATGTTGCCGAAAAGTCGGAGCGACAACGAGATCGGCTTGGCGAGCTCCTCGACCAGGTTGATCGGGGCCAGGAACGCCACGTGACCCTTGAGGACCGCCAGCGGGTGCCCGATGATGCCGCGACGCCAGATCCCCGCGACGTGATAGCAGACGAAGACGAACAGGGCCAGCGCCAACACGTAGTTGATGTCCGCCGCAGCCGACTTCAGCAGCTCGGTGGTGTGTCCGGACTTGTCGGTGTACTGCAGCGGCAGCACCGACAGCCAGTTGGAGATCAGGATGAACACGAAGATGGTGACCGCCAGTGGGAGCACAAACGGGGCGATCCGCATGCCGATGGCGCTCTCGATCTGACTGCGCATCTGCTCGGTGATGGCCTCCCAGAACAACTGAACGCCGCTGGGAACGCCCTTTGAGGTGATCTTCGCGCGCAGGAAGAACGCCAACGCGAGCACGATCACCGCGGCGATCGCGGTCGACAGGATCGTGTCCGTATTGACGGTCAGGCCCAACCAGGTCGCCGTGTTGTGCTGGCCAACCTCGATCTGGGATTCGGCCAGGACGATCTCAGTCATCCCCGAGGCTCCTTTCGCCGGATCCTGCCGGCCCTTCCGTGGACGCCGGCTGGGCCGCGGAAGGCACCATCGGCTCTCCCGCCGCTCCGGCGCGGATCTTCTTCCAGACCGGCAGCGCGGTCGTTGCCACCAACAGCACCTGGAACAGCGCCAGCCCGAACATCACCCCCAGCCCGGAAGGCCGGAAAACGAAGGCGATGATCAGCGCGAGCACCGTGATGACGGCCAGCCGCGACGCCGAGTTGAGTGCCATGTTCCTTTTCAGCGGGTGATCCCCCGCGGTGATGGACGCAACCGAACGCCGCACCAGCAGCGCGTTGAGCAAACCGAGGAGCAGCCCGACACCGAAGAACACCCCGAACATCAGGTGGCCGAGCGACGCGGCGGCGACCACCGCCGCTGCGGTGACCGCGACACAGATCACTAGCAAACGAACGGGGCGGAACGCAACAGAGGGAAACACCAACGGCGCATCCTGCGCTGGTGTCGTCACTGCAGCACCTCAATCCCAGGTTGACGGAACGGGAACCCCCCGACCGACTGATCGGTGGCCCGCCGAGCGTATCGCACGTCACAGCCGAATCACCCAAGGGGTATCTCACGGCACCGATCTCCAAACGGCGCGTCCGGACGAGCGTCCGGAAGGCCGCTCGCGCGGCGCCCTGCGAGGCTGGTTTTGGGGGTTCTACCTGCACCGTACCACATGGTGGACACCTGCTACTACCGCGTGTCGTAGTCGTCGTCGTCGTAGTCGTCGCGACGGCGCAGGAGCGGAATCAGTGTCACCACACCGGCCACGAGGATGGCCGCGAGCATGACCAGAGCGGTATCGCGTGGGTCGAAAAAGATGGTGCTCGCGGCGCCGAACGCGACGATGCCGACCCACAGATAGATCAGCAGTACCACCCGCCGGTGCGAGTGCCCGATCTGCAGCAACCGATGGTGCAGGTGCATCTTGTCGGGGCTGAAGGCGCTGCGGCCCGCCCGGGTCCGGCGGACGATCGCCAGGAGTAGGTCGAGCATCGGCACGAACATGACCGCCACGACCAGCAGGAACGGCGACAGAAGAGCAAACACGTCACGGGCCCCGTAGGCGTTCTGTGAGACCGGCCCGGCCGCGGTGGTAGAGGCCGCGGCGAGCATGAGCCCGATCAGCATGGAGCCGGAGTCGCCCATGAAGATCTTCGCGCGGTGGAAGTTGTGGGGCAGGAAGCCCAGGCAGGCACCCGCGAGGACCACCGAGATGACGGCGGGCGGATAGAACAGCACGTCGCCGCCGTGGTCGCGCAGCAGACCCACTGAGAACATGCAGATCGCCAGCGCCGTGATGAGGCCCAGCCCCGCGGCCAGGCCGTCGAGCCCGTCGACAAAGTTCATCGCGTTGACGATCGACACCGTCAACGCCAGCGTCAGCAGAATGGACGAGGCCTGGTCGAGCACGATGGTGCCGACGCCGCCGATAGGTATGTAGAGGACGCTCCAGGCGACCCCCATAGTGACGAGCACGCTCGCCGCGGTGATCTGACCCGCGAACTTGGTCAGCGCGTCCAGCCCCCAGCGGTCATCGATGAGGCCGATGCCCATGATCACCGCGCCGGCCACCAGCACCGCAGGCATGCCGGTCGAATAGACGAAGCCGCGGGTCAGAGCGGGAAGCTGGGACGCCAGGAAGACGGCGGAGACCACACCGAGAAACATTGCGAGCCCGCCCATCCGGGGGGTGGGCGTCACGTGCACGTCGCGTTCCCGCGGATAGGCGACCGCCCCCAGGCGGGTGGCCAGCACCCGCACCGGCCCGGTCGCGAAGTAGGTCATGATCGCCGCGGTGAGGCCGACCAGTGCGAGTTCCCGCAGCGGCACGCCGGCGCCGCGGTCGGACAGGGAGAGGAATCCCCCGGCGAGGGTAGCTAGCTCGCTGGCCGGGACGCTGGACACCCCGGAACCGTACTGCACCGACCTGAGTCGGGCTCAACCACGCTGGGCGGTCAGACTCGCCGGTTCGACACCGAGCACCTCCGCGATCCGCTCGGCGCTCACCGGGCCTTCCCGCAGGATGCGCGGAGTCGCCCCGGTGAGGTCGAGGATCGTCGAGGCAGCCTGCTGCTGCGACGGGCCCCCGTCGAGGTAGACGTCGACGAGGTCGCCGAGCTGAGCGCGCGCCTCGCCGGCGTGCACCGCGGGTGGACGGCCCGAGACGTTGGCGCTCGAAACCGCCATCGGCCCCACCTCCCGCAGCAGCTCGATGGCCACTGGGTGCAGCGGCATCCGCAGCATCACGGTGCCGCGTGCGTCCCCGAGGTCCCACTGCAACGACGGCGCCTGCGCCACCACCAGACTGAGCGCGCCGGGCCAGAACGCGCGGATCAGGTCGCGCGCGCCGTCCGGCATCGTGTACACCAAGCCCTCGATGGTGTGCCAGGAACCGACCAGGACCCCCACCGGCATGTCCCGGCCCCGGCCCTTCGCCGACAGCAGGGCGGCCACGGCCGCGCTGTTGAAGGCGTCGGCACCGATCCCGTACACGGTGTCGGTCGGCATGACGACCAGGCGGCCGCCCTTGAGCGCCGTCACCGCCGACGCGATGCCGAGCGCGCGCTGGTTCGGGTCGGTGCAGTCGAAGACCTCGGTCACGCTCTGCCCCTGCGCGCAGTCACGAATCGCGGGCGGCCGGCAAAGTCGTGTCGGGCCTCGACATCGCCGAACAGGCCTGCGCGCTCGACCAATTCGACAGTCCGCGCCGACGTGGTGTCGTCGTGCTCGACGGCGAACAGCCCGCTCGGGCGCAGCCATCGCCCGGCGAGGCCGACGATGGGACCGATCAGCGCCATTCCGTCCGGGCCGCCGAACACCGCGTGGTGCGGATCGTGCTCCGCCACTTCCGGTCCCACCGTGGCGTCGTCCGGAACGTAGGGCGGGTTGGCCACGACCAGGTCTACCGCCGCGTCAAGCTCGGGAAACAGACCCGGCTCGCCGACGTCGGCGCGCACGACCTCGATGTTCGTGCCCGCGACGTTTCGCCGCGCGTACTCGAGCGCTGCGTCGGAATCGTCGACGGCGATCACCCGAGCGGCGGGTCGGTGACGCGCCAATGCGAGTGCCAAAGCGCCGGAGCCGGTGCACAGATCGACGATCACCGGGTTTGCCGAAAGCGGCTGGGCGGTGGCCCATTCCAACATGGCCTCGGTCTCGGGGCGCGGCGTGAACACGCCCGGGCCGACCTGCAGGAGCACCGGCCCGAAGGCCGCCGTCCCGATGAGATGCTGCAGTGGCACCCGCCGCGAGCGCGCGGCCACGACGTCGCGGTAACGCTCGAAGAAGTCATCGCCGGGCGGGTCGAGGACGGCGAGCCTGCCGCGTTCGGTGCCCGCCAGGTGTGCGGCGAGCTGCTCGGCGTCGTAACGCGCGGAGTCGATCCCGGCTTCGGCGAGCCGCGCCGCAGCACAGTCGATCGCGCGCCGCAGCGTGTTCATGTGTGTTGCAGTCGCGACTGCTTGTCGGCGGCGCTCAGCGCATCGAACAACGCGTCGAGGTCGCCGTCGAGCACCTGATCGAGATTGTGGGCCTTGAAACCGATCCGGTGGTCGGTGATCCGGTTCTCGGGGAAGTTGTAGGTACGGATCCGTTCGCTGCGGTCCACCGTCCGGATCTGGCTGGCGCGGTCGGCCGACGCGTCCGCCTGCGCCTGCTCCTCGGCCAGTGCCTGCAGGCGCGCGGCCAGCACCTGCAGCGCCCGGGCCTTGTTCTGCAGCTGCGATCGCTCGTTCTGACAGGTCACGACGATCCCGGTGGGCAAATGGGTGATCCGCACGGCCGAGTCGGTGGTGTTGACACCCTGGCCGCCCTTGCCCGACGAGCGGTACACGTCGATGCGCAGATCCGATTCGTCGATCTGCACCTCGCCGACCTCTTCGGGTTCGGGGTAGACGAGCACACCGGCGGCCGACGTGTGAACGCGGCCTTGCGATTCCGTCACCGGAACCCGCTGCACGCGATGCACGCCACCCTCGAACTTCATTCGCGACCACACGCCGTCGACCGAGTCGCCCTTGCTCGCGATGGACAGCGTCGCGTCCTTGTAACCGCCCAGGTCGGAGGTGGTCTCGTCGAGGACCGTCACGGTCCAGCCGTGCCGCTCGGCATAGCGGATGTACATCCTTGCCAGGTCGGCCGCGAACAGTGCCGACTCCTCGCCGCCCTCACCGGATTTCACCTCGAGCACGATGTCGTCGGCGTCATGCGGGTCGCGCGGCGCCAGCATGTCGGTGAGCTGGGTGTCCAGCTCGGCCACCCGCGCCTCGAGTTGGGTCACCTCGTCGGCGAAGGACTCGTCGTCGGCGGCCAATTCGCGCGCCGTTTCCAGGTCGCCGCGGGCCGACGCCAACTTGCGGTAGGTGGCCACGATCGGGGCCAGACGGGCGAAGCGACGGCCGGCCTTGCGGGCCTCGCCGGGATTGCTGTGCAGTTCCGGATCCGACAGGGCGCGCTCGAGGTCGGCGTGCTCGGCCAGCAGCACGTCAATGGTCTGTACCGGCTGCGTCATGTCTCACCTCCTGCCCGTCCGCACGCGCTTCTACCGCAGACACGAACCGACGCCCGGCCCGTGCGGTTTGCGCACAGTTCGGGCGTCGGTATACGGCTATTTGCCGGCGGCGTCGGCCTTGCGCTTGCCGTACCGCTTCTCGAAGCGCGCGACCCGGCCGCCACTGTCGAGGATCTTCTGCTTGCCGGTGTAGAACGGGTGGCACTGCGAGCAGACCTCGACGACGATGCGTCCGCCCGGCTTGGTGCTGCGCGTCTGGAAGGTGTGGCCGCAACCGCAGACCACCGTGGTCTCGGCGTATTCGGGATGAATATCTGTTTTCATGCTGTCCTCTTCGGTCTGGTCGAGCGTCAATTATGCCAGCTCAACCGGTATCTCCCCAAAACAGCGGGGCAGGCCTTCGCATTCCCGGCGGGGGGTCGGGCGCGAAACATAATCCACTGAGACGTCACCGGGCGTGTCGTGTGCGTGGTTTATGTGTCGTGACCGACCCGGCTGATCAGGCGTGAACCGCTAGTCGTTGTCCATCGACCCCGGCGTCGTCTTCGACACCTGGACCAGGAACTCGTAGTTGTTCTTCGTCTTGCGCAGCTGCGACATCAGCAGGTCGATGGCCTGGTGCGAGTCCAGCCCGGACAGCACGCGACGCAGCTTGTGCACGATGCCGAACTCGTCCGGGCTGAGCAGCAGCTCGTCCTTGCGGGTGCCCGACGGGTTGACGTCCACAGCCGGGAACACGCGGCGCTCGGCGATCTTGCGGTCCAGCTTGAGTTCGGCGTTACCGGTGCCCTTGAACTCCTCGAAGATGACCGTGTCACCCGTGGAGCCCGTCTCGACCATCGCGGTGGCGATGATGGTCAGCGACCCGCCCTCCTCGATGTTGCGGGCGGCGCCCAGGAACCGCTTCGGCGGGTACAGCGCAGTGGAGTCGACACCACCGGACAGGATCCGGCCCGAGGCGGGCGATGCGTTGTTGTAGGCGCGCCCGAGGCGGGTGATCGAGTCCAGCAGCACCACGACGTCCTTGCCCTGCTCGACGAGCCGCTTGGCGCGTTCGATGGCCAGCTCGGCGACGGAGGTGTGATCCGACGGCGGCCGGTCGAACGTCGAAGCGATCACCTCGCCCTTGACCGAGCGGGTCATGTCGGTGACCTCTTCGGGCCGCTCGTCGACGAGCACGACCATGAGGTGGCATTCCGGGTTGTTCTTGGTGATCGCGTTGGCGATGTCCTGCAGGATCGTCGTCTTACCCGCCTTGGGCGGCGAGACGATCAGCGCACGCTGACCCTTGCCGATCGGCATGATCAGGTCGATGACCCGGGTGGTCAGGCGGTCGGGGGTAGTTTCCAGGCGCAGCCGCTGGTTGGGGTACAGCGGCGTCAGCTTGCCGAATTCCGGCCGCTTCCTGGCGTCTTCGACCGAGCCGCCGTTGACGCTGTCCAGGCGCACCAACGGGTTGAACTTCTGCCGCTGGTTGGGCTGCTCGCCGTCGCGGGGCACCCGAACCGCGCCGGTCACCGCGTCGCCGCGGCGCAGCCCGTTCTTGCGCACCATGTTCATCGACACGTAGACGTCGTGCGGGCCGGCGAGGTACCCGGAGGTGCGCACGAACGCGTAATTGTCGAGCACGTCCAGGATGCCGGCCACCGGCTGCACGACGTCGTCCTCGCGCAGTTCGGCGTCGGCGCCCTCGCCCGTGCGCTCGCCGCGGCGCCGGCGGTCGCGGAACCGGCGTCCGCGCCGGCCCTGGCGGCCCTCGCCGTCGTCGTCCTGCTGGTTCGCGCCGCCGCGGTTCTGCTGGCCGCCCGAGCCCTGCTGGTCGCTGGCGGCGTCTTTCCCGCGCTCGTCGGCCTTGGTGTCCTGTTGGCCGCCCTGGCGGCCGTTGTTGCCGGCGCCGTCGCCGGGGTTCGCGCCGTCGCGGTCGGCGCCGGCGTTGCGGGCGGCGTTGCCGGCCTCCCTGGAGGCGCTGCGGCGTTCGCGGCGTGGCGCCTCGGCGGTCGAACCGTTCTTTTCCCCCTGCTCGGCCGGCGCCTCCGGTTGAGCGGCCGGCGCTTCGGCGGTGGCGGTGTCGGATTTGTCGCCGTTGTCAGACTTGGGCGCCGCGGTAGAAGTGCCGTTGGCCTTGTCGCGGAGGTCTTTGATCGCGGCGATGAGTTCGTTCTTACGCATGCCCGACGTCCCCTTGACGCCGATTTGGTTAGCCAGCGCACGCAACTCCGGCAGCACCATGGCGGACAGAGAGCCAACCGGGGCATCGGTTTTGACGTTGGGTGTGTCTGGGGTCACGGGGGTGGAGAGCTGGTCGCTGTCCGTGCTCTCGCCAGCCGTGAACAGGTCCGTATCAGTCACGGATTTCCTTTCTTCCCCCGCTGATCAGGTCATACGGGGGGTCGTTGCATTCAGCAGATGCGCCGAGTGCGCCCAATCATCGACTCTGCAGCGGTGATCGCCTGGATCGGCGGAGAAAACGGCGAACCTCGTCCACGAGAAGAATTGGTAGGTCGTCCTAGCCGCAATGCAGTATGGATGCAGATGCAGATGCTGCGATTGCTGGACGGGTCCGAGGATAGCCCGCATCCTGGTCGGAAGCAAGCAAACCCTCCGGCCACGCTGTGGATCAACCCGGGACGGTGACTCCGGGACTCCAGCGAACTCCTTCGCCCGCGGTCATCGCCGTGACCGTGAATCCGTTTGCCGCCCCGAACTCCGTCGCCACCGACGGTAATTCCTGCTCCGTGGTCAGTGCGATCAACGAGGGACCAGCCCCCGAGAGAGTCGACGCCACGTTATGACGCCGCAGCAGCCGCAAATATTCCGCCGAGCGCGGCATCGCCGGCGCGCGCTGCGGTTGGTGCAGGACATCTTCAGTGGCCGCCATCAGCAGATCCGGTCGTTCGGTGAGCGCCACGACCAGCAACGCGGCCCGGCTCACGTTGAACGTCGCGTCCTCGTGGCTGACCCGGGAGGGCAGCAGCACCCGGGTCTCCGCGGTCAGCGAGCGCTCCTCGGGAATGGCGCAGAACAGGCGGATGTCCGGGTGGAGCCGCAGCGGCACCGCCGAATATTGCGGCCCGTCGCCGCCGCGGGCGATCCAGGACACCACAGCACCGCCCAACACTGCCGCCGCGGCGTTGTCGGGGTGCCCCTCGAACTCGGAGGACAGCTGAATCAATTGGGCTTCGCTGAGCGGTGCCGAATCCGTCTGTGCGACAAGCCCGTTCACCGCAGCGAGACCGCCGACCACGGCAGCGGCAGAGGAGCCCAGGCCTCGGGAATGCGGGATGGCGTTGCGGCAGCGCACCACCAGCCCCCCGGCGCGCACGCCCGCGGCCTGCAGCCCGCGTTCGACGGCGCGCACCACCAGGTGTTCAGGGCCCAGGGGGACCTGGTCCGCACCCTCTCCCTCGACGTGCACGGTAAGCCCGGATTCGGTTGTCTCCAAGACGATTTCGTCACACAGATGCAACGCCAGGCCGAGGCTGTCGAAACCCGGGCCCAGGTTGGCGCTGGACGCCGACACCACGGCGTTGGCCACCAACCCGGCGGGCAGCAACGAGGTCACCGACAGGCTCCCATTCAGGCGAGGCCCAGCTTCTCGACGACGAGCACCGGATCGACGGGCAGCGGGGAAACGGTGGGCATGTCCCTGAGCGCCGTGTCGGGGTCCTTCAGCCCGTTACCGGTGACCGTGCAGACCACCGTGGACCCGCGGGACACCCAGCCATCGTCGACGGCCTTGAACAGGCCGGCGATGCTGGCCGCGGAGGCGGGTTCGACGAAGACGCCCTCCGACTCGGCCACCAGGTGGTAGGCCGCCAGGATCTCTTCGTCGGTGGCCGCCAGGAATCGTCCGTTCGACTGTTCCTGCGCCTCGACGGCGGCCGTCCACGACGCCGGTGCACCGATGCGGATCGCGGTGGCGATCGTTTCCGGGTGCTTGACCGGCTTGCCGGACACCAACGGCGCCGCCCCGGCCGCCTGGGTGCCCAGCATCCGCGGAAGCTTGTCGATGATGCCCTCGTGGTGATATTCGCGGTATCCCTTCCAGTACGCGGTGATGTTCCCCGCGTTTCCCACCGGAAGGGCGTGCACGTCAGGTGCGGTGCCCAGCGCGTCGACGATCTCGAACGCCGCCGTCTTCTGGCCCTCGATGCGCACCGGATTGACCGAGTTGACCAGCGCGATGGTCGGGAAGTCGGCGGCCATCTTGCGGGCCAGCTCCAGGCAGTCGTCGAAGTTGCCGTCGATCTGAATGATCTTGGCGCCGTGCATGACCGCCTGCGCGAGCTTGCCCATGGCGATCTTGCCCTGCGGGATCAGCACCGCGCAGGTGATGCCGGCGCGGGCGGCGTAGGCCGCGGCTGAGGCCGAGGTGTTCCCCGTCGACGCGCACAGGACGGCCTGCTGGCCGCGCGCGAGCGCGTCGGTGACCGCCATCGTCATGCCGCGGTCCTTGAAGGAGCCAGTGGGGTTGAGGCCCTCGACTTTGAGGTGGACCGTGCAGCCGGTCCGCTCCGAGAGCCGGATCGCGGGAATGAGCGGGGTGCCGCCCTCCAGGAGCGTGACCGGGGTCCAGTCGTCGCCGACCGGCAGCCGATCGCGGTACGCGGCGATCAGTCCCGGCCAGGGTTGGTGGGTGGCCGTATGCGAAACGCTCACAGGGTGGTCCCTTCCAGTCGCAGCACGCTGGCCACGCTCTGCACGACATCCAGGTCGGCGAGCGCCTCGACGGTTTCGGAAAGCGCGGCATCCGTCGCGGTGTGGGTGACGACCACGATGCGCGCGCCCACCCGCCGGCCACCCTCGTCCACCACGCCTTCCTGGCGGACCTCGGCGATGCTGACGTCGCGCTTGGCGAATTCCGCTGCCACCGAGGACAAGACGCCCGGCTTGTCGGCCACGTTCATGCTCACGTAGTAGCGGGTGGAGATCATTCCCATTGGCGCGATGGGAAGTTGGGCGTACCGCGACTCCTTCGGCCCGCGGCTGCCCAATACCCGGTTGCGGGCGGCCATCACCAGGTCGCCGGTCACCGCGGACGCGGTGGGCGCGCCCCCGGCGCCCTGGCCGTAAAACATCAGCCGTCCCGCCGCCGCGGCCTCGACCACGACCGCGTTGAACGCGCCGTTGACGGTGGCGAGTGGGTGCGACAGCGGCACCAGGGCCGGGTAGACGCGGGCCGAAACCCGTTCCTGCCCATCGGCACCGGTGATGCGCTCGCAGATCGACAGCAGCTTGATCGTGCAGCCGAGTGCCCGCGCCGACGCGAAGTCGGCCGGGGTGATCTTGGTGATGCCCTCGCGATAGACATCGTCCGCTGTCACCGGGGTGTGAAAGGCGATGGACGCCAGGATCGCGGCCTTGGCCGCGGCGTCGTAACCCTCGACGTCGGCGGTGGGGTCGGCCTCGGCGTAACCCAGGGCGCCGGCGTCGGCCAGCGCGCTGCCGTAGTCGGCGCCCGTGCTGTCCATCGCCGAGAGGATGTAGTTGGTGGTGCCGTTGACGATGCCGGCCACCCGCAGCACCGTGTCGCCGGCCAGCGACTGGGTGAGCGGACGGATGACGGGGATCGCACCCGCGACCGCCGCCTCGAAATACAGGTCAACGTGGGCGCTTTCGGCCGCCTGCGCCAATTCGCCGGTGGACTGGGCCAGCAACGCCTTGTTGGCGGTGACGACGGACTTGCCGTGCTCGAGCGCGCTGAGGATCGCCTTGCGCGCCGGCTCGACCGGGCCCATCAGTTCGACGACGATGTCGACGTTCTCGCGCGTCACCAGCTCCTCGATGTTGTCGGTGAGCAGCTCGACCGGCACGCCGCGGTCGGCGGCGACGCGGCGCACCCCGACACCGCGCAGGACCAGCGGCGCACCGATGCGGGCCGCGAGGTCCTCGGCGCTGTCCTCGATGATGCGGACAACAGCGCTTCCGACATTGCCCAGCCCCAGGACCGCTACGCCAACGGGCTTGTCGTCACCGGACACAGTTCACCTCCAAACTCAGCAGGTCGTCGACCGTCTCGCGGCGCAGGACCAGGCGGGCGCGTCCGTCGCGCACCGCGACCACGGCGGGCCGCCCGACCATGTTGTATCGGCTCGACAACGAATAGCAGTAGGCGCCGGTGGCGGCCACCCCGAGCAGGTCCCCAGGCCGCAGGTCGCCGGGCACCCAGGTGTCGCGCACGACGATGTCGCCGGTCTCGCAATGCTTTCCGACGACGCGGGCCAGGGTCGCCGGCGCGTCGCTGGTCCGCGACACCAGCCGGGCGTCGTACTGAGCGTCGTAGAGGGCGGTGCGGATGTTGTCGCTCATGCCGCCGTCCACGCTGACGTAGCGCCGGTGCGCCGTGGCGCTGACGTCGACGTCCTTGACGGTGCCGACCTCATACAGCGTGATGGTGCCGGGCCCGGCGATGGCGCGTCCGGGCTCGACGACCAGCGTCGGCGTCGGAAGTCCGACGGCCGCGGACTCCTTGCTCACGATGTCGCCGAGCTTGGCGGCCAGCTCGCCCACCGGCGGCGGGTCATCGCTCGCCAGGTACGAGATGCCCAGGCCGCCACCGAGATCCACCGTCGAGATCTGTGCGGTCTTGTCGACGCCGAATTCCGCGACGATGTCGCGCAGCAGGCCGATGACGCGGTGCGCGGCGACCTCGAAGCCGTCGACGTCGAAGATCTGCGAGCCGATGTGGCTGTGCAGGCCGACGAGGCGCAGGTGGTCGGTCGCGAACACGCGGCGCACGGCCGCCATCGCGGCACCGCTGGCGATGGACAGCCCGAACTTCTGGTCTTCGTGTGCGGTGGAGATGAACTCGTGGGTGTGCGCCTCGACACCGACGGTGAGGCGCACGAACACGTCCTGGACGATGCCCGCGTCGGCCGCGATCGCGTCCAACCGCTCGATCTCGATCATCGAGTCCACCACGACGTGGCCCACCCCGGCCTTGACCGCGTCGGTCAGTTCGGCGACGGACTTGTTGTTGCCGTGGAAGGTGATTCGCTCCGGCGGGAAGTCGGCGTGCAACGCGACGGCCAGTTCGCCGCCGGTGGACACGTCCAGGGACAGGCCCTCTTCGGCGACCCAGCGCGCGACCTCGCCGCACAGGAACGCCTTGGCGGCGTAGTACACGTTGGCGCCGCCGCCGAAGGCCGACGCCATCTCCCGGCAGCGGGAACGGAAGTCGTCCTCGTCGATGACGAACAACGGGGTGCCGTACTCGTGGGCAAGGTCGGTCACCGAGAGGCCCGCGACGGTGGCCGCGCCGGTGTCGTCGCGGGAGACGTTGCGCGGCCACACGTTCGGCGCCAATCGCATCAGGTCCTCGGCGGACTGCGGCCGCGGCGGGCTCTCGTTGTGCCGGGTCTCCTCGGCGTGCCGGGGGCCGGCGGGATGGACGTTCACATTCGCTCCGGCGCGCCGACTCCGAGGATGGTCAGCCCGTTGGCGATCACCTGGCGGGTGGCCTGGCACAACGCCAGCCGGGCGGTGTGCAGGTCGGTGGGCTCCTCGTCGCCCTGGGGCAGGACGCGGCAGGAGTCGTAGAACCGGTGGTAGTCGCCGGCGAGGTCTTCCAGGTAGCGGCACACCCGATGCGGTTCGCGCAGGGACGCGGCAGTTTCGAGGATCCGCGGGAATTCGCCGATGCTGCGCAGCAGCGCGCCCTCTTTGTCGTGGTCGAGCAGCTCGAGGTGCGCGGTGTCGGGGACCAGGCCGAGCTCGGCGGCGTTGCGGGCCAGCGCCGAGAGCCGGGCGTGCGCGTATTGCACGTAGTAGACCGGGTTTTCGTTGGAGGCCGAGGACCACAGCGCCAAGTCGATGTCGATGGGGGTGTCCACCGACGACCGGATCAGGCTGTAGCGGGCCGCGTCGACGCCGATCGCCTCGACCAGGTCGTCGAGGGTGAGGACGGTACCGGCGCGCTTGCTCATCCGGACGGGCTGCCCGTCGCGCACCAGGTTCACCAGCTGCCCGATCAGCACCTCGACGGTGGCGGGATCCTCGCCGAACGCCGCGGCGACGGCCTTGAGCCGGGCGATGTAGCCGTGGTGGTCGGCCCCGAGCATGTAGATGCAGAGGTCGAAGCCGCGTTGCCTCTTGTCGAGGTAGTACGCGATGTCGCCGGCGATGTAGGCCGGCTTGCCGTCGCTCTTGATCACGACGCGGTCCTTGTCATCACCAAAAGCGCTGGTGCGCAACCAGGTTGCGCCGTCCTTCTCGTAGATGTTGCCGGTCTGGCGGAGCTTCGCGATCGCCTGGTCGACGCGGCCGCTGGTGTGCATCGAGTCTTCGTGGGTGTAGATGTCGAAGTCGGTGCCGAACTCGTGCAGCGACCGCTTGATGTGGTCGAACATCAGGTCCACGCCGATCCGGCGAAAGGTCTCGTGCATCTCGGCGTCCGGCAGGCTCAGCGCGTCGGGCGCCCGCTGCAGCACCTGCTGAGCGATGTCGCCGATGTAGGCGCCGGCGTAGCCGTCGGCCGGCGTGGGCTCGCCCTTGGCCGCGGCGACCAGCGAGTGGGCGAACCGGTCGATCTGGGCGCCGTGGTCGTTGAAATAGTATTCGCGCGCCACGGCCGCGCCCTGCGCGGACAGCAGCCTGCCCAGGGCGTCACCGACGGCCGCCCAGCGGGTGCCGCCGATGTGGATGGGCCCGGTCGGGTTGGCCGAAACGAACTCGAGGTTGATCTTCTGCCCCGCCAGCGCGTCGGAGTGCCCGAATGTGTCGCCGGCGTCGATGACGGTGTTGACGATCACGGCCTGCGCCGATGCCTCCAGCCGCAGGTTGATGAAGCCGGGCCCGGCCACCTCGGCCGAGGCGATGCCGTCGGCCCGCGCCAGCGCGTCGGCGAGCCAGCCGGCGAGTTCCCGCGGGTTCGCGCCGACCTTCTTGCCGAGCTGCAAGGCGAGGTTGCTGGCGTAATCGCCGTGCTCGGGGTTGCGCGGGCGTTCCACAGTGACCACGGGCGGGAGCGCGGTGGCGTCGAGCCCGCGTTGGGCCAGCACCGCGACGGCGGTGGCCTTCAGCAGCTCAGCGAGGTCGGCGGGGGTCACGAACGTCCATCCTATGGGCTAGGGTCCTCCCACCCCGAATCCATTGCGGTGGCCGAGCGGTCATCACGATGCGCTAGTCTGTCCGTGCTTGTGCAAAGCCCCATGGCGCGACAACCTCGTTGCAGCGCCCCCGTAGCTCAGGGGATAGAGCGTCTGCCTCCGGAGCAGAAGGCCGCAGGTTCGAATCCTGCCGGGGGCACCACGTGACCAGCACTTTTGCCGGATCACACGGTGCACGAAGGCCCGCAACCGGCCTCGATGTCACGAGGATGTCACAACTCGCATCAAACCGGCTTCCAGCCGTCCCAATAACGACCAAAGTCAACAACGAGCCCGTCAGCGATCTGGTCAAGCTTGGTGAGCTCGCGGAAGTCGTCTCCTCGACCCCACCAGTCGTTAAGCATCAACCTCTGCCACACGAGGCTGAGTGCGTAGTCGCCGCCGCCTCCGATGAGTTGGTCCTTGTTCTCCGGCGCGAAGATCGCAACGGCCAGCAGGCCCATCACTACTGATATCGGGAGCTGGAGTTTGCCGTCACGTGTCAGCCGGATTCTCACAGCGTCGCCGCCATCCTCGATGGCTGTCAGTTCGAAACCCTCTGGAAGTTCGTCGCCGTGACCGTGGGTGCACCGATGAATGCCATAGATCACATCCGCTAAATCAGGGCGCTTGTCGGGAAGGTCTGATTTCACCGCCACAGGAAATCGAATTAGTCCAACGTTGAGGCCCGTCAGCGCGACCGCGCCGAAGATGTCGAGGGAGTCGCGAATCGTCCGTTTGAACCGTGCGGCGACTGATTTTTCCTGCGGGTACCGCTTCTTACCCGTTCCGTCGACGGCATTGCATGCATGAAGCATCGCCGCATCCCACTTACCGCGCCCCCACTCTTGGAGTGCATGCGTTACCGAATCACCCACATTCATCGGCGCAGATCAGTGGTGCGCCGTAACAACTTGGCCAAGCGTTGCGCTGGCAGCTTTCAGCGCGTCGTCCTGGCTGTGGGTGTACAGCCGTGCTGTGGTCGCGGGGTCGCAGTGGCCGAGCCACTTGGCGATGACCGCGATCGGCACACCACGCAGGTGCATCGCGGTGCCGCAGGAGTGACGAGCGTCATGCAGCCGGATCGGGCGCACACCCGCCGTCTTGGCCAGTTTGCGCCACATCCGGGTCAGCGCGTCGGGCGTGTACGGCTCCCCCGCCTCGTTAACCGCCACATAACCGCTGTCTGCGTGCGCCGCGCCCAGCGCGAGGCGTTCCTGCGCGTAGCGGGCCGAAGCGCGTTTGAGGACCCCCACTAGGCCGTCGTCGAGTGGCAGCGTGCGCCGCGACGCGAGCGTCTTGGGGTCGCCCTCGACGACGTTGCCCGCGCCGGCCTGCACCCGGTTGCGCGCCACGGTGAGGGTGCCCGCGGCCAGGTCTATGTCGGACCACATCAGGCCGGCGATCTCGCCGCGCCGCAGCCCCGACAACGCCAGATACCACAGGTGGCCGCTGCGGTCCTTGTCGGCGGCACGCAGCACCCGGCGGATCTCGTCGGGTGTGTACGTCGCCATCTCCGTGTGCACGCGCGGCACCTTCTTCATCGCGGCGGCGACGTTGCGGGCGAGCTCGCGGCGTTCCATCCCGTAATCGAGCACCGCGCGCCAAGCGTCCACCGCCTTATTGAGCGATCGCGGCGACCATGCGCGCCTGGCGTGGCCCTTCGCGGTCTCGGATCCGCCTTCCCGCAACTCAGTCAGTAGCCGGTCGAGGTCCGGCCGGGTGAGTTTCTGCACCGGCATGTCGCCGTGGCGCTCCCGCAGCGGCGCCAGCGCGTACCGATAGGCGTTGAGCGTCGTCGCGCGGGCGTTGTGCAGCGAGGTCAGCCAGTCGGCGCACAGCTCGTCGACGGTGACCGCTTTGCGCGGCACGAATTGGTCGGTGGCCGCCTGCTGGCCGATCTCAGCAAGCGCATCGCGGGCTTGTTTCTCTGTCGCGTACCGGCGGCGGACCTGTTGCCGCCTGCCCGTCTGCGGATTGAGCCCTGCGTCGACCGTAAGTTGGTACCGGACAACGGATTTCCCGGTTTTGCGGTCGGTGACTTCGATCTTTTTGATCTGCGGGGGAAGTTGCCGTCTATTCATTCGGCTCCGGGCTCCTCGTCTGCAGGCTTGGCCATTCGCTTCAGCGCCGCAAAGTCGTTGATTGCGTCGAGGCTGGCCTCTCGGCGTAGCTCCTCGGATTCCTTCGCCGGTAGAAGCCCGGCCGCGTCGTCGATCGCTGCGCGTAGCTCCGTACGCACCAACTCGTAGTCGTCGACTGCATCGACCATCTTTAGCCGCGCATCACGCAACCGCCATGCTCGCAGGCGAATTCGTTGCAGTTGGACTGCGGTCTCGCTATCGGCGCGAATCATCTGTTGGAGTGGGACATTCAAGATTCGCGCCGCGGCCTCGGCTTCGCCGAGCTGGATCTGGCGGTGTTTCTTCTCGACTTTGTAGACGGTGACTTGCTGCCAGTTGAAACCTCGGTCGCTCATCGCCCGGGCAAATTGCGACTGGCTCATTCCCGCTGCGTCCCGCAAGACCCGCAGGTTCTCGGCGAAAATGCCCTCTGCCCGCGCTGCCTCTACTGGTGCCATGCCAACAGACTAAACCATTTCAGTGTGACCACACATCTCCAAGTCGGTACTATCCAATATAGTGTTGACAAACATCATATGGATTGGAGATAGCAGGTGGAGTTTCTGACGGCCGCGCAGGTCAGCGAACTAACGGGGCTGCCGCAGGCCACCTTGCGTTATTGGCGGCACGCCAACCAGGGGCCGGCTTCGTTCCGCCTCGGTCGCCGGATTTTGTACCGACGCGAAGCTGTCGAGCTGTGGATCGCCACCCAAGAGGAGGCGACCACCAGGGGCGGCGTGGTGTGAGTGGACAGCTCGTCGGCGAGGTCATTGCCGCGGCCGACGCGCTGCGCACCCGCGGACTGTCTGCACGTGGATTCCATGCCCTGATCGCGATCGCGGAGAAGGCTGAGACGCACACTCGTCAAGGGTCGGTGCGCTGGGACCACATTCGAGCGGTCCTGTATGGCGCTTCGAAGCGCACGGCGGAGCGCGCGGTGCAGGATCTCAGAGACGCCAAAATCATTGACCTCGTTGAGCCTGGTTTCAAGAACAGCCACCGGGCGCGGGCGCCCAAATACGAAATCCGACAACTGGATCCCGACAACTGGGTGGCGGTATCCGCCAATCCAGGTTCCGACATCCAAGTGGTGGAATCCAACGCTGATGGTTCCGACACCCAGGTGTCGGCATCCGAAAGTTGGATACCGACAAAACCGGCGTTGGATACCGACAAAACAGGGATTGGATACCGACACCCAGCTGTCGTACTTGACGTATCTCTGACGGAGTTCCTTGACAGAGAGAAGCCCCCACCTCGCTTCTGCCCCGACCACATGCCTGCCGGCACGACCCGCTCCTGCCCACCATGCGGCAATTACCGCGAGCGACGCGACGCGTGGGACGCCGCACGCGAAAAACAACGGCGGACACTCCGTGACGCTATCCGCAGGGCCATCGACGAATGCGACTGCGACGCTGCTGGCCGCCTCGATGACCTGTCCGATTGCCCAGAACACCCCAACTTCCGACAGTTTCCAACTATCAGCACCAAGGAGAACCAATCATGACCGCCGAACTGAGCCCCAACACCCCGATGGTCGTTCCCGAGGGTGACCACGTCCTGATCACCGATGAAGGCGTCGAGCTGCTAGGCGAGTGGACCAAGCCCGTAGCGGTCGAGTGCGAGTGCGGCGTACGCCTCGAGCTGCGGGTGTGCGCCGCCGCCGTCATCCCGGATGACGAGACCGACGCCCTGGTGGACGGCTACCTGCTCAACGGTGGCTGGCTGTGCGACCGCGTGAACGACCGCGACGACTGCCCGGCATGCGCGCAAGGCGCGCTGCGATGACCGGACCCTCGGCCAATAACCAGGCTGTGGCGCGGCGCGCTGCATGGTGTCAGGACCACGCCGCGGCGATGGCCGTCTGGTGGTGCCTGGCGGGTGCGGATCCGGGTATCGAGGCAGCCGCGAACTTCGCGGCGATCGCAGGCACCGGTATCGACCAGTTACCCCGCGCTGCCGCCCGGATGATCGTCGCCAGCGTCGACACTTCCGACCGCGACATGATCCAGGCCGCCATCGCTGGCCGAGCCCAGCTGGTCGACCGGGTGGGCGCCGAGGCCGCGGTGATCAGCATGACCCGCACGGCTGCAAAATCCCTGACCGATGGCGCACGCGAGCGATTCGCGCAGCGACTCATCGGCGGCGACGTGGACTTCTGGCTGCGCTGCCGCCGCGCCGCCGCTATGGCAGCCCTTGGCCGGTTGCGCGACGACCAGGAAATGGCTGCCGCCGCAACCGAACTCGCGATCCGGGAGTGCTACGAGCGGCCCGCGCTGACCCTGCGCGCGGTGTTCTGCCTCGTCGGCCCGATCGTCCATGCGCACACCGGCGCCGATGGCACCATAGAACCGGCCGCGCTGGACGCGGCGCTGGTGGCCCAGCTCGCTGCCGTCACCGGCGCGATGCTGTACCCGGACGCCGTCATCGGCGCCGCCGGCACCGGGCCGACCGATGTCTAACCGGTCCCGCGGCTGGCCGCGTGAATCACCGGGCGTCGAACAGCGTGACCGCGGCGAGGATCGTGGACCGAGCATCGGCGGCGCTCACCCTGACGAGTGGCCCCGGGAGCTGCGCCGCTGCACCTGCGGCGCCGAGTCATACGAGCCGAAGGACCACGCCAACGGCTGCGCACTCGGGGCGAGACCGCCCAACTCGTCGGCGAATCCTCCGGGCTGGTGACTTGTGATCCAGCGATTCACCGGTGTGCTGATCTCCGACGACGACGCCGCCTACCTCTTGCAGGTCTTGGACCATGCCGCCGGCCGCCTCGGCACGCCCTCGGCGCGGGCCGCGGACCTCATGCGCCGTTTGCGCCGCGAAGTGCCCAAACAGGGCGCGCCTAGCGCAAGCGCAAACGAAAGCGTAAGTGGCCGTGCGAAAAATCGGGATCCGGGGGAAGTTCGGGCGTATGACCTACTCACGACGGCAGAGGCAGCAGCCGTCATCGGGTGCAGCACGGCCAACGTCCGATACCTCCGCCGACACGGCCACCTCCCCGCGCACCGCACCGGATCGCGCTGGCTCTACCCGGCCGCAACGGTCATCGAATACGGCGAACGCCGAACATCCAAGCGGCGGTAGCTATGCCGGCTAACCTGCGCACGATCCGCGGGGTCGAGCTGATCAAGGTCGGCACGTGGTCGACCGCCAGCGGCGAGTGGAGGGTCACGGCGGATGACCTGGCGGCGGCGGTGGCCGCGCACCGCGCCGGGGTGCTGCGCAAGCCGGTGCTCAAGATCGGGCACAACGACCCGCGCTTCGACGGCGGCCCCGCGCTGGGACGCATCGACAACCTGCGTCTGGCTGACGGGGGCGACACGCTGGTTGGTGATTTCGTGGATGTGCCCGCTGCGGTCGCTGCGTGCTTGCCGCACTCGTATCCGTCGCGGTCCGTCGAGGCGCTGATCGACTACACCGCGCCGGACGGCACCGTATGGCCGCTGGTCCTGACCGCCGTGGCGCTGTTGGGCGAGACCGCGCCCGGCGTCGAAACGCTGGCCGACCTCACCGACCTGTACGGCGTGGCCGCGGCGGCGTCCCGCCGGCTCGTGGTTGCGGCGACACCAGCACATGGCGGCGCCGCGCGCGCCCGCGCGGTCGCCGTGGCCCGCGCGCGGCGCACCCGAATCCAACGACTCACCACTATCGCCGCCACACCGGCCTAGGAGAGGACCCCAGTTCGATGAGCACGACCCTCACAGCCCCGTACGTCTACTCGCCCGGCCAAGACATCACCGGCATGGCAACCGCGGCCGTCACCGAACGCCAGTTCGTCGCGATCAGCGGTGACCGCAGCGCCGGCACCGGCAACGTCAGCGTGGCGCCCGCCGCGGCCGGTAGCCGCGCGTTCGGGGTCGCCGCGTGGGATGCCGCGGCCGGCGTGCTTGTCCGCGTCGCCCGGGGCGGTGTGGTGAAAGTCCGCGCGGGCGGGGCGATCACCGCCGGCGATGCGATCCAGGTCGGCGCCGGCGGGACCGCCGTCACCGCGACGACTGGCATCGTCGTCGGCCAAGCCATCGCGTCCGCCCCGAACGGCGGAATCGCGCAGGTCGCCTTCCCCGCCTAAGGACCCGAGAGGAACTCACGCCATGACCAATCCCGTTACCAGCCCACTGATCCCGTCGCTTACCGGGCGGCAGTTGACGGTCGATGCCGCGTTGAAAACGCCGACGCTCATCCGTGATCAGATCGCCAGGCTGGCCGACCCGCAGATCCTGCTACCCAAGTTCCTGCGGCAGCACGGCGCCAAGCTCCAAGGCGGCGCGCTGCTGTACAACAGCGTGCAAGCGTCGGACTTCTTCATCGCCGGCAGCCTCGAGCAGCGCATGCCGGGTACCTCCTACGCCGTCGTCGAGGGCGTGGACCCCACCCCGAAGCTGGCGGCCGTCGAAGACTGGGGCGGGAAATTCGAGGTGCCCGAGGAAGCCATCTGGCGCAACAACGTCAACTACCTCGACCAGCAGACCACTCAACTTAGCAACGAAATCTGTCGCAAGCTGGACACGCGCACAGTGGACGCCTTGCAAGCCGCCGACATCGGCAGCCTCGCGACCGCGACCACGTGGAACGACCTGGTGTTCGTCGGCCCGCTCGACCAGATAACCGCCTCCGCTGATCGGCCTACCGCGCACTTCGCTGAGGTGCAGGAGATGGCCGACCTCGAGGAGCTCGGCGTCGTCTACGACCTGCTCGTGGTCCATCCGGAGCAGGCCAGGCAGTTGCGGACCGCCTACGCCGACCGGCTCGACGACATGCTGGCCTCGGCCGGGTTCACCAATGGCATGTTCGTCAACCCCCGCCTGCCAGCCGGCACGGCGTATGTGTGCCAGAAAGGCAATTTAGGGGTGGTGGGCTTCGAAGTCCCGCTGACCGTGGAAACGTGGCGCGACCCCGCCACGCGCCAATGGATCGTGCAGGCCTACTGCGTGCCGGCGTTCGCCATCGACCGGCCCTACGCCGCCAAGAAGATCACCGGCCTCTCCTAACGAAAAGGATTGACGCACAATGGCTCTCACATTCGACGACACGCAGGCCGCGGTCCTGCTCGCCCTGCTGGGCCTGCCCGAGGACACCGACGACCTGGGCCTGGTGATCGACACCGTCAAGGACGTCACCCGCGACCCGATGCTGCCGGCGCCTGACGAGGCCTCAGCCTCGCAGGTCGCCGCCGCGGCCAAGAAACACGGGCTAGAGCTGCTCGACAGCGACACCGCCGCAGCACTGCGCCGCGACGCCCAGGAAGGCCGCCGGATCGCCGCCGCAGCCGCCAAAGCCAAGATCGAAGCCACCGTCGATGACGCGGTGAACCGCGGCAAGATCACCGCCGCGCGCAGCAAGCATTGGGTGTCGCTCATCGAAGCTGACCCCGGCATGGCCGACGTCCTGGCCGCCGTCCCCGACGAAACCGCGATACCGCTCTCGGCGATAGGGCACAGCGCCGACACCAGCCGTGACACCGCCGACGCCGGCCAGTGGTTCTACTGAATGCCCAGACGCCGGTTCCCTGGAAGGGCGCCTACTGCTCGGCGGTGTTTGGAGGCGTTTGCTGCTCTCCGTTGATGACGGCAATCAGGGTGTCTTCCGCGTCGCTGATCGCTTCCCACTGTTTCTCTGAAAAATCTCCGACGAATGTCACCAGCGTGTCGAATAGTGCTTGAGCCGCTGCGCGGCCTTTCGCGTCCAACACCATCAAGGCTATTGAATGAGCGCGATAGACGGCGGCCGTTTCTCGCGGCTCGAGGTCTGCAAATTCTCCGCCCTCTGGGACTACATCGCGGCTGTGTGCCGCAAGTTGCCATACTGCTGTGGTGAGCTCCGCGGCGGCCTCACGGCGCTTGTCGAGCGTCCTTGCCTCGCGCTCGAACTCCCGGCTTGCTGCCGCGATCCGATCCTGCCGTGCATCAGCTTGCCGCTGGGTGTAAATGACACCACCTACGCCCACTAGTGCGACCAGCATGGAGGGGATGCCACTGATGAGGGCACTGGCCAGAGTGACGTCGGTCATCACCGAATCATCCCAGATCGGGCAACCCGTTCGGGGCGTCTGTCCGGGCCGGGCATCGCGCACTGGAAAGCCTGCTCGGAGCCACGTAAAGGAGTGTAGGCACCTGGAAGGGGGTGCCGTGGAGAAAGGAAGAACAACTCATGCCACTCACCTGGGGAGAGCTGAAGCGAACGTTGAACGGCATCGACCAAGACGGGCTCTTCGCCTACACCGGAACCGGCGCGGGCCAGCGTTACGAGATTTGGCCGGTTGATCAGCCAAACGACCCGAGTGAGGTATGGGCGCTACGGCTCGTCGACGATAACGATTCCGAGGAGGACCTCGGCCGGTTCGACACCGTCGGCAAGGCCCAGTTGGACGCTGAGTTGCATCACACCAGAGGAACGGCAACCTAGCCGGTCTTGCAAGATGCGAGGACCCCGAAGCGGGCTAACTAACCGCACGGGATGGAGAGCCACGGATGGCTTGGCCACATCTAGCGCAGATTTATCGAGGGGGCCGGGCGCCTGACTCCGCACCGAGGTAGTCGGTTTTTATTTTTGCGACACGGATTTTTTTCGCGCGGACGCTCAACGAGCGCGGGGATTCTCGGTGCCGCATGGGGTGCTTAGGCATGTGAAAGCGACTCGTATGCAACAGAACCGGTGCTGCGAGGAATGCACGCCGCCCCCGTGGATTATGCGAAATCCTTCAGCGCCAACGACTCCGGTGCCATCGGTTTGGAGACGAAGGTGCGACCGCCGCTCGACACGGTGACAACTATCCGGTGCGGCTTGTCTTCGATGCTGTCGGCGCCCACCTTCAAATTGCGCGCCCCCTCGTAGCGGGTGAAGAAGATCTGCTCCGCCCCCGCCGGAATGTCGCATGGCACTTCAGGCGATCCGATCTGTTCACCCAGGGCGTTGAACGATACGCCGGTCGGGTCCGCACGGATCGCCCAAGCGGCGACGTGAAATGGCGCGCGCCCTGCGTTTACGACCTTCACACCGGCAATTAGCGGACCCGGCGAAAACTGCTGTGCCGCAATCTCCAACGACTGTCGGGCGTTGGTCAGGGTGGCGTCGTGAGTGACCCTCATCGTGCCGCCAGCCATAACCATGCCGACGATTGGGGTCAGCTTCGGCCGCGCGCCTTGCATGAGGAATGTGTAGATCTGCCAGGTGAGCGAGGCGACGCCGACACCGAAGCCGAGCAGACCGAGAACAAACGCTGCGACGGTCAAACCGTACCCACCGATAGCCTAAGTGCAATTTTCGTCATACCAGTTCTGCATGTGTGTCATGACGGTGTCTGCGGTGTAGCAACCGTTCGTCCAATCCTGTTTCAGGAAACGTTGGTTTTCTTCGTTTAGATTGCCCGCGAATCCATTCCCTATATACATAGGAGGTGCGTATCGCTGGTTGCCCTTCGCTGCCAGTTTCGCTGCATAATTGACCACATCACCCATATAGACGACGTCGTTGATGCCACTTCCTTCGTAACCAGCCTTAATCATCAAGGCTCGACCCCATTCGGCGCCGATACCCGCCTTGATTTCGACTTTGTCATAACCGGCCTTGCGCAACTTGCAGTTCAAAACTTTCATTAAGCTGTTTATTTTACACATGCCGGTGAAAACATCATCTATGTCTGATTTCCAGGGCGTGTTAATTACTGCCCAAACTCCGTCGCCGACTATGTTGATTTCCTTCGTCTTCGTAATCGAATTAAGGACGGCAACGACTTCAGATATGTATGCCCGATACAATTTCGCAAGTGCAGGACGCTGATAGTACGTGGGCAGCGAGGATGAGTCGCGGAGATCGACAAACACTGCAGAGCAATTGGCGTAAAACCCGTTAGTGAATGTCAGCCTCGACCGATCAGGCAGCTGGTCAACTTCTTCGTAGTTACCTCTGGGAGTCGCAAGTATCTCGTCGATTCTACGTAGGCTGCTGTAGAAATTGTATTCTTTGTAATTACTTTCCATTATTTCGCCCACCCTAGTAATGCGGCGAGAAACGCCAGTAATACTAGAACGCCAATCAAAGCGATGATGCTCCATTTTGTGCATTCAAATTTGCGATGCGCGACCATCGAGTTGGCGTGCACCTGATTTGCGATATGGCGCACTAATTCGTGCGGATCGGACGTTAGTGCTTTCAGTACTTCGTGGTACGACGGTGCATCATCCGCAAATCGGCGAGCTATATGCGAGTAGTAGAGCAAGTTGCTGAAGTCCTCTGGTTGGCCCCTAATCTTGCGTCGCGGTATGAGCGCCGCTGCGGCAAAGCCGCCCGCTGCGAAGATGAGCACGCTGCAGGACACGGCAAGGCCTACGAGGTAGCAAGGAAGACGGTGCTGGCCCTCCATCTGGTCCTTGATCAAGTTGTAAAGGACACCGCCCGCTACGCCCGCGGCGGTCAGCACGACCCCGGCTTTTGTTTCGCTATGCCTAATCCAGTCGTTAACTAGTGTCAGCGCTTTCCAAGCCTGTTCGGGATCGGGATCAGTGTCAGGCTCCGGGGTGGCCGCGGTCTCCAACTCCTGTCTTAACCACTGGAGCAGGCGGCGGCGAACGCGGCCCTGCACGGGTTGTGTCACCGCTCCTGCTTTCCTCGCACTGTCCTCGCTTCAGCCTTACATCGCGTCAGTGTCGAAACCATGCGACACGCCGGTGGCCGGCGTTGCCCGCGGGTGGGCTGCCGTGATGTATAAGCACAGCCATCACGCTGGCCTCACTAATCACACCGGGGATCGAAGGTCACTCTGAGGAGGAAGGCTCAGATCACCTGGCAACCTGCCGATTTGGGGTGTTCAGTGTCACGACGGTGTCACAACTCGATCGAAACTCCCCGGCGAACGGGTGCGGAAGGCTGCGGCAAGGCACGAACTGTTGCCGCAGGTCAGGCAGCATATCCGGCGACGCGGACGAATGGGCGCGGAAGGGCGCGGAAGGGTCTGAGCTGCCTCCGGAGCAGAAGGCCGCAGGTTCGAATCCTGCCGGGGGCACCCTTTCTACCAGCCGAAATGCTTGATTCCCGGGCGCCTGCCGCTACTCACGTCGATGGTCCGTCTGAAGTGACGGACGTTTCGACGTTCACCTCGTCATCTTCCGGCCCGCACAATGCCCGGGCGACAGCTTTTTCCGCGAAGCGGTGGCCGACGGTTTCGAAGCCGATCACGACGGCGATGGGGGCCATCGTGACGACGAGGAGACACACCGCCATCGCTATGCCCAACGACGCCAGCAGAACCGCCGCGCCCAGCAGCGCCGCCACGAACATCAGCACCGCGGCAAAGACCACATCAAGTCCGCGGACCAGGTAGGCGTACACGGCGAAGATTCCGACGATGTAGACGCCCACCGGCACCCCGACCGTCGCCACCGTCTGCGCCGAGTCAAGCGCGGAGTGGTGATCGAGGAAATAGGAGGCGGCATTCAGACCGGCCCCGGTCGCGACGACCGTGGCGAAGATGACGATATGGCCGTAGCCGAACGCCAGCGACCGATCCCGGTGGGCGTGCAGGATCGGTCCGGGAGAGAGCACGAAATACATCCACCACATGCCGAAGGTCAGGCCGATTCCCGCCAGGGCCACCAGCGCCGCATCCACCGTCCAGCCTTGTGCGGCAACCACGGCCGTCAGCGAGGCGACCGTGCCGAAGACGCCCTCGCCGAGTGCGATGATCGTGAGCAGGCCGTAGCGCTCGGCGATGTGGTCCGCGTGCCACGGGGTTCCGCCGCGCCGACGCTCGGCGATCCACGGTCCCAGAGCCTCGACGAACATCAGGGCGGTGTAGATCGCCATCGTCGCCGGAACCGAGGTGTGCAGCAAGGTCGAGGCAACCCATCCGCACTGCGCCGCAGAGATCGTGATCGCATAGGTCAGGCATGCCCTGCGCCGAGCCGCGTCTTGCCTGGCCGCGCGTAACCACTGAAATACCATCCCGATTCGCATCACGACGTAGCCGGCGACGAGCACCCGATTGTCGACGTGATTGCCCTCCTCGATCGAGGCGTACACCGGCTGTATGCCCATCGTGAGGACGACGACACCGACCATCTGCAGCATCGTGGTCAGGCGATACCCCCAGTCGTCGGTGTCGTAGGCCGACGAGAACCAACTGAAGTTGACCCACGCCCAGCACACCGCGAACGTCGTGAAGGCGAAGCCGAGCAACCCGCCACCGACGTGGTCGGCGATGAGCTGGTGGGTGAACTCGGACGCCGACACCCCGAAGGCGACGACGAAGGTCAAGTCGAAGAGCAGCTCGAGTGGCGTCGAAACCCGGCCGCGCTCGTCCGGATCGCGCCCGGTCATCCGGCGCAGGTGATGCGTAGGGACGAGGCGGGCAGGTCGTCGGCACTCGACTTCGGTCAAGGCTCCGACCTCCCTGCGGGCCCACGCGGACGCGACGACCGTCGCTGGTCAACGATATCGGCGCACCCCAGGGGGTTCAACAGATGAGGCGGGCGTCAGCGGGGGCCGGCCATGTGTACCCGCGCCGACCGGTTCACGGGTGGAGAATGAGGGTTGAACAGCTCGTCGCCCCTTCGAAGAGAGAGGCCCGACGGTGAATTCTCCGCTCAAAGCCGAGACCATCGCGACCGGGGTTGGACTGATCACCGCGGCCATCGGTGCCGCGCTGGCATCAGCGCCCCGTACGGCAGCACGCGCGATCGGCGTCCAGGACGCTACGCGACCGCTCGCGCTCATCGGTGTCGTCGACCTGGCGATCGCCTGGGGACTGCTGACCCAACGCCCGCGCTGGCGGTGGATGCTGGCGCGCGCCGCCGCCAATCCGCCGACCGCCGCCTACTTCGCTCTGCTGGGTCGCCGAAATAGCGCCGCGGCGCCGTACGTGGCCGCCGCAGTGATCGGATCGGCAACCGTCGTCGACCTGTTCGCGTGCCGCAGCCTTTACGCGTCGCAAAAGTAAGCGCGCGCCAGCGTTGATCACGTTCTAGATACGCGCCAAATTCGTTGTGGCTTAGGAGGTCTGGAGACCAACACGTCAGGATGACTGCTTGATCTCGATCTTGTTGGTCTGCGTGTACCCTGCCGGCTTGCCGCAGGCTGGGATGATGTAGGTGAGGTCTGCCGTGCCCGCAAGGGTATTCGGGTCCCATGTCATATGGGCCTTGGAGGCGTACATGACATACGAACCATCCGGACACAACGCGTCGTTGAACGTGTCCGACACCCACTGACCATCGACCAAATGCGCTTGATGACCGCCGGCTCCGGCCTTTATGTAGATGCATCCGTCCCCGCAAGAGTTGACCGACCAAGAGGTGGAAACCGTCTTGCCGTCCGGCGATGTCGAGGTTTCGGTGTAACTGCCGTCCATGGTCGGAGTGTCGGCCCACGCCATGCCGGCGGCGCCGAAAGCTACGCCGGCGAACACCGCGGTTGCGGCGAAGCCTTTTGCGATTGCCATGCCGTTGCCCCCTCTATAGCGCTAATCGTCGTGTCAGCAGTGTTTTTGGTCTATCACACGTTCAGATGTCCCGCGACTTGACAGCTTTGCTGCGCGCAATTCGCGGTGTTTTTCGACCACGGGTCGACGGCGCGCTAGGAAATCCGTGTTGAGCTGGTGTCAACAATTTGTTGAGAACTTGTAAAGGCCGGCTACCGATTCTGTCTTCAGGCGCAGGAAGCGCCCCACCGAATCAACAGCACGAGGAGTTTTCCATGTTCGCTCGCCGTTTCACCGCCTCCGTGGCGGGCACCACCCTCACGGCCGCCGCGCTCGGCCTGACCGCACTGGGCCTGGCGGGCGCCGCCGGCGCCAGCTCGATGGACGACGCCTTCCTCGCCCAGCTGTCGGCCGACGGGATCACGCCACCGAGCGCCGCGGCCGCCGTCAGCGAGGCGCACGGGGTGTGCAAAGCGCTCGACCAGGGCTACTCGAGCAAGGAGGTCATCAACGCGGTGGCCAAGACCACGGGCCTGGGCGCCAAGGGCGCCAAGACGTTTTCCGTCGACGCCGCGTCGGCCTACTGCCCCCAGTACGTCACATCGGCTTGATATGCAGGACCGTCGTGTGGGGGCCCGGCGGGGTCCCCCGCACGACGGTTGTTTCGGTGGGCTTGCTTGGCTGCGAATCGGCTTTGGCGACAACCGAGATCGGCGTTAGCGCTGGTCACTCGCACTTTTCGCGTTGACGTCGATCTCGATGGCTCCTGATTCAACGTCCCGCGAGCAGGAACAGACCGTAGGCGGCGATCGACTGCGCGTCGGTGACCACCCCGGAGCGGATCATCTCCTCGAAGTCCTCGCGGCTGAACCAGGCGCTGCGCATGTCTTGTTCCTCGTGCTCTCGGTCCGATTCGCCCTCGACGATCCCGGTCGCCAGAAAGACCCATCCTCGTTGGCTGGTCATTCCGGGAGCCACGTCGAGCTGCCCGAGCGGCTCGAACGTCGTGGCCCGTAAACCGGTTTCCTCACGCAGCTCGCGCGCGGCCAGCTCCGACGGTTCCGCCTCGGCAAGATCGGGCGCGGTGCCCTGCGGGAACTCCCAGCGCCGAGCGCCGAGCGGATACCGGAACTGCTCCACCAACCGGAAGCGGCCGCCGTCGTAGGCCATCACGAGCGCGTACGTCTGTTTGTCCACCACGCTGTAGATGCCGGGGCTTCCGTCGGGGCGGCGGATTTCGTCCTCCCTGAGCACGAGCCACGGGTTGCGGTAGATCTCGCGGGACGCGACGCGTTCGATGAAGGGCACACCGCCAGTATCGCCGGACCGCGGCGGCGGCCGGGTGGCGACGATGTAGCGTCCGAATCCATGCCGTCCCAGGAAGCCATCACCCAGAGCGTCAACCGCTACCTCGAGCTCGTCGCCGACGGCACCGCCGACGACATCCTGACCCTCTACGCCGCCGACGCCACCGTCGAGGATCCCATCGGATCCGACCCCCTGCGCGGGCACGAGGCCATCCGCGCGTTCTACGCGGCGTTCCAGGACGCCCAGAAGACGACCGAACTGACCGAACTGCGGGTCGCCGGCAGCGAGGCGGCGTTTCTGTGGCGCCTCACGCTCGAGGCCGACGGTGGCCGAACGCAGATCGCGCCCATCTCGCTGATGGCGTTCAACGAGGACGCGAAGATCACGTCGATGCGGGCGTTCTGGTCGCCGGCCGACGTCAAACCCGTCTAGCGAAACCGGTCCCGTGGGGCGACACCCGGCCGTGGCCGCATTGTTCGCGCTCACGCTGTGCGCCCCCTGCCGCACACCGGCGGCGCCTCAGCCCGACCTGGATGGGATCGTCGACGTGGGCACCGCGCGCGTCTGCAGCACCGGGATTACCCACCCCTCAGCTGCCGCGATGCGCGGGACGCCGCAGCGGATTGGACATCGACCTGGCCGGAGACCTGGCCCACCGGCTGCATGTCGCGGTCGAACTGGTGCCCACCACGTGGTCCGCTCTGCTCAACGGCCTCGACAACCGATACCACCTGGCGATGGGCGGCGTCACCATCACCCTTGACCGGGCCCAGAAGGCGCTGAACTCGGCGCCATACCTGCGCGACGGGAAGGCCGCCGTCGTGCGATGCGCCGACCTGTCGAAATACCAGTCGCTGGCCGACATCGACCCCGGCGGCACCAACGCCCAGTTCGACAAGACGACCCTGCACAACGTCAACCGTCATCCATTACCCCGACAACACCACCACCTCCGACCAGTTGATCGCGGGCGAAGCCGACGCCACCGAAATCCGTTGGCAGGCCACCCAACATCCCGGCTGTCCGGGGTGGACGTGGACACCATTCGTTCACCTTCGAGCAGAAGGCCTACCTGACCACCGGACCGGGACAACGACCCAGCAGTGGGTCAACCAACGGCTCAACATCATTGCCAACGACGGCAGCTACGCGGCGACGAGCCAGAAGTGGCTGGGCCGCGTTGTCGGGCCGTGACTCCCGCGCGGATTTAGTGGCATAAATTCCCAAGGTGCCCGATAGTCATAGCAACGAGCGAACGCCATTGTCACCAGAGGTGGTTTATGCCTGACGACTCCAAGCGCGCGTGACATGCGCCGCCACATCATCGTCAGCGGCGACGACGCGCTGGCCACGACCATCATCGAGGAACTCAACAACGCCGGCGTCAGCGTCGGGAAGCTCGACAGCCCTGCCGGGCTCGCGGCGGTGGGCATCGATCACGCCGTCGCGATCGTCTGCGCCGGTGACGACGACGCGGTGAATCTCGAAATCGCTTTGCTGGCAAGGAGAGCCAATCCACGCGTGCGGGTGGTGGCGCGGCTGGCCAACGACGTGTTGCGCGAAGCGATGGCCGACGACAACGGTCCGGGGGCGATACTCGACGTGGCCGAGCTCGCGGCGCCCTCCGTCGTGGAGGCCTGCCTCGCCTACACCACGCACCCGTTCGAGGCGGCGGGCATCGAGTTCGTGGTGTCGGGCGCCGACGTCCCCTATGACGCGACGCTGCGCGAGATCTACGGCGACCTGGCGCCGGTGGCGGTGATCCACGGCAAGGACACCGCCGATCCGGGTGCGGTGGTGCCGTGCCCGGGCCGCGACTTGCGGGTGAGCGCCGGCGATTGGACGGCGATGATCGGCACCGTCGACCAGCTCGCCGGCCGCGGCATCAAGGTCCCACGGCCCGCGCCGACGCGCTACCGGCGGCCGTGGCCGCGCCGGCTGATCGACGCCGCGCGTTCGCTGCGCAACGACGTCAACCCGATGTTTCCGCGCGCGTTGCTGGCCGCCGCGTGCCTGCTGGCAGGTTCCACGATCGTGCTGCGCTTCAGCTATCAGCGCCCGGGCATGCAGTGGATCGACGCGCTGTACTTCAGCACGGAGACCATCGCGACGGTGGGATACGGCGACTTCAGCTTCGTCCAGCAGCCGACCTGGCTGCGGCTGTTCAGCGTCATGTTGATGTTCGCGGGCGTCATGACCACCGCGATCCTCGTCGCGTTCATCGCCGACCTGCTGCTCTCGCGCCGTTTCGCCTATTCCGCCGGCCGCCGACGGGCCCAACACCTGCGCAACCACGTCATCGTCGTCGGGCTGGGGTCGTTCGGCAGTCGCGTCGTCGCCGATTTGGCGCGGGCGGGGTATGACGTCGCGGTGATCGAGCTGGACGAGAACAACCGCTTCCTGTCGGTCGCGGCCGAATTGCACGTGCCGGTGATCTTCGGGGACGCCACGCTGCGCCAGACGCTGGAATCGGCCGGCGTCAAGCACGCGCGCGCGGTCGCGGTGCTGACCCAGGACGACATGGTCAACATCGAAACCGGCATCGTCCTGCGCGAGATGCTGGGGCCGCGGGTGATGCCCGAGGTGCACCGGCCCGACGTCCCGCTGGTGCTCCGGGTGTACGACCGCTCGCTGGGGGCCGCCGTCGCTCAGCGGTTCGGCTTCGACAACGTGCGGTCCACCGTCGAGCTGGCCGCACCCTGGTTCATCGGCGCCGCGATGGGCCTGCAGGTGCTGGGGACGTTCTCGGTCGGCCAGCGCTCGTTCATGGTGGGCGGGATGCACGTCGCCGCCGGGAGCGAGCTCGACGGGCTGCAGATGTTCGAACTCTCCACCCAGACCCGCGTCATCGCGATCACCCGCGACGATGCGCCGGTCAAGCTGCACCCCCGCCGCGACGCGCGCCTCTGCGCCGGGGACACCGTCTACGTCGTCGGCCCCTACCGCGAGCTGCTGGCGACCCTGCGCAAGGGCCAGCCGCCCCAGCAACTGGCCGTCGGGGACAAGCTGCCGCCGAAAGCGGAGGCGAGCTGAGCTCAGCCCGCCGCGTTGCGCCGTCGCGCCAGTTCCTGCCTGGATGCCACAGTCACCGGGTGATCGGCGCCGAGTAGCCGCGCCTCCTTGTCGACCAGCGCCTCCCACGCGGCGACCCCGTCCGTCACGCCGACGCGCTGCGGCGCCCACAGCGTGAGCATGTGCCGGGCCGTCAACGTGTGGGCGTGCTGGGGTCCGAGCTTCTCCCCCAATTCACCGAGCAGCGCCTCGAGTTCGGCCACGGCCCCGGGGATATCTGACGCCCGGCCCCGCCATATCGCCAGCAACAGTCGCGCGCCGAGAGTGTCGGCGTGGCCGTCACCGACCAGCCTGCGCCGCGCCCCGAGCACCTTGTCGCCCTCGGCCATCGCACCCACGAGATCACCGATTTCCCAACGCTTCTCGGCGAGCTTCTCCCGAGCCGCCAAGGTGTTTTCGTGGTCTTCGCCCAAGACCCGCTGCGCGTCGGCGAACAGCCGCAACCAGTCGGTCAGCGACGACAGCGGGTCGCGCCCGAGCCGATTCGCCAGCAGGTGGCGCGCGGTCAGGGCGCTGAGGTGATCGGGGCCGAGCACGTCGACGAGGTCGGGCACCAGCCGCTCAAGGTCGGCGTAAGCGGCGTCGTCACCGGCCCGAAGCCGCAGGGTCGCCAACGACATTCGCACTTCCAACACGTCGGGGGGCCGTTCACCCCACGCCGCCCGGCAGACGTTTAGCAGCTCCTCGGCCTGCCCCGCGGCGCCCGCGAAATCGCCTCTGCCCGCGCACTCCGCGACAAGCCGCGCCATCTCGGAGAGGTCTGGCTGACTCATGCCGCTAATGAAATCGCCCGCCTCCGGACGTGGCAACTCACCTACAGCCGGGCCGCAACGTCGGCCGCGCGCCGGAGCTGGTCGACGTCGTCACTCGTCGGGATGAGCTGCACCTCATCGGTGCCGATCTGCTCGAATTCCCGCAAGACGTCGAGGAGTTCGTCCTCGCTGCCGGCCCAGCCGGTCATCGGCGCCATCGCGTCGACGAACTCGGCCGGGATCCAGTTCATGTAGCGGCGCAGGTGCCGGTGCACCTGCGCGCGCGCCTGGGCGGGTGCGCCGAACGCGAACCAGAACGACGTGACCAGGTGCGGCTTCGGTTTGCCGGCCTGCGCCCAGGCCCGCCTGGCCACGTCGAACAGCTCGCCCTGCTTGGCGATGTCGAGGTCGAGCGTGGTTCCGGCCAGCCCGTCGGCCCACTCCGCGGCGCGTTCGATGGTCTTGGGCCCGATGCTGCCCACCAGCAGGGGCGGGCCGCCCGGTTGGACCGGCGACGGCCCGACCGGCAGCACCGACTCGGTGATCTTCTCCCCGGCCCAGACCCGTTTCATCACGGCCACGCGCTCGGCCATGCCGCGAATGGTTTGGGTCGCCGGGTCGGCGCCGACGGCGTGATAGTCCTCGTGCCGGCCGCCCACGCCGACGCCGACCGACAGCCGCCCGCCGCACAGCACGTCGCCGGTGGCCAGCGCCTTCGCCAGCATGACTGGGTCGTGCAACTGAGGGACGATCACGGTCGTCAGCAACCGGACGCGGCGGGTCCAGGCCGCCAGCGCCCCCAGCAGCGTCAGGTTGTCGGGGTTGTCGAACGCGATGCGCTCGCCCCAGCACAACGAGGAGAAGGGGCCGTCGTCGATCGCGCGGGCCCAGTTCTCCAGCACCGCCGCATTCAGGTCCGGCTCCATCACCGGCATGGTCATCGCTACCTGCACGACGGCGATTCTGGCATGTCGGCGATGTCCGGTGGCAGCATGACCGGATGGGATTGACCAGCACCTCCATCGCGCACGTCCGGCTCACCGTCACCGACATCGAGCGGTCGCGACGGTTCTACGAGAGCGTGTTCGGCTGGCCGGTGCTGTTGGAGCTTCCCGAGAACGCTGACGAGGCCACCCGCAAACAGCTGAGCTTCCTGTTCGGCGGGGTCATCTACGACCTGGGCGGCACGCTGCTCGGGCTGCGCCCGGTGGCGACCGACCGATTCGACGAGGATCGCGCCGGCCTCGACCACATCGCGTTCCGGCTGGGCAGCAAGGCCGAATTAGACGCGGCGGCAGTCCATCTCGACGAAGTCGGCGTCGAGCACGAGCCCGTCAAGGACATCGGGCCGTCCTACATCCTGGAGTTCCGTGACCCCGACAACATCGCCCTCGAGCTCACGGCGCCCAAGTAGACGGCCGCTTTGCCCGGCGAGCGGCCGCAAAATGACGGCGGTTACGGCGTGTCGGCGTACCGACACGGTCGCTCGCGGGGGCGATGGAGAGGGGTAGAGAGGAAGCATGGGCATCAGCTTCAACCACACCATCGTCGCCTCACGGGACAAGCGGAAATCGGCCGAATTCCTCGTGGAGCTGTTCGGCCTGCCGGAGCCCAAGCCGTTCGGGCACTTCATGGCCGTGCGACTCGAGCATGGCGTCACCCTCGACTACGCCGACGCCCCCGAGGGTGAGGAGATCCGGCGTCAGCACTACGCGTTCCTGGTCTCCGAGGAGGACTTCGACGCGATCTACGGCAAGATCCAGACGCGCGGCATGCGGCACTGGGCGGATCCGCGCCAGCAACGGCCCGGCGAGGTCAACCACAACGACGGCGGGCGCGGCGTCTACTTCCTGGACCCGTCCGGGCACGCCATGGAGATCCTGACCAGGCCGTACGGGTCGGGCGGCTAGTCACCGCCGCGCGGCGACCCGTGCCGCGTGCGCTCCTGGCTGCGGTAGTCGTCGGCCAGCCGCGCGACGTGGTCGGGCAGCTTGCCGGCCGCGACGTCGGCCAGCGTCGTCTCCTCGAGCACCGACCGCATGCTGGCCCGCAAGGCGCGCCACACGTCTGCGAGCGGCGCGGTGGGGCCCGAATAGGGCAGGTCGCCGAGCCCGATGTCCCGGACGCTGGCCAGCGGCCCGTCGATGCAGCGCAGGACGTCGGCGATGCTGATCTGATCCCCGGGGCGCGCCAGCTCGTAGCCGCCTTCGCGGCCACGATGGCTGCGGACCAGGCGGTCGGTGCGCAGATTAGTCAAGATGTCGACCAGGAACTGTGGCGGGATGCTCTGCGCCTGGGCAAGGTCGTCGGTCTTGACCAGCGTGCCGCTACCCACCGTGGCGAGTTGCACCATCGCCCGCACGGCGTACTCGGCCTTCGCTGACATGCGCACAACTGAGGATTGTGCCACCCGGGCGGGCCGGACCCGCCCGCCGCGTTAGGCGCGCGACCGGATCAGGTCGACGATCCGTTGCGCCTGCTCCTCGAGCGTCTCGGCGGGGGTCAGCCGCAGTTCGGGAGTCACCGGCGGCTGATACGGGCTGTCGATTCCGGTGAACTGGGTGATCTCGCCCGCGCGCGCTTTGGCGTAAAGGCCCTTCGGGTCGCGCTTTTCGCATTCCTCGATCGGCGTGTCGCAGAACACCTCGACGAAGTCCAGGCCGGCGTCGGCGTGCACCTTGCGGGCCAGCTCCCGTTGTTCGGCCAGCGGGCTGATCGCCGGCACCAGAACAACCTGGCCGGAATCGGCGAGCAGCGCGGCCACATGCGCGAGCCGGCGCAGGTTCTCCGCCCGGTCGGCCATGCTGAAACCCAAGTCGGCGTTCAGCCCATGGCGCAGGTTGTCGCCGTCGAGAACGTAAGCGGGAGTGTCGCTTTCGAGCAGCTTCTGCTCGACCAGCATGGCCACCGACGACTTGCCGGAACCGGACAGGCCGGTGAACCACACCGTCCTGCCCCGCGTGCGCGCCTCGGCGACGGCGGACGAGCTGTGGCGGACGGTGTTGGGGCTGGCGGCCTGCGCGGTGACGTCACGCAGCACCATGCCCGCCGCCACCGTGCCGTTGGTGTTGGGGTCGATGAGGATGAACGAGCCGGTGCTCGCGTTGCGGGTGTACTCGTCGAGCAGCAACGGCACCTGGGTGCGCAGCGAGACGCGGCCAAGTTCGTTGAGCTGCAACGCCGTTGCCGTCTTGTCCCGATGCAGGGTGTTGACGTCGAGCCGGTAGTCGAGCCCGGTCATGCGCGCCCGGGTGGTGCGGGTGGTGTGCTTGATGAGGTAGTCGCGGCCGGGCTCGAGCGTGGCGCCGTCGGCCATCCAGCACACGGTCGCGTCGAAGTCCTGGGCGACCCTGGGCTGGTTGTTGGTGCGGGCGATCATGTCGCCGCGCGAGATGTCGATCTGGTCCGCCAGGCTGATCGACACGGCCATCGGCGGGAACGCCTCGTCGACGGGCCCGTTGGGGCCCTCGATCGCGGTGATGCGGGTGGTCTTGCCGATCGGCAGCACCACCACCTCGTCGCCCGGGCGCATCACCCCGCTGGCCACGGTGCCGGCGTAGCTGCGGTGGTCCTGATGCTCGAGGGTGTGTGGGCGGATGACGTACTGGACGGGGAATCGCACGTCGACCAGATTGCGGTCACCGGCGATGTAGACCTCCTCGAGGTGTGACAGCAGCGACGGCCCCTCGTACCAGGGTGTCTGGTCCGACTTGGTCACCACGTTGTCGCCGTGCAGCGCGGAGATCGGGATGGTGGCGACGTCGTGCACGTCCAGCCGTGCGGCGAAGGCGTGGAATTCGTCGCGAATCGCCTCGAATTTCTCGCTGTCCCAATCGATCAGGTCCATCTTGTTAACCGCGAGGACGATGTGCCGGATGCCCAGCAACGACGCGAGGAAGGCGTGCCGGCGGGACTGCTCGAGCAGGCCGTGGCGGGCGTCGACCAGGACGATCACCAACTGGGCCGTCGACGCGCCGGTCACCATGTTGCGCGTGTATTGGATGTGGCCGGGGGTGTCGGCGATGATGAATTTCCGCTTGGGAGTTGCGAAGTAGCGGTAGGCGACGTCGATGGTGATGCCCTGTTCGCGCTCGGCCCGCAGCCCGTCGGTGACCAGCGCCAGGTCCGTGTAGTCGTGGCCGCGCTCCTTCGAGGTGCGCTCCACCGCCGCCCACTGGTCCTCCATGACCGCCTTGGAGTCGTAGAGCAGCCGCCCGATGAGCGTGGACTTGCCGTCGTCGACGGACCCGGCCGTCGCGAGCCTCAATAACGTTGCCATCAGAAGTAACCCTGCCTCTTGCGGTCTTCCATTCCGGCCTCCGAGATCCGGTCGTCGGCGCGGGTCGCCCCGCGCTCGGTCAGCCGGGACACCGCCGTCTCGGCGATGACCTCCGATACGGTGGCGGCCTGCGACTCGACGCACCCGGTGCACGTGACGTCACCGACGGTGCGGAACCGCACGGTCGCCTCGAAGACACGCTCGTCGGCGCGGGGCTGCATGTGCCGGTGCACCGCCAACAACATGCCGTCGCGGCTGAACACCTTGCGCTGGTGGGCGAAATAAATGGACGGCAGCTTGACCTTCTCCGCGCCGATGTAGGACCAGATGTCGAACTCCGTCCAGTTCGACAGCGGGAACACGCGGATGTGTTCGCCCTTGTGGTGCCGCCCGTTGTAGAGGTTCCACAGCTCGGGCCGCTGCGACTTCGGGTCCCACTGCCCGAACTCGTCACGGAAGCTGAACACCCGTTCCTTGGCCCGCGCCTTCTCCTCGTCGCGGCGCGCCCCGCCGAATGCGGCGTCGAAGTTGTTTTCCCGGATGGCCCGCAGCAGCGTGACCGTCTGGATCGGGTTGCGCGACGGGATGGTCTCGACTACGCGGCCGGCGTCGATGTCGTCCTGCACTGAGGCCACCACCAGGCGCACCCCCGCCTCGGCGACCAATTCGTCCCGGGCGGCGATCACCTCGTCGAAGTTGTGCCCGGTGTCGACATGCATGACCGGGAACGGCAGCCGTCCGGGCCGAAAGGCCTTGAGCGCCAGGTGGAGCATGACGATGGAGTCCTTGCCGCCCGAGAACAGCAGCACCGGTCGTTCGAACTCCGCGGCGACCTCCCGAATGATGTGGATGGCCTCGGCCTCCAGCGAGCGCAGATGGCTCAATTCGTACTGGCCTACGGCAGGCCCGGCTGTCACAGCGTTGGTCATGGGGATCCTGTCATGGTTATTCCGGTAGGTTTGACCAAGTTAACGATTATTGTCATCAATAGAATCAGCAGGGCTGGCCGATGTCAATGACGAGTCGCGCGAGCAGGGAGGCCACCCCCGCGCGAGCAGGGGGGACCCCGCGCGAGCAGACGCAAAATCGCCCAAATTCGGGCCGAATTAGGTGATTTTGCGTCTGCTCGGCAGAGGGCGCGGCGAGGGAGGCAACGGTGGGCTAGAGGATGACTTCATCCAGCTTGCCGGTGGCGACGTCGAAGATGAAGCCGCGAGCCGAGACATGCTTGGTGACGAAGACGCTGTTCTCGATGCGACGCAGCGACTGCCGGACGTCCTCGGCCACATCCGGGAAGGCTTCGGCCGCCCAGGGCGGTTTCACCCCGGCCTCTTCCTGGATGGCGCGCTTGAAGTCGTCGTCGGTGAAGGTGAGCATCCCGCAGTCGGTGTGGTGGATCAGGATGATCTCTCGCGTGCCGAGCAGCCGCTGGCTGATCGCGAGGGAACGGATGACGTCGTCGGTGACGACGCCGCCTGCGTTCCTGATTACATGGGCCTCCCCCTCGTTCAGGCCGAGGACGCGGTAGACGTCGAGCCGGGCGTCCATGCAGGCGACGACGGCGACGTGTTTGCTCGGGGGTAACGGCAGGGGGCCGTGGAACGCGCTCGCGTACTCGGCGTTGTTGGCCAGGTAGTGGTCGGTGACGGTCATACGCGCTCCTCGGGACTCGCGGCACCGATTTGCCGGATCGCGGGTGCCGCCGAGGATCTTAATTTCCGCCCACCCGGAATTCACCCTTCAGAATCAACGGAATCGCAAGGATCGGGCGACGGTACCCGGCCGGGTCGCGCCCGGCTGGTTAACCTGTCCCAATGCGACACGGGCGACGCGGTCGGGCATGACTCGATTCCTCGCGCGCCGGCTGCTGAACTATGTGCTGCTGCTGGCCTTGGCCTCGTTTTTGACATACTGCCTGACGTCGTTGGCGTTCTCGCCGCTCGACACCCTGCTGCAGCGCAACCCACGGCCCCCGCAGGCCGTCATCGATGCCAAGGCCCACGCGCTGGGGCTGGACGTGCCGATCCCGATCCGGTACCTGCACTGGGCATCCCACACCCTGCAGGGCGACTTCGGAACCACCATCACCGGCCAGCCCGTGGGCGGCACGCTGTGGCGCCGCGTCGGCGTCACCCTGCGGTTGCTGGTCATCGGCTCGGTGGTGGGCACCGTGCTGGGCATCGCCGCGGGCGCGTGGGGCGCGATCCGCCAATACCACCTCAGCGACCGCGTCGTCACCATGTTCGCGCTGCTGATCCTCAGCACCCCGAGCTTCGTCATCGCCAACCTGCTCATCCTCGCCGGGCTCCGGACTAACTGGGCCCTCGACGCTCACCTTTTCGACTACACCGGCGAGACATCGCCCGGCGTGACCGGAGGCGTCGGATACCAATTGCTCGACCGGTTACGGCACCTCGTGCTGCCTTCGCTGACCCTTGCCCTGATCGGCGCCGCCGGGTACAGCCGGTACCAGCGCAACGCCATGCTCGACGTCCTCGGCCAGGACTTCATCCGCACCGCCCGTGCCAAGGGACTCACCCGCCGGCGCGCCCTGCTCAAGCACGGGCTGCGCACCGCGCTGATCCCGTTGGCCACGCTGTTCGCCTACGGGGTGGCGGGCCTCGTCACCGGGGCGGTGTTCGTCGAGAAGATCTTCGGCTGGCACGGCATGGGCGAATGGCTGGTACAAGGCATCTCGACGCAGGACACCAACATCATCGCCGCGATCACGCTGTTCTCCGGCACGGTGGTGTTGCTGGCCGGGCTGCTCTCCGACGTCTTCTACGCCGCCCTCGATCCCAGGGTGCGGGTCTCATGAGCGCCCACGGGATTTCGGGTTCGGAGGTGACGACATTCACGTCGCGCCGCACGCTGGTGCTGCGCCGGTTCGCGCGCAACCGGATCGCGGTGGCGTCGCTGGTCCTGCTGGTGTTGCTGTTCGTCGGCTGCTACGCGCTGCCCCCGGTGCTGCCGTATTCCTACGAGGACCTGGACTTCAACGCGCTGCTGCAGCCCCCCAACGGGAGTCACTGGCTGGGCACCAACGCCCTGGGCCAGGACTTGCTGGCGCAGATCCTGCGCGGGATGCAGAAGTCGATGCTGATCGGCGTGTGCGTGGCGTTCATCTCGACGGGCATCGCCGCGACCGTGGGATCGATCGCGGGCTATTTCGGCGGCTGGCGCGACCGGGCGCTCATGTGGCTGGTGGACCTGCTGCTGGTGGTGCCCGCGTTCATCCTCATCGCCATCGTCACACCGCGAATCAAGAACTCGGCCAACATCTTGCTACTCGTCCTGCTGCTGGCCGGGTTCGGCTGGATGGTGAGCTCACGCATGGTGCGCGGCATGACCATGAGCCTGCGTGACCGCGAATTCATCCGCGCGGCAAGGTACATGGGCGTGTCCAGTCGCCGGATCATCGTCGGGCACGTGGTGCCCAACGTGGCGTCAATCCTCATCATCGACGCCGCGCTCAACGTCGCTTCGGCGATCCTGGCCGAGACCAGCCTGAGCTACCTCGGGTTCGGCATCCAGCCGCCGGATGTGTCGTTGGGGACGCTGATCGCCAACGGCACCCAGTCGGCCACCACCTTCCCGTGGGTATTCCTGTTTCCGGCGGGGGTGCTGGTGCTGATCCTGGTGTGCGCCAACGTGACCGGCGACGGTCTGCGCGACGCGCTCGACCCGGGCAGTGGGCCGCGCCGATGAGTGCCCTTCTGGAGGTCAGCGGCCTGGAGGTCGACTTTCCGGGCGACGGCCACCCGGTGACGGCGGTGCGGGGCATCACCTACCGCATCGACCCGGGCGAGGTGGTGGCCATGGTGGGCGAATCCGGCTCGGGCAAGTCCGTCTCGGCGATGGCCGTCGTGGGCCTGCTGCCGCAGTATGCGACGGTGCGCGGCTCGGTGCGCCTGCACGGCACGGAGCTGCTGGGCCTCGCCGACGGCGCGATGTCGCGGTTCCGCGGCAAGACGGTCGGCATGGTGTTCCAGGACCCGATGTCCGCGCTGACGCCCGTGTACACCGTCGGTGACCAGATCGCCGAGGCGATCGAAGTCCACCAGTCCGGGGTCGGCAAGAAGGCGGCCCGCCGGCGGGCCGTGGAATTGCTTGAACTCGTGGGCATTTCGCAGCCGCAGCGGCGCGCCCGGGCCTTCCCGCACGAGCTGTCCGGCGGCGAACGCCAGCGGGTGGTGATCGCGATCGCGATCGCCAATGACCCGGACTTGCTCATCTGCGACGAACCCACCACCGCGCTCGACGTCACGGTGCAGGCGCAGATCCTCGAAGTGCTCAAGACGGCGCGCGACGTGACCGGCGCCGGCGTGCTGATCATCACTCACGACCTGGGGGTGGTCGCGGAGTTCGCCGACCGGGCGCTGGTGATGTACGCCGGGCGCGTCGTCGAGTCCGCCGGCGTGGCCGATCTGTATCGGGACCGCCGGATGCCCTACACGGTGGGGCTGCTGGGTTCGGTGCCCCGGCTGGACGCCGCGCAGGGCACCCGGCTGGTGCCGATTCCGGGGGCCCCTCCGTCGTTGGCGGGCCTCGCGCCCGGCTGCCCGTTCTCTCCGCGCTGCCCGCTGGCCATCGACGAGTGCCGCGCCGCGGAACCGGGGTTGTTCGAGGTGGGAGCCGGGCACGGCGCGGCATGCATCCGCACCGACGAGGTCGACGGCCGCAGCGCCGCCGACATCTACGGCATCAACACCGACGCGGGCCCGGCCTCCTCGGGTGACTCGCCGGTCGTCGTGCGGGTGCGTGACCTGGTCAAGACCTACAAACTGACCAAGGGCGTCCTGTTTCGCCGCGCCGTCGGCGAGGTCCGCGCCGTCGACGGCGTCAGCTTCGAGCTGCACCAGGGGCGCACCCTGGGCATCGTCGGCGAATCCGGTTCGGGCAAGTCGACCACCTTGCACGAGATCCTCGAACTGACCGTCCCGCAGGCGGGTTCGATCGAGGTGCTCGGCGCCGACGTCGCCACGTTGAGTCCGAGGTCGCGGCGGTCGCTGCGACGCGACATCCAGGTCGTCTTCCAGGACCCGGTGGCGTCGCTCGATCCGCGGCTGCCCGTGTACGAGCTGATCGCCGAACCCTTGCAGGCCAACGGCTTCGACAAGGGCGACACCAACACCCGCGTCGCCGAATTGCTCGGCATCGTCGGTTTGACCCGTGCGGACGCGGTCCGCTACCCCGCCGAGTTCTCGGGCGGGCAGAAGCAGCGCATCGGCATCGCGCGGGCGCTGGCGCTACAGCCCAAGATCCTGGCGCTCGACGAACCGGTCTCCGCGCTCGACGTCTCCATCCAGGCGGGCATCATCAACCTGCTGCTCGACCTGCAGGAGCAGTTCGGCCTCTCGTATCTGTTTGTCTCGCACGACCTCTCGGTGGTCAAGCACCTCGCGCACCAGGTGGTGGTGATGCATGCCGGTCGGATCGTCGAACAGGGCGACAGCGAGCGGGTGTTCGCCGATCCGCAGCACGAGTACACGCGGCGGCTGCTGGGCGCGGTGCCGCAACCCGATCCGGGGAACCGTGTCTGACCGGGGCGCGGCGCGTCCGGCCCCTCGAGACCGCGCCCACCGCGCCGAGCCTGCGCGCAGGGTGCGGTTTCCGGGCGCAACGGCGCAGCGGACGCAGGCTCGATTGCGGCGGGTGCTGAGCCTGGTGCTCGCGCTGGCCGTGACGCTCACCGGGTGCTCCCCGGCCATCAATCTCGCGGCGCCGACCGGCAGCAACGCGCAAGTCGGCAGGACCAGCGACGTCAACCCGCAGGACCCCGCCACCCTGCGGGACGGCGGCAACCTGCGCCTGGCGCTCAGCGACTTCCCGCCGAACTTCAACATCCTGCACATCGACGGCAACTCCGCGGAGGTCGCCTCGATGATGAAGGCAACCCTGCCGCGGGCGTTCGTGATCGGGCCGGACGGCTCGACCACCGTCGACACCGACTACTTCACCAGCGTAGAGCTCACCGGGACGTCGCCCCAGGTGGTCACCTACACCATCAACCCCAAGGCGGTGTGGTCGGACGGCGCACCGATCACCTGGCAGGACATCGCCGCGCAGATCCATGCGACCAGCGGGGCCGACAAGAACTTCGACATCGCGGGGACCAACGGCGCCGAGCGTGTCGCGTCGGTGACCCGCGGCGTCGACGACCGCCAAGCCGTCGTGACCTTCGCCCAGCCCTACGCCGAGTGGCGCGGCATGTTCGCCGGCAACGGCATGCTGCTACCGGCGACCGCGACGGCGACGCCGGAGGCGTTCAACAAGGGGCAGCTGGAGGGCCCGGGGCCCTCGGCCGGACCGTTCGTCGTGTCGTCGCTGGACCGCACCACCCAGCGAATCGTGTTGACCCGCAACCCGAGATGGTGGGGGCCACGGCCCCGGCTGGACAGCATCACCTACCTGGTGCTCGACGATGCCGCGCGGTTACCCGCGCTGCAGAACAACACGATCGACGCGACCGGCGTGGGATCGGTGGACCAGCTGACCATCGCGCAGCGCACCAAGGGCATCTCGATCCGGCGCGCGCCCGCCCCGAGCTGGTCGCACTTCACGTTCAACGGCGCCCACGGGTCGATCCTGTCCGACAAAGCGCTACGCCTGGCCGTGTCCAAGGGGATCGACCGCCAGACCATCGCCAAGGTCGTCCAATACGGGCTCACCAACAACCCGGTCGCGCTGAGCAACCACATCTACGTGGCCGGGCAGGAGGGCTACCAGGACAACAGCCGCGTCGACCCCTACGACCCCGACGCGGCCCGGCGCGAGCTCGACGCGCTCGGCTGGAAGCTGAACGGTCAGTTCCGCGAGAAGGACGGCCGCCAGCTTGTCATCCGCGACCTGTTCTACGACGCCCAGGGCAGCAAGCAATTCGCGCAGATCGCGCAGCACAGCCTCGCGCAGATCGGGGTCAAGCTGGAGCTGGTCGCGAGGTCGGGCAGCGGGTTCTTCAGCAACTACGTCAACGTCGGCGCCTTCGACATGGCGCAGTTCGGCTGGCTCGGCGACGCGTTCCCGCTGTCGTCGCTGACCCAGATCTACAAGTCCGACGGCGCAAGCAATTTCGGCAAGATCGGCAGCCCGGAGATCGACGCCGCGATCGAGGGGACCCTCCACGAACTGGACCCGGCCAAGGCGCGGGCACTGGCCAACGACCTCGACAAGTTGATCTGGGCCGAGGGTTTCAGTTTGCCGCTGACGCAGTCCCCCGGTGACGTGGCGGTACGCAGCACCCTGGCCAACTTCGGCGCCACGGGACTTGCCGACTTGAACTACACCGCAATCGGATTCATGCGGAGTTGATCCGCCGCCGCAGCGGCCTCGGGATGGGCAGCGCCCCCTCGATGGCGGCGGCCAACCCGATCGCCTGCCACAGCAGGCGCACCTCGGGGCGCGCCGGCATGGCATCCAGCGCCGGCGCCCGGGCGGCAAGGCTGTGCACGTCACCGCGACACACCGTCCTGGCGATGACGAGTGCGGCGGGCTCGCGAAAGTCGATGGCGCTGTGCGCCATGCTGGGCAGCTTCAGCAGCACCGCGTCGGGGATCAGGGCCGCGACGCGGTTGGCCACCGCTGGCGGGGTGATGAGGTCGCGTCCGCCCGAAACCACGACGGTCGGCCACCCGAAGCGCGGCATCTCGGCCGGAAGGTCGTACGGCTCGTCCTCGAAAGTCGCCGTCAGGGTGCGTGTTTCGCGCTCCGCCACGGCGGGGTCGAGCGGCAGGCCGTCGGGCTCCGCGGCGTAGTCGAGCTCGCGCAACGCGATGCGGCTCACCAGGTCTTCCTCGTAGCGGAACGGCAAATGGCTCAGCGTGGCGAAGCGGGACATTGTCCACCACAACAGCTTTCGCCCGTCGAGGAGCAGGTCGAGCTGCCGCTCCAACAGCGCGGCGCCACCGTATCCGTAGATGGTCGCGACGACCTGGGTGGCCGACGCGGTCATCACTCCGGCGTCGACCAGCTTGCGCATCTTCGGTGCGATGGTGGCGGTTTCGGGGCTCTGGCCCTTGAGCAGCAACCGGCGAATCGCCCTGCGGACGATCACGATGTCATGCCGGGACAGCAGGGGCGAGTCGAGGATCATCGCCCGCACCCGGCCGGGATGGCGGACGCCCACGCCGGCCGCGATATAGGTGCCGTACGAGGCACCGTAGATGACGGCCGAGTCCACGTGGGCATCGTCGAGCACGGCCGCGACGTCGTCGACGACCTGGTTGACGGTGATCGCTTCTGGAGGCAGGTCGACGCCGGCGTCGTCGTGGCGCGACATTCCCACCCCGCGATGCTCGATCATGATGACGTCGAGGCCGGCGGTGGCGGCGCGGCGCCGCAAGCCCCGGTACATCTGCACCGACGCCACCCCCGGACCCCCGGGGATGATCACCAGCGGGTGCGCGGACTTCCGCCCGGCGCGCACGTAGTACAGGTCGAACTCGTCGGGGCCGTCCGGGGAGATCGGCCGGCGGACGGGCCGCACACCGGGCAGTCGCGCGAGCCGTTCCTGCACCCGGCGCCGTTTCGCGGTCATGGTCATCGGTGTCGGCCCGCCATGGACACCATTCTGCCGAGGACGCCCGCGATCATCAGCGCGAGAGCCCCTTCCCCGGCGATTGCTACGCGGTCAGATCGATGCGGTGGGCGCCCTTGACCCCGTCATAGCGGTCCGGGCTGCAGGTCAACACGATCACCTGCCCGTGCGCGCCCATGGTGTCGAACACCTCGCCCATCTTGGTCAGCCGCTCGGGGTCGGTGAAACCGAGCGCGTCGTCGACCACCACGGGGACGGTGTCCTCCTTGGCGACCAGGGCGGCCCCCGCCAGCCGCGCCAGGATGCCGAGCTGCTCTTTGGCCCCGCCCGACAGCGATTCGTACGGCACCGTGACACCGTTGAGCGTGCGTGCGCGGATGCAGAGGTCGCTATCGATGTCCACCTCGAAGGTGGGTCCGAACACCGGCCGCCCCAGGCGCTGCAACTCCGCGCGGTAGGGCTCGACGTAGCGCAACCGGGTGGTGTCGCGGTGGCGCGCCATCACCGAGCGCAGCAGCTCCGCGGCGCGGGCGCGGCCGCCCACCCGCGAGTGCTGGCCGGCGGCGTGCTCGAGCTCGGTTCGGGCGGCGTCGAGCTTGCCGTGGCGGCCCTCGGTGCCGAACACGGACAGCTCGATGTCGATCTCACGCAGCGCGCTGGCCGCCTGTTCGTAGCGATCCCGCAGGGATTCGGCCGCCTGCGATGCGGCGTCCAGTTCGGCCGCCACGTCGTCCGGCGCGGCGGCCGCCAGGACGTCCGCCAGCTCGGCGACGCGCCGCTGGGCGCTCTGCGCCGCGAGCAGACCGGCGTCCGCCGCCGCCGCCAGGAGCTCGTCCCCGACCGACGCCCGCTCGTGTGCCAGCCGGTCGGTGACCGCGGCCAGCTCGTCGCGTTGAGTTTCCAGCTTGTTCTCGGCAACCGTTGTGCGCGTGACCAATTCGGCGAGCCTGCCGGCGGCCGCCGCGGCGGTGCGTCGACTGGTCTCGCAGTGGGCGGCGGCGGCCACGCGGGCTGCCTCGGCCACCTCGAGTTCGGCGCGCGCGGCGTCGGCATCCATCTCGGCGACGTCCGGCCCGTTGCCCGCGCTCAGCCGCGCGAGCCGCTCGCGCAGGTCCTCGACCCGTTCGTCGCCGTGGAGACCGGCCAGGGTGGCGGTCAGCTGGTCGCGGGTGCTCTGCAGTTCGCGGCGGTGCGCCACCGCCGCCCGCGCGGCGGCCACGTCCTTGGCGTCCGCTTCGGTCAGAGCGTCGGACAGCTCCCGTTGCGCGGCAGCGTATTTCGCCTGGACGTCCAGCGTGGTCGCGCCGGGCGTGATGCGCGCCGTCAGCACACCGGGGACCCCGACCGTTGTGGGGCCGATCGCGGTCGTCGACCACGTTCGGCCCGCCGACAGGGCCACCCGTCGGTCACCGGTGTCCAATTCGATGTCGGTGATGGCCGCGAACTCGACCGCCGCCGACGTCAACGCCAGCTGGTCGCCGATGCGGTCGACCGCGGCCGCGGCGTCCTCGATCCGCCGCAGCAGATCGTCGGTGACCACCACCGACGACAGCTCGGCGCGGATCCGGTCGCGGTCGTGCTGTGTGGCGTCGATCTTGGCCAACCGCGACCGCAGCCGCTCGGCCTCCTCGCGGTCGGCGAGCCGGTCGACGGCACCGCGGGCACACTCCGCCCGGTGCTGCAGGCGCGCGAGCAGTGCCACGGCCTCCTCGGCGGCGGCGTCGGCGGCCTCGGCGGCGGCCCGCGCCACCGATAGCGCGTCGGTGGCCAGTTGCACTTCGGTTTCGGCGGCGGCGACGGCGGCCGTGCGCGTCGTGATTTCGGCAAGCAATCGGAGGCGGCCCTTGTGGGCGGCGCTGGCCGCGGCGCTCGTGGCGGACTCAGCGGCGGCGAGCAGTTCGGCTTCGCGGGCTTCGCCGGTGAGCTCGGCGATCCGCTCGGCGGCGGCCCGCGCGGCCGCCAGCCGCGGGCCGGCGGCGATGCGCTGCTGCGACAGCTCGGCCACCTGCTCGGTGAGGACGGCGTGGCGGGATACCCGATCGTCCACCTCGGCCAGTTTCGCCGTGCATTCCGCGACCTGCGCCTCGGCGGCGGCCAGCCGGGAGATCGCGGCGGCCCAGTCGCCGGTGGGGCGGCCCGTGGCGGTGAAGTAACGGGCGTATTCGGCGTCGATCCGCTCGATCAGCAGCGGCTCGGTGCCCTGCGGCCCCCCGTTGTCGGCGGCCGCGACGTCGAGCGCGCGCGACAACGCGTCGCAGCCGGACAGGTCCACCGCGGCGGTCGAGGACGACTGCAGCACCCGCTGGGCATGCCACAGGTCGTTGTCCACCGTCTCGGCCAGCATGGCACGCACCCGGTCGTGCGCTTCGTCCCCGGTCAGCTGCTCGCGCCGCGGCGCGAGCATCGTCAACTCGGTCTCACACTTCTTGTGGAAACGCTTGCGGTAGCTGAAACGGTATGGTCCGCAGCTAATTTCGGCTCGAACCTCGGAGCCGACGTCGCTGTGGGCGGGTTTAACCTGCTTGACTTCCTTCTTGGTCGAGCGGTCCTTGGACTCCAGCAACAGGTCCAGCGCCTCGACCATGGACGACTTGCCGATCTCGTTGGCGCCGGAGACGACCACCACGCCGTGGTCCGGGAACTCGATGTCCCGGTGCGCGATGCCGCGATAGTTCGTGAGAACCAGTCGATGCAGCTTCATGCGGCACCCCTATCGGCCAGGCGCAGCAAGAGCGCCAGTGCCGCCTGCGCGTCGGCGGCCCGTTCCGTGTCCGCCCGGGCGGTGGCGACGAGTTCCTCGACGGCGGCGGCGGCGAATCCGCCGATGCCGAGATCGGTGAACTCTCCGTCGGCGGGGACGACGGCCAGGTCGCTGTGGCGTTCCCACAGCCCCAGCCACGCGAACAACCTGGCGTACTTGTCGAGGCAGGCGTCCAGCGCGGCGCGGTCGGTCACCGTCAGGGAGCCGGTCAGCGCCAGCCGGACCACCGTGCGGTCCTTGTCGGTCATGAGATCCAGGTTCATGTCGAGGTCGGCGATGTCGCGGCTGGTGTCGACCTGCCGGTGCATCGTGACGAACCGCCAGCGGCCAACGTGGCGGGAAGTGACGGTCACGCCATTGTCGTCGACGTCGACGACGAGGACGTGACCCGAGTCGGCCTCCACGTCGTCGAAATTGGTGACTTCCGGGGCGCCGGAGTACCACACGCGGCCGCTGCCACCCACCTGCGTGCGGGAGTGCTTGTCCCCCAACGCCACATAATGCAGCGCGCCGCGGGCCAGCGCGTCGTCGAGGCTGGCGAGCCGGATCAGCGAGGGTTTGTCGCGGTCGGGATCGAGCACGTCGACGCCGCCGTGGGCGACGAGGATCCGGGTCACCGGCGCCTCGGACGAGCCGGGCAGTTCGTCCAGGACCTTAGCGACCAGGTCGGTGGTGGGCGCCTTGGTCCGCCAGGGCGCGGCGACGATCTCCACCCCGGGGCGCACCTCGTGCACGCCGGCCCGGTCGAGCACCACCACGTTGTCGGGGCGGTCGGCCGTGAAGAGCGCGCTGGTGTACACCGACGACGCGTCGAGCGGATCGTGATTGCCGGGCAGCAGGTAGACGGGAATCCCGATGGCGCGCATGGCTTCGAGGGACTGGCCGACGACCTGCGGGGACAGCTGATTGTGCTCGAAGACGTCCCCCGCCACCACGACGAACTCGGCGCCGACCTCGGCGGCGAGCGCGCCCAGACCGGACACCGCGTCGCGGCGGGCAGCCGAGAAGCGGGGCTGCGCGTCGCCCGCCAGGAAGTGGCGGGTCATGCCCAGCTGCCAGTCGGCGGTGTGCAGGAATCGCATCGCGGCGCCCCTTTCGGATCAACGCGGCTATCAGGGCACCGCGAAGTCTAGGTCTGCGCACCGACAAGACGCGGGACCTCGCCCGGCACGTCCGGGTGAACCGCCGCCGCCGCCGGATCAGACCGGCAAGACGATCCCGGCTGCCCGGCCCAGAATGATCGCCTGACCGCCGGGGAACACGTAGCCGCCGGTGGGTCCGTAGACGCCGTAGATCGGGTCGGTCGGTCCGGCTCCCGCGTAGATGTCGTTGATCCACCCAGTGGACAGGGTGTACACCGCCTGGGTGTTCCCCGGAGGGGAGAACCCGGTCAGCAACTGGGCGACGAAATCGACGAGCGGGTGTTCGCCCACCATCGAGTCGACGTGCGAGCCGTTGACCAGCTCGACACCGACGAACTGGCCCGGGTTCAGACCGACCAGCTCGTTGGTGGTGGCACCGAAGAGGTTCCACGGCTGGGGCGGCGCCGCCACCACATAGTCGGGGATGTGCAACGCCTGCAGGTTGGCGATCGCGGCCGCGAAGGCGGAGGAATCGGAGGCGACGCCGTCGAACATCACCACGCCGCGAAGGTTGTTGGCGGCGGTGTTCGCCCCGAGATCCGCGATGTAGTCGCCGGCGGCGATCGTCGCCAGGCCGCCGCCGGCCGAATGCCCGGCCAGGATGAAGTCGGACGGCAGCTTGCCCATGAAGCCGGCCTGGTTGGCGCTGACATTCAGCGCCGTCTGGCCGCCCAGGAACAGCGAGGCCACGCCCTGCTGCATCTGCGGCGCGTTCAGCCAGGCGCCGAACGGCAAGGGGATCGATGGCACGGTGGGCACCACCACGATGCTGTCCGTTTGCTGCGCCAGCTGCATGGCCAACGGGTCGTAGAACCAACCGATCGCCCCGAAGCCGTGCTGCAGATAGATGACGCCGTTGGCGTGCACCGAACCGTCCGCCTGCGTCGGGAAATACCAATGCGCCGGGGCGGGGAAGCTGAAGGGGCCCAGTGGAATTCCGAAGAAGGAGGACGTGCCGAGCGGAATCTGCAGGAACGAGAACCCCACCTTGACCCCGGTCACCCCATTCGTGGCGGGCGCGGTGAGGGCCGCGGTGGTGTTGGTCGGCAACGCTCCGCCGGTGGGGGTGACCGTGGCGTTGGGGATGCCGCCCGCCCCGGCGCCCGGCGCTCCGCCGGTCCCGGCGCCGGTGGAGAACAGCGGACGGCCCAACAGTTGCTCGATGGGTGCGAAGACCCCCAGGCTCTCGGCCTGTTGCCCCAGCGCCTGCAGCACCGACACGTTCGCGGCCTCGGCGGAGGCATAGGCCGCGCCGGCCGCGCTCAGCGCGTGCGCGAACTGGGCTTGGAACTGCGTCGCCCGCGCCGTCAGCGTTTGAAATTCCTGCGCGTAACCGCCGAACAGGCTCGCGACGGCCGCGGACACCTCGTCACCGGCCGCCGCAATGATCCTGGTCGTCGAGGGCGCCGCGGCGGCGGCCGCCCCCTTGAGCGCCTCGCCGAGCCCCGTCAGGTCCTCGGACACCACGGCGACGGCCTCGGTCGCTGCGATCACATAGGGCGACATCGGCGGCTCCCATCCCCGGCAAGCTCAGGACAGCTCAGAAGGTACCGAGGAAACCCGTTATTTGTTCACAATTTGAAATATCCGGAGCATTTGGCCGAAGAGTCGCAATTGCGCGCGCCATGGCACTCGAAGTGTCCACTCATTATCGTGAGCCCGATGAACCGTCGGCGCACCCTATTGCTGATGCGGCACGCGAAGTCGGATTACCCGGAGGGCGTCGCCGACCATGACCGCCCGCTGGCGCCCCGTGGCATTCGTGAGGCCGGATTGGCCGGTGACTGGTTGCGCGCCCACGCGCCCGTCATCGACGCGGTGCTGTGCTCCACCGCCACCCGGGCGCGACAGACCCTGGAAAACACCCGGGTCGACGCCCCGACCCGGTTCACCGATCGGATCTACGCAAGTACGCCCGGGACGATGATCGACGAGATCTCGCGGACGGCCGACGACGTCGGCACCCTGCTGGTCGTCGGCCACGAGCCCACGATGTCCGAGTTGGCGCTCATCCTGGCCGACAACGGCTCGAACGACGCTGCGCTGGAACGCGTTTCCGTGAAATTTCCGACATCGGCCATCGCCGTGCTCGACGTGCCCTGCGGCTGGAAGGCGCTGGAACCCGGCCGAGCGGCCCTGACCGGCTTCGAAGTGCCGCGGTAACGCTCAGGAGTTGGTGGCCAGGGTCAGTTCCATGAGCTTGAGGGCCTGCCCACAGGCGTCGATCCCCGGCGCCTGAGGATTGACCCACCAGCCCACGACCCCCGCCGCGTCGCTGGCCACCCCACACGCGCCGTTGGGGTCGTCGGGACGCATGACGATCGACTCGATCCCGGCGATGTTGCGGCTCTCGACCTTGTACTTGAGGAAGTCGGCGACCTTGCGCTCCTCGGACAGGCTGCCCTGCTCGAACCAGAACCGGGTGATGTCGATGAGACCGGCCGGGTTGGCCGCCTGCCACCGGCAGATCGCTCCGACGAACGTGCTCTGGATGTCGAGCGGATCCGCGCCGACGGTCTTGGCGAGGATGTCGCTGGTCAGCACCTCACACTCCTTGAGCAGGTTCGGATACTGCTGCTGGGAGTTGTTGTTGCGCGGGACGTTGCCACCGGCCTTGATCGCGGTCCCACCGATCGACTTCGAGCAGCCGGTCAGGACCAGCAGGGCGAGGATCGCCACGGTGGCGGCGGCTTTCGCACGGCGGCCGAAACCCGTCGGGGCGATCATTTGGAGTTCGCAATCGACTGACGGGCAAGTTCTTTCGCTATGTCGCACGGTGGCGGAAACGGTTTCTGGTTGAAGCTGACCGACCATTCGATGAAGTCGTCCTGAAATTGGATGCCGACCTCGCAGAGCGAGTCGCCCAGATTGGGCTCGTTGCCGATCGCGATGAAGCCACCGTGCCCGTTGATGTTGACGTCCTCGACGCTCGCGCGTGACAACTCCTCGGTCTTGCGCTCGCGCCCGATCGGGCTGCCGCGGTACCAGGAGAAGGAGAAGTGCGGCCCCAGGATTCCGCCGCCCGCCAGCCACTGACAGCCCACCGAGTTCCGGGCGGTGTTGACCAGCCCGCTCATCTTCGTCAGCTCCGCCACCGTCTGATCGCTGACGCCGCCGCATTGCGGGAACATCGGCCCGTGGTGACCCTCCGCGTTCCCCGACGTCGAGGGGCCCGACGAGCCCGGCTTGTTGTCGCCGCCGCTGGAGCAGGCGGTGACCGTCGGGATCAGGATCATCAGGACCGATGCCGCAACAGCCAGCGCCCTCACGCTACGCCGCACCGCTGGTATGCCAACTGCAGGTCACACGATGCACTGTAGCGGCAGCCCCGTGGGTCAACCACCGACGCGCCATCTGAGCAGGCATTTCGATCCGGCGATGCGGGTGGCACCCCCGCGCGGTGGTCGCGACCCGGGCGCCGGCGGTGTGCGACAGTTACCAGATGCTCCTGGCACTGCTGCGCCAGTACATCCGGCCGTACCGTCGGCTGGTCGCGGCGCTGATGGGGCTCCAGTTGCTCAGCACCATGGGATCGCTGTACCTGCCGACGGTCAACGCCGCGATCATCGACGACGGCGTCGCCAGGGGCGACACCGCCACCATCGTCGGGCTCGGCCTGGTGATGCTGGCGGTCACCGGCTTCCAGGTGCTGTGCTCGGTGGCTGCCACCTATTTCGGCTCCCGAACGGGGATGGGCTTGGGCCGCGACCTCCGGCGCGCGGTGTTCGATCACGTGACCACCTTCTCCGAGCGAGAAACCGCGCGGTTCGGCGCCCCCACGCTGCTGACCCGCAGCACCAACGACGTCCGGCAGATCCAGTACCTGGTGCAGATATCGGCGACAGTGCTCGTCACCGCCCCGATCATGTGCGTCGGCGGAATCGCCATGGCCATCCATCAGGAAGCCGCGCTGACCTGGCTGCTGCTGGTGAGCGTTCCCACCATGGCGGTGGCGAACTACCTCATCATGTCGCGGATGCTGCCGCTGCTGCGCCGCATGCAGGGCCTGATCGATGGCATCAACCGGGTCATGCGCGACCAGCTGTCCGGCGTGCGGGTGGTGCGCGCCTTCGCGCGGGAGCCCTTCGAGCGCGACCGCTTCGCCCGGGCCAACACCTCCCTGTCCGAGACGGCGCTGGGCGCGGGCAATCTGCAGGCGCTGATGCTGCCGGTGACCACGCTGACCATCAACCTGTCCAGCGTCGCTCTGATCTGGTTCGGTGGGCTGCGCATCGACCGCGGCGAGATGCAGGTCGGTTCGCTCACCGCCTTCCTCGCCTACTTCACGCAGATCCTGATGGCGGTCCTGATGGCGACGATGACGCTCGTCGTGCTGCCGCGAGCGTCGGTGTGTGCCGAACGGATCACCGAGGTGCTGACCACCCGCGCCGCGGTCGGCGATCCGGAGCAGCCGGTGGCCCCGTCGGGCGGCATCGCCGGGGAGGTGCGCCTGGACCGGGCGACCTTCACCTACCCGGGCGCGGAACGTCCTGTGGTGGAAGACATCTCGCTGACGGCGCGGCCCGGCACCACCACCGCGATCGTCGGCAGCACCGGTTCAGGCAAGTCGACACTGATCTCCCTGATCTGCCGGCTCTACGACGTGACGGGCGGGGCCGTCCTCGTCGACGACGTCGACGTCCGCGACTACCGCACCGAGACGCTGTGGTCGGCGATCGGGCTGGTGCCCCAGCGCGGGTACCTCTTCTCTGGCACCGTCGCGGACAACCTGAGCTACGGCGCCGCGCCCGGCCAGGTGGTCACGGACGAACAGATGTGGGAAGCGCTGCGCGTGGCCGACGCAGATGGGTTCGTGCGGGCGCACGATGACGGCCTGCGCATGCGCGTCGCGCAGGGCGGCATCAATCTGTCGGGCGGCCAGCGGCAACGCCTGGCGATCGCCCGCGCCGTCATCCGTCGCCCGGCCATCTTCCTGTTCGACGACTCGTTCGCCGCGCTGGACGTGCACACCGACGCCCGCGTCCGTAAGGCGCTGCGCGACGCCTTTGCCGACGCCACGACGATCCTTGTGACGCAACGAGTTTCGACCGCAGCCCAGGCAGACCAGGTGATCGTCGTCGACAACGGGGCGCTGGTGGGGCGTGGCACGCACGAATCATTGCTGGCCGACTGCCCCACCTACGCGGAGTTCGCCGACTCACAGTCGGTCGACGCGGCGCGCTCTGGTCGCGTCGGGGGCACGCCGTGAGTGCCGCGCCCCGGAAGCCGGTCCGCGGGGCGCCGGCGGCGGCCCCGGCGGCCCGCTCGCGCGACTTCTGGGGATCGGCCACCCGGCTACTCAAACGGCTTGCGCCGCAGCGAGGACTGACGGTGGCGGTGCTTTCCCTGGGCATCGCCGGCACCGTGATCGGCGTCGTCGTGCCGAGAATCCTGGGCCACGCCACCGATTTGTTGTTCAACGGCGTCGTCGGCCGACGGCTGCCGGCCGGGATCACCAAGGCGCAGGCCGTCGCGGCGGCGCGGGCCCACGGGGACAACGCGTTCGCCGACCTGCTGTCGGGCATGAGCGTGATTCCGGGCCGGGGCGTGGACTTCGGTGCCGTGGCGAGAACGCTGGCGCTGGCGCTGGCGCTGTATGCGCTCGCCGCACTGCTGATGTGGGGACAGGCCAGGCTGCTCAACGTCACAGTCCAGCGCACCATGGTGGCGCTGCGCTCCGACGTCGAGGACAAGGTTCACCGGCTGCCCCTGTCGTACTTCGACGGTCGGCAACGCGGTGAACTGCTCAGCCGGGTCACCAATGACATCGACAATGTCCAATCGTCCCTGTCGATGACCATCAGCCAGCTGCTGACGGCAATCCTGACCTTTCTGACGGTGCTTGCGATGATGCTGTCCATCGCGCCGGTGCTGACCCTCATCGCCGTTGCGACGGTGCCCTTGTCGTTACTTGTGACCCGGGCGATCGCGCGGCGCTCGCAACGCCTCTTCGTGGCGCAGTGGACCAGCATCGGGCGCCTCAACGCCCACATCGAGGAGACCTACAGCGGATTCACGGTGGTCAAGACGTTCGGCCACGGCGCGGCGGCCCGCGAGCAATTCCACCGCTACAACGACGACGTTTACCGGGCCAGTTTCGGCGCCCAGTTCGTCTCGGGGCTGGTGGGCCCGGCGACGACGTTCGTCGGCAACCTCGGCTACGTCGCGGTGGCCGTGGTCGGCGGCGTCCAGGTAGCCACGGGGCGCATCACGCTCGGCAACATCCAGGCGTTCATTCAGTACGTGCGGCAGTTCAACGCCCCGCTCAGCCAGGTCGCCGGGATGTACAACATGCTGCAATCCGGAGTGGCCAGCGCAGAGCGGGTGTTCGGCCTGCTCGACGAGCCCGAGGAGCCGCCAGACGCGGCCCCCGAACCGCCAGCGGCGGGGTACCGCGGATCGACGCCCGTCCCAGGAACCAACGGGCAGCGCGGCCGTGTCGAGTTCGAGCATGTGAGCTTCGCCTACCGTGCGGGCGTGCCGGTGATCCACGACCTGTCGATGGTGGCCGAACCGGGCAGCACGGTGGCGATCGTCGGGCCGACCGGGGCGGGCAAGACCACGCTGGTGAACCTGCTGATGCGTTTCTACGACGTCGACTCGGGCCGGATCCTCGTCGACGGCGTCGACATCACCACGGTGAGCCGGGAGTCGCTGCGGTCGCGAATCGGCATGGTCCTGCAGGACACCTGGCTCTTCGAGGGGACGATCGAGGAGAACATCGCCTACGGGCGGCCGGACGCCACGGCCGACGAGGTGGCGGAGGCCGCCACCGCCGCCTACGTCGACCGGTTCGTGCATACGCTGCCCGCCGGCTACCAGACCCGGATCAGCGGCGACGGCGGCAACATCAGCGCCGGCGAGAAGCAACTCATCACCATCGCGCGCGCGTTCCTGGCCCGTCCGCAATTGCTGATCCTGGATGAGGCGACGAGCTCGGTGGACACCCGCACCGAGGTTCTGATCCAGCGGGCCATGACCGAGCTGCGTCGAGATCGGACGAGTTTCGTTATTGCACACAGACTTTCGACGATCCGCGATGCCGACCGCATCCTCGTGGTGGAGGCGGGCCGCATTGTGGAACAGGGCAACCACGCCGAACTGCTGTCCCGGCGGGGCGCCTACTACGCGATGACCCGCGCCTAGCTTCGACACCTGTTCAGTTGACACCGAGTGGGTGGCCCTGACCAAGCTGGGCGGGGGCTACGTCGACACCTGGGCGTGCAACGGACCGCCTGCGCCTTCGTCGGCACCTGTTGGTCTTTTCGGCCGCGTGCGCCCTAGCGGCGCCGGGTCACTCCAAGAATTCGTGGAGATAACGAAAAGGCCAAGATCAGAACGTTTTCTCAACCGCCGGACCGCCGGTCGGCAGCGAGAGAAGGACAACGCCATGAAGACCTGCAAGAGCGCCGCCATCGCCAGGGCGGTTACTGTCGCGGCGGCCGCCGGTGTCATCGCCCTGGGGTCGGCCACCCCGGCCGGCGCGGCCTCGGGCACCATGTATGGCGACCCAGCGGCCGCCGCCCAGTGGTGGCGCCACCAGAAGTACGACGACTGCGTCATCATGTCGAGCGCGGACCTGGTCGGCCAACTGACCGGCAGGGAACCCTCGGAGGGGGCGATCATCAAGGAGGCCCAGTCCACGCCGAGCGCCATCCACCCCGGCTCGATCTACATCAAGCCCTCCAACACCAAGGACCCGAACTCGGGGCAGGGCACCGTGTTCGGCGACGTGCCCACCCTGCTCGAGCAGTACAAGATCGACGCGGTGATCAGCGACAAAGACCACGCGGCCAAGTCCGGGATCCCCGCCGGCATCGAGGGCGTCGAGCACCTGTTGGGCACTGGCCATGCGGTGATGGTCAGCGTCAACGCCGAGATGATCTGGGGCCAGCCGATCGAGACCGAAGACGACAACGGCAACCCGGTGTCCGACCACGCCGTGGTGGTGACCGGTGTCGACACCGCGAACAACGTCGTGCACATCAACGACAGCGGAAGCCCCAAGGGCCGCGACGAGCAGATCCCCATGGCCCTCTTCGTCAAGGCGTGGGACACCAGCAACGAGCTGGTCGTCGTCTCCACCGACACGGTCGGTCATTGACAGCCCACATCGTTTTGAGCAACAAAAGAATTCGCGTGATCCAGGCAAGGGCCTTGGCGGACAGCACCTTCCAGGTGTGCCGCGCGGCACGGGAGGGCCGCCAGCACAACGCCGCCGCGCCAACCCGGCGATGCGCGGCGATCCGCGGGTTCTTACCGAATCCACTCGATTCGTATCACAATGACATCATCGATGATCGACGGCGGCCCGGAGGATCCGAGGGGTTGGTAAGCGCGATGGTGGACACACGTCTCGAACTCGGCCTGCTCGGGCCGCTGGAGATGAGCGTGGACGGCGCCACGGTGCCATTGGGCACCCCCAAACAGCGGGCGGTGCTGGCGCTGCTGCTGATGAACCGCAACAGTGCCGTCAGTGTCGACCGGTTGATCACCGCGCTCTGGGAGGGCTGGCCCCCGTCGGGCGCACGGGCGAGCATCCATTCCTACGTGTCCAATCTGCGGAAGCTCCTGAGCGTCCAGGGAATCGACCCGAAGGGGGTGTTGGCGGCCGCGCCCCCGGGCTACCGCCTGAGCGTCCCCGACGACGCCTGCGATCTCGGCCGGTTCATCACCGAGAAGACCGCCGGGGTGCATGCGGCGGCGTCCGGCCGATTCCCGCAGGCCAGCGTGCACCTGTCGGCCGCATTGGCGCAGTGGCGCGGACCGGTGCTCGAGGACCTGCGCGACTTCCAGTTCGTCGAAACCTACGCCATCTCGTTGGTGGAGGAGAAGATCCTTGTTCACACGGCCCTGGCGGAGGCCGAAATCGCCTGCGGCCGTGCGTCGTCCGTGATCGCGGAGCTGGAAGCCCTGACCGCGGAACACCCCTACCGCGAGCCGCTGTGGAACCAGTTGATCACGGCCTACTACCTCACCGAGCGCCAATCCGACGCGCTGGCCGCGTTCCGCCGCGTCAAGGCGACGCTCGCCGAAGACCTCGGCATCGACCCCGGACCGACCCTGCGCGGCCTCAACGACCGGATACTGCGCCAGGAGCCGCTGGACGTCAAGAGATCGGCGAAGACCACCGCGGCGGGAACCATCACCGTACTCGACCAGCGCACCCTGGTATCGGGGCAGAAGGCGGTCGCATATTTGCGGGAGCCCTCGGGGCGCAGCCACCCATTGCTGGCGGCGGCGACCCGGATCGGGCGGCTCAGCGACAACGACATCATGCTCGACAGCCCCAACGTCAGCCGCAATCATGCCGTTATCGTCGACACCGGCACCAACTACATTATCAACGACCTCCGGTCGTCGAACGGCGTGCACGTCCAACACCAGCGGATCCGCTCTGCCGCCACGCTGCACGACGGCGACCACATTCGGATCTGCGATCACGAGTTCACGTTCGAGATGACCGGAGACGGCAGCGACGGATGAATTCCGTTGCTGTGCAACGGGTCAGGCGGGCCGCTCGGCGGCCCACGGGCGGGCACGCCGAAAGATCCGGTGATGCAATGATTCTTGGTCGCCGGCCGTTCGCCACGCGCGCCTAGGTGGCAATGCGTTTGCTGGCCCCGCGTCGCGGGCGTCGGTTGTTGGTAGGGTCGGCGGGGTCAAGGTTGGCGGGAGGATCAGGGATGAGCGGGGCGCCGAGCTCGCGGGCGGGGTCGAAGTTCGGTCCGTACGAACTCAAACGGACCCTTGGCCGCGGCGCGATGGGCGAGGTCTATGAAGCGGAGCACACCGTCAAGGGCTGGACCGTCGCCCTCAAGCTGATGTCGGAGTCCGTCAGCCGTGACCCGGTGTTTCGCGAGCGGATGAAGCGCGAGGCGCGGATCACCGGCAGGCTGCAGGAACCGCACGTGGTGCCCATCCACGACTACGGCGAGATCGACGGCCAGATGTTCCTGGAGATGCGCCTGATCGAGGGCACCGACCTCGACGGTCTGCTCAAGCGCCACGGGCCGCTCACCCCGCCCCGAGCGGTCGCCATCATCACCCAGGTCGCGTCGGCCCTGGACGCCGCCCACGCCGCCGGGGTGACCCACCGCGACGTCAAGCCATCCAACGTCCTGGTGACCCGCGACGACTTCGCCTACCTGGTCGACTTCGGCATCGCCAGCGCCAACACCGACGAGAAACTCACCCAGGTCGGGACGGCGATCGGCACCTGGAAATACATGGCGCCCGAACGCTTTTCCAACGACAAGGTGGATCATCGCGCCGATATCTACTCGCTGGCTTGCGTCTTGTACGAATGCCTGACCGGCTCCCCGCCATACCAATCCGACAGCGCCGGGGTGCTGGTCAGCGCCCACCTGAACGAACCCGTACCCCGGGCGAGCTTCCACCGCGCCGGCATCCCGAAGGCCTTCGACAGCGTGATCGCCCGCGGCATGGCCAAACATCCGCAGGATCGCTACGCGAGCGCCGGTGAGCTGGCGCGCGCCGCTGCGGACGCGCTTACCAGCCCCGATCGCGAGCAGACGGTGAACATCTTGCGCCGCAGCGCGGAATCGACGCTGCCCGGCCAGCGGGACGCACCCCAGCGGGCGCCGGTGAACCCGCTCAACTCCGGGGGCATCCCGGCGGCCCCGCCCGGCGGCTATGCCCACCCCGCCGACAGCGGGCCGATGCGCGGACCCAATCAGCCCAACGGCCCGTACTACCAAACGCGTTGGGCCGGTGCGCCGCCGATCGTGCCTGGGCCGATCACCGGGCCGCCGCCGTGGGGCCACGCCCCGCCCAGGCGCAACCCCTGGGTGATCGTCGCCGTCGCGGCAGCGATCGTCGCGGTCCTGATCCTCGTCGCCATCGGCGTCGCGCTCGCCACCAACGACGACGACAACGCCGCAACGGCGCAAAGCTCGACGACCACCGCACACACAACGACGAGCCGAACCGCAACGACCACAACGACATTCACGTCTCCGTCGAACCCCTCCCCCGGTACCGTGGACCGGCTGCTGGGGCTGTTGCCACCCGGCTACCCGCCCGGCTCCTGCAAGCCGCAGGGCCAACCGATGCCGGGATCGGTCGTCTCGGTCGTGTGCGGGCCGAACACCGATCCCGACGGCCCGTCGGTCTCGGCGTACGGGCTGTTCTCGGACCTGCCGGGGTTGCAGGACGCCTTCACCGGCTTCAGCAAGAGCGACACCCTGGTCCCATGCCCGGGCGGCAAGGCTTCACCGGGTACCTGGTGGCACACCAAAGACCCGAACACCGTCCTCGGGCAGCTCGCGTGCGGCACCTACAAGGGGGACGAGCCGCAGGTGATGTGGAGCAATCAGCAAACCATGGTGTTCGCCCTCGTCGGCGCAAAACCCCAAGGACCCAACCTCGATCAGCTATACAAGTGGTGGACGTCGCACTCTTAGGGCAGTCATGACGCCGAGCTCGGACTGACCGCCCACGCCGATCAACGCATCGACAGCCTGTCCGGCGGTCAGCGCAAGCGCACGAGCGTTGCGCTGGAACTGCTGACCAAACCGTCGCCGCTGTTCCTCGACAAGCCCACCTCGGGCCTCGACCCCGGCTACGCGAAGTCGGTCATGCAGACCCTGCGCAGCCTGGCCGACGACGGCCGCTCGGTCGTGGTTGTCACCCACAACACCGCCCAGCTCAACCTTTGCGACCGGTTGCTGATCCTGGCACCGGGCGGTCGCCTGGCCTACTTCGGTCCGCCCCGGCAGGCGCTGAGCTACTTCAACTGCGACGACTTCGCGGACCTGTTCAACTTCCTCGAGCACGACACCACGACCGACTGGACGGGCCGGTTCGTCGCATCTCCCCTGCACGACGCGCTAACCGGTTCCCGTCCGGCCCAGCGGCCCCCGCAGCCGTCCGGGCCGGCCACCAGGCCGGTCGCGCAGCGGAGCGCGTTCACCCAGTTCCTCACCCTGTGCCGGCGGTATCTGGCGGTCACCTCGGCCTGCTGGGCGTCGTGGGCCTACCGCCTCCCGACCAATCGGTGGTGCTGCCCTGGCCGCGGGTGGAGGTCGCGGTCGCCGTCACCGTGGTTTCGATGATCATCGGCCTGCCGATCTCCACACTGATCGGCAAAGCCGACCGGGGGAAGCGCTGGCGGTGCTGGTGGTGATGGCGGAGCTCGTGCTGTGCGGCGTGATGCTCGGCGTGAAGGGCAGGCCCCCGCTCGAGCAGCTGGCGTGGCTGTCGCCGTCGCGGTGGGCCTATGCCATGGCGGCGTCCACCGTCGACCTCAACGACCTGCGCCGGACCGCGGCCGGGGATCAGGATCCGCTGTGGGACTACACGATCAGCAGCTGGCTGATCGCCGCGGGCGCATGCGCCGCGCAGGCCGTGGTGCTGGTGATCCTGCTCGCGATCGCGCTGAGGCGGCTCGACCCGCAACGCAAGGCCGGGAGGTGATTCGGTCGGCGGCGTCACGCGCCGGCCGGTCCGCGTGCCGCTGGCCGCCGGCGAGCCGCACCACGTCCGGACCAGGCGGCCGGCGGCATGATTGCTGGACCGTGGCTTGCAACCGACCGATCGGGCCGCGAAATTGTTGGTATGGTCGGCGGGCCTGGTTGGTTTGGAGGTTCTCAGATGAGTGACGGGCAGGCCTCGCGGGTGGGTTCGGTGTTGGGGCCCTATCACCTTAAACGGCTGTTGGGCCGGGGCGGGATGGGCGAGGTCTACGAGGCCGAGCACACCGTCAAGGAGTGGACGGTGGCGGTGAAGTTGATGACCGCCGAGTTCAGCAACGACCCGGTGTTTCGGGAAAGGATGAAACGCGAAGCCCGCATCGCCGGGCGTTTGCAGGAACCTCACGTGGTGCCCATCCACGACTACGGCGAAATCGACGGGCAGATGTTCCTGGAGATGCGCCTGATCGAGGGCACCGACCTCGACAGCGTGCTCAAGCGCTACGGAGCCCTGCCCCCACCGCGCGCGGTGGCCATCATCACCCAGGTCGCCTCGGCGCTGGACGCCGCGCACGCGGCGGGGGTCATGCACCGCGACGTCAAACCCCAAAACATCCTTATCACCCGCGACGACTTCGCCTACCTGGTCGACTTCGGCATCGCCAGCGCCACCACCGATGAAAAGCTCACCCAGCTGGGCACCGCCGTGGGGACCTGGAAATACATGGCCCCGGAACGGTTTTCCAACGACGAGGTCACTTACCGCGCCGACATCTACGCCCTGGCCTGCGTGCTGCACGAATGCCTGACCGGCGCGCCGCCCTATCGCGCCGACTCGGCCAGCGTGCTGGTCACCGCCCACCTGATGGACCCCATCCCCCAACCCAGCACCCAACGCGCCGGCATCCCGAAAGCCTTCGACGCCGTCATCGCCCGCGGCATGGCCAAAAAGCCCGAAGATCGCTACGCCACGCCCTCCATCCTTCCGACCACCAGAACCACCCTTCCCGCAACCCCACCCCCCACCCCCTCCACCCGCCCCCACCACCGCACCGCGCCCCAGCGGCCACCGCCCAACCCCCGACCCCACTGGCCTACACGCCCACCCCGCAGTACTACGCCACCCCCAGCTACCCCAGCCCCGCCCCCAACTGGAACACCCCTCCCCCTCAGCAGCCCCCCGCCCCCTGGAACCAACCTCCCCAACGCAAACGCAACCCCTGGCCCCTCGTCGCCGCCATCGCCGCCGTGCTGGTGCTCGTCATCGGTGGCGTGGGCGCGTGGTTCATCTTCCGACCCAAGCCGGTGCCGCCACCGGACCCCGTCCCGACGGATCGCCTCGCCGCACTGCTGCTGGACCCTTCCGAGATCAACTCGATCATGGGTGGTTCGAGTATCGAGCCCGGGAGCCCCATCACGTCCATGGACACATCCTCGGCGACGCTCTCAGCGCCGGACTGCCGCGCCGCCCTTTATGCGAGCCAGAGCACGGTGTACGCCGGCAGCGGTTATACGGGGGTGAACGACGTGGTGTCCCGGGAACCGGGCGACAACAACGACCACTGGGTGGACCAGGCGGTGGTCGGGTTTCCGACCGCCGACAAGGCAAAGGCTTTCCTGCAGACGTCGGTGGACAAGTGGAAGGGCTGCGCGGGTAAGAGCGTGAGCGTGACCAATAGCAACGGTAAGAGCTATCGGTGGACACTCGGGCAACTCGAGGGCGCCCCGCCGAAGATCAGCATGACGGAGACCCAGGAGGGCGCCGAAGGGTGGGCGTGCCAGCGCGTTGCGAGCGTCGCGAACAACGTGATCGTCGACCTCAAAGCGTGCGGGTACCACATCACCGATCAGGGCATCCAGATCGCCGACAAGATCGTCGGCAAGATCGACAAGGAATAGTCACGCGACCAGAGGTCAAGTCGCGCAACGCCCCGCCCTATGACGGAAGGTCGGGCCCCTGCGCACGCAGGTCGTCCACCGCGGACATCGCCTCTCGCAGCTTGGCCAGCCAGTCCTCGGTGTGCTCACCGACCAGCTTGACCGCCCACGCGAGCGCGTCGGCCCGCGACCGCGCGACACCCGCGTCGACCAACGTGTCGAGCACCTGCCGTTCCGGCTGCTTCAGGCGTGTCATGACCGGTACGGCGATGTGGGTGAACAGGATTCGCTCCGCGCCCGATTCGGAACCCACCTCGACGCCCCAGGAAACCTTGCGCCCGTAACGATCCTCCGCTTCGTCGGCGATGCGCATCCGCTCCGACCGGGTTTCTTCCCGGAACCGGGCGACCCGGCCCTTGGCGCGGTCCCCGCTTTCCGCCTGTCCGGCACCTTCCTGTTCCGCCAGCTTGCCGACGACCGTGATCTCTTCACGGTCGACGACGACAGTCGGGTCGCCCTCGAACCACGATTCTGGGAGGCGTCCGGCGAACCACTCCGCGGCGCCGCTCGCGTCGGGTTGCTGGGCTTGCTGCCAACCGCCGGGACGGCCATACCGCCTGCCGTGGGTGTGATGTGATTTCATGATTACATGATTACACCGTTGCATTGGTAACGGAATGGGCGTTCGCCGAGGGTGAACCTGCCGACCGCGCGTCGGGACCGCCTTCGTCCGCGGAACCATTGATGTGGCCAGCTCAACGTTGTATTTTTGCTAGTGAAGCAGGCCCGGAAGCGACCGATTCGAAGCGCCGGAGAATGGGATAGGAATCCGGCCACGTACGACACGCGCATGACGGAGACGTACGCCCCCAGAGTCGCCCGGGCCTGCCTACGTCTACGCCGCGTCGTCCGCCCACCCGACGCTCCGCTTTTGGCGAACCATTGAGGGTGAATCCTGCACGATCGTGATGCGCAAACCTGCGGACTGCCCTAACATGCCGGTGTGGCCGCACTCCGGCTGCGGTGCCATGGGTGCGGCACCGCGTTCTACGGTCGCGCGGATGCGCGCTATTGCTGCAACGCGTGCCGGCAAAAGGCCCACCGCGTCCGCGCCCGACGCATCGCTCTCGCTGCGACGGTGCCCCCTCTGGAGCTGAGTCGCGCGCTGACGCAGGCACAGCAAAACCGGGAAGTGGCGCGCACGGCACGCTTGCGTGCGGAGGCGGCACGCCGGGCCGCCCAGGAAATCAGGGTGCAACGGGCCGTCCCGCGCTGACGCTCGTGTTGTCCCGACCGACGCCTCGCGTCAGCCGCGATCCCGAGCGCCATTTCCCCGGCGCACACGGAACAGCTTGACTTCGTTCTTGATGCCCTTGAGGCGGCGCGCCCCCGCGAAGGACCCCACAAAATCCCCGCCATCCTCGATGGCTCCCCACACCGAATCCGCGACCAGCACCGTGCCCGGGCGGGCCACCCCGGTGACGCGGCTCGCGACATTGACGGGGCTGCCGAACCAGTCGCCGGCGCGGCTCACGGCCATCCCGGAAGCCATCCCGGCCCGCAACCGGGGGAAGTCGTTGTCGGTATCCACGCCGTCGACGAGCTTCAAGACGACGTCGAGCAGGGGAACCGGATCCGGGCAGACGAACATCACGGCGTCGCCGATCGTCTTGATGAACCGCACCGGCGGGGCGGTCACGTCGCGGGCGAGGTCGGCCAGCCGGTTGGCCAGGTGCCCCAGCTCTTCGGCCGATACCGCCTCACCTATCCGGGTGAACCCGACGAGGTCGGCGAAGCCGACGGTGACCTCGCGCGCCCCGGGCAGCGGTTGGCCGGCGGCCCGCTCGGCGGCGTTGACGGCCTCGGTCTCCATCATGTGCCGAAGCTGCATGAACAGCATGTCCTGAATCATGGGGCCCAGCAGCGGGGCGAGCTGGCTCACCAATGCCTTTGAGGCCTTGGCGATTTCGACCTCGGTGGCGCCCGGGCGCATGATCGCCGAGAGCGCGGAGTAGCGCATCACCTCCGCGGCGCGCGACAGGCCTTCGGCCAGCACCCGGACCACGAGGACCACCGTGTCGGGGTCGAGGCCAAGGTCCACGAACAGTTGGGCATAGGCGGCGGCTTCGCCGTCCGCGCGCATGTGGACGACCGCGTCCGGATCGTCCACCGAGACGAGCCCGATGGCACGCTGCAGCCGTTGCAGGAGTTCCAGGTCGACGCCGTGGGTCTCGCTGATCTCCCGGGTCGACACATAGGTGCCGTCGTCGCCGACCAGGTGCCGGGTGGCCAGCAGGAGCGGCGGGCTGGTCGCACGGATCTCGTCGGCGGTGACGCCCTGCTCGAACAGCCATTCCACGAGCTCCGCCCGCTCGGCGCGGGCGGCGCCCTCGAGCCCGTCGAGCAGATCGCCGATTTGTTGGTTCTGCCCCTCTTCCTCCACGACGTGAAGGTACAACGCCGACCAGATCAACGGGTTCGACCGTTGTGCGGGTGCACCGCGGTGCGTCGCCGGCTCAGGAGAACGGGGGCCGGCGGTGCGCCCACGGCCGCGCCGTTTCGATCTGCGCCGACAGCGACAACAGAGTCGCCTCGTCGTAAGCGCGACCGACGAGCTGCACCGACATCGGCAGACCGGCACCGTCGAGGTCCCAGGGCACGGACGCAACCGGCTGGCCGGTCAGGTTCCAAATCTGCTGGTAGGGCACGCGCTGCGCCACCAGCAGCAGCGTCGACACCGCGCCCCGGCGGTGGTAGGCACCGATGCGCGAAGGCCCGGCCGCCGTGCCCGGCGTGACGACGACGTCGACGTCGTCGAAGATCGACTGGATGCGCGCGTTCAGCGCCGGTTCCGCGGCCACGATGGCTTCCATTCGCCGGTCCGAGAAGTAGGAACCGAGGCGCGCGATGTTGCGGGTGCGGGGTTCGAGACGCTCGGGATGGGCCTGCGCGTCCGCCTCGTCGCTGATGCCCCGCAAATATCGGGGCAGGTAGTTCGCCGGGATCACCGTGGCCGGATAGTCGGGATCGGCCACGACCACCTCATGGCCGAGATCGCGAAACAGCGCGCCGGCCTGCTCGAGCGCCGTCAGCTCCGCCTTGCCGACCCGCACGGGCAGCGGAGTCGGCGACTTGGCGCTCAGGGCGATTCGCAACGTGCCGGGGTCACGCGCCGCCGCGTCGGTGAACTCGCCTTCGGGCCCGGGCACCGTCGATGTCGCGTCCAGGAACAGGGCGGCGTCCTGCACCGATCGCGCCAGCGGGCCGTTGACGCTCAGCCCGTACCACGCGTTGTCGTGCGGCTCCAGGGACACCCGGTCGCGTTGGGGCTTGAGGCCGAACAGTCCGCACCACGTCGCGGGGATGCGAATCGAGCCGCCGCCGTCGGAACCCAGCGCGAGGGGCGCCAGCCCCGCCGCCACGGCCGCGGCACTGCCCCCGCTGCTGCCGCCGGGGGTCCGCCGCAGGTCCCACGGGTTACGGGTGGCCCCGAAGGTCAGCGACTCGGTGTACGGCATCATCATCAGCTCCGGCACATTCGTCTTGCCGATGATGACCGCGCCCGCGGCGCGCAGCCGGCGGACCACCTCCGAGTCGGCGGTCACGGCGGGGCCGTGGCCACCGCTACCGCAGGTCGTCACCTCGCCGGCGACGTCGGTGTCGTCCTTGATCGCGATCGGCACGCCGAGCAGCGGCAGCCGCTCGCCGGCGTCGAGGCGGTCCTGGGCGACGGCGGCCTCGTAGCGCGCGCCGTCGGCCAACACCACGCGATAGCAGCGCAGTTGGTCGTCCAGCCGTGCGATTCGTTCGAGGTAGATCTCGAGCAGGTCCGGTGAGGTCAGTTCACCATCGGCAAGCATCTGGGCCTGTGCGGCCGCGCCGGCGAAGGCCACGTCGCGAGCGTCCACTGCGGCAGCGTATCCCGCTCACCGGGGCCGGTCCCGGGGCACCCCGGCCGGCTCGACCAGTACCGTGGGCGACATGTCCTGCGTGTTCTGCGCGATCGTCGCCGGGGAGGCCCCCGCCATCCGGATCCACGAAGACAACGACTACCTCGCCATTCTCGACATCCGCCCGTTCACCCGGGGCCACACCCTGGTGCTGCCCAAACGCCACACCGTCGACCTCACCGACACCCCGCCGGAGACGCTGGCCGGGATGATGGGCGTCGGCCAGCGGATCGCCCGGGCCGCCCGCGCGACGGAATTGGCCGATGCAACGAACGTGGCGATCAACGACGGTCGCGCCGCCTTCCAGACGGTCTTCCACATCCACCTGCACGTGTTGCCGCGGCGCAACGGCGACAAGCTTTCGGTGGCCAAGGGGCTGCTGCTGCGCCGGGATCCCGACCGGGAAGCCACCGGGCGGATCCTGCGCGAGGCCTTGGCCCGGGTCGACGCGAACCGAGCGGACTGAGGCCCTGACCGCCTGATCCGGCGGGGACGGCGGCCCGCCGCGTTCGTGGGCCGCGGCCGCCGACTAGAACAGCTCTTTGGCCAGCAGTTCCAGAGTGTTGACGCGCGCCGGCGCAGTGGCGGGGTCGGTGCCTTGGTACGCCGACGCGACCGGATGCACCATCACCTCGTCGACGTCGAACCGTTCGGCGAGCGCGCGCAGCTGCCCGGCGGCCTCCCCCGCCGTGCCGACGACCGCGCGCCGCAGCCCGCTTTCCACGATGCGTTGCTGTTCCGGGCTGAGCTGGGCCACTTCGGCCTCCTCGACCAGCGGAACCGGCCCCAGCGGCTGCCCGGTGCGCAGCCGCGCCATCACCTGCAGGTTGGGCAGCATCAAAGCCATTGCCTCGTCTCGTGTTTCGGCCACCGCGGCGTTGACCGTCAGGAACGTCAGCGGCTCGGGGGTCAGGGCGCTGGGCTTGAAGCGGGAACGGTAGACCTCGAGCGCCTCCTCGGTCCCCTGCCCCGAAAAGTGATGCGCGAACACGTAAGGCAGACCCTTGGCGGCGGCCAAGTGCGCGGAGTACATCGACGAGCCCAGCAGCCACAGCCGCGGCTCGCCTGCCGCGGCTGGGGTGGCCTTGAGCCGGTACTCCCCCGACCGCAGCGGCACCACCACGCCACGCGCGCTCATCAGCGCGGCCACGTCGTCGAGGTAGTCGGGAAAATTCTCGATGTCGCGGTCGTCACGGCCGCCGCGCAGGGCGTACGAGGTGACCGGGTCGGACCCGGGCGCCCGGCCGATGCCCAGGTCGATGCGCCCCGGGGCGGCCGCTTCCAGCAGCGCGAATTGCTCGGCCACGGCCAGCGGCGCGTGGTTGGGCAGCATCACGCCACCCGATCCCAGCCTCACGTGCGTGGTTTGCGCGGCGAGGTAGGCGATCAAGACCGGCGGGCTGGTCGCGCCCACCGACGGCATGTTGTGGTGCTCGGCGACCCAATAGCGGGTGAAGCCCAGCCGGTCCGCCGCCTGCGCCAGCTGCACCGTGGCCGCCAGCGCGTCACCGGTCGTCTGGTCGCTGCGCACCGGGACGAGATCGAGTACTGAAAGATGCACGATGGCGTCAACGCCATGGGCGGTGCGAACGTTCCCCATCCTGGGCGAGCAGACGCAAATCGTCCGCGCGCTCGGCGTGTCGCAAGCTTTTGCGTCTGCTCAGCAAAGAGCGGTCAGTAGTCCTTCAGGGTGATCGAGTTGACGATGCGATCGAACACGTCCTGCGGGATCGGGGCACCGCCCGGGATGTTGTCGACGACCAGCCATTGGTTGCGCTTGACGTAGTCGCTGAACTCCTTGTGGTAGTTCGCGAAGCCGAGCTCGTAGTCGACCTCGCCGTCTCGAGTGGCCGCCTTGAGCTCGCCGGCCAGGACGTAGGCGCCCAGCAGCGCGACGCTGGTGCCCTGGCCCGACAGCGGCGAACAGCAATACGCGGCGTCACCGACCAGCGCGACCCGCCCCCGCGACCAGCGATCCATCTTGATCTGCGACATCTCGTCGAAGTAGAAGTCCGGCGCGGTGCGCATGTACTCCAGCAGCTGTGGCCGCACCCAGCCGTCGTCGGCCATCCGCTTTTCCAGCTCGACGAGCTGGGCCTCGGCGTCCCGGTAGTCGATCCGCAGGTCCGGGTCCATGAACCCGATCATGGCCCGGGCCTCTTTGTTGTTGCGGGCGCTGTAGACGCCAGCCATGGTGGAGTCCCCGTAGTGCCAGGTCTGCCAGTAGTCCAGATCGAGGAAGTTGGGGACGGTGAAGATCGCCGCGAAGGTGCCCAGCCGGTCGATGAACTGCTCCTCGGGGCCGAAGACCAGCCGGCGCACGGTGGAGTGCAGGCCGTCAGCGCCGATGACCAGGTCGAAGCGGCGCGGGTCGGTGTGCTGGAAGGTGACCGCGACGGACGTGCCGTCGTCCTCCAAAGCGACGATGCTGTCGTCGAAGAGGAATTCGACATTGAGTTTGGTTGAGTCGTACAGCAATTCGACGAGATCGTCACGCAGCAGCTCGATGTCGGGGTTGGCGATGAGCCCGCCGGTCGGCGTGGATTCGGTGTCTTGGGACAGCTCGTTGCCGTCGGCGTCGACGACGGACGCGCCCCGGATTCGCGTGCGCACGTGGTCGGCGGCGGCCCGCAGCTGCATGCGTTCCAGCACCGTCAGCGCGGGGCCCCGAACGTCGATCGCCTGGCCCCCGGGCCGCAGCCCGGGGTGGCGTTCCACCACGGTGACCGAACAACCGTGCCGGGCAAGCCAGTAGGCGACCGTCGTGCCGGCCACGCTGGCGCCGGAAACCAGAACGTCAGTCAATTGATCCCTGCCAACTTCTTTGCTTGGGCGAAGATGTCGTCGAGCATTCCCGGAGTCAACCTACCGGTGAACATATTTTGCTGGCTCGGGTGGTAGCAGCCCAGCAATCGCACGCCCGAGCCGAGTTCGGCGACCGCGGCGTGACCGAACCGGGGCTTGGGCATCCCGGAGGCGGCAGGCAGCCGCAGTGCCACCTGCCAGGCGAATCCCCCCAGCGCCACGATGACCCTGACATGTTCGGCGACCAATCGCCACTCGGCGTTCAGCCAGGGCCAGCAGGTGTCCCGCTCCGCCGGCGTCGGGGCGTTGGCCGGGGGCGCGCACCGCACCGGCGCCACGATGCGAAACCCCTTGGCCCGCAAACCATCCGCAGCGTCGACGCTGGTCGGCTGGTTCACCAGGCCGGCCCGATGCAGCGCCGCGTACAGCTGGTCGCCGGAGCGGTCTCCGGTGAACATCCGTCCGGTCCGGTTGGCGCCGTGCGCGGCGGGCGCCAGCCCGACGATCAACAGCCGGGGCCGCTCGGATCCGAAGCTCGGCACCGGCCTCCCCCAGTACGGCTGGTCGGCGAACGCCCGGCGCTTTGCCACCGCGACGTCCTCGCGCCAGCTGACCAGCCGCGGACAGGCCCGGCACACGGTGACCATCGCGTCGAGCTCGGTCATCGAATCGGCGCGAGCGCTCAGGGCGACCACCTGACCGGCGTCCGCCGCCACCGGGGTCTGCGGCGTCGCCGGGTCGCCCGGCCAACCGGTGCCGGGGGGTACAGGGGAATCGAACTCCTGGCCGGTACGCGGGTGGGCGAGCACATGAACATCGAAGCACTGACCGACCGACGGGAGTTAAATCGGTGGCTGGCGTCGGCGCTCTGGCGCTAGATTCAGCCGCGATAGCCCATGAAAACCGGCGGCCCTGCGTTTTTGATTCTGTTCGCCTCGCTGATGGCGACGGCGGGCACCGGCATTTCGGTGGTGGCGTTTCCGTGGCTGGCGCTGCAGCACCAGGGCAGCGCGGGGGACGCGTCGATCGTCGCGGCTGCCATGACCCTCCCTCTGGTGCTCTCGACGCTGGTCGCCGGCACCGCGGTCGACTTCTTCGGGCGCCGCCGGGTATCGGTCGTTTCCGACGCGCTGTCGGGCACGGCGGTGGCGGCCGTACCGCTGATCGCCTGGTGGGCCGGCCGCGGCGCGCTGAACTTGGCGGTGCTGGCGGTCCTGGCGTTGCTGGCGGCCGCTTTCGACCCGGCCGGGGTGACGGCCCGCCAGTCGATGCTGCCCGAGGCGGCGGCCCGTGCCGGCTGGTCGCTGGACCGCACCAACAGCAGCTACGAGGCGATCCTCAACCTCGCCTACATCGTCGGCCCGGGGATTGGGGGCTTGATGATCGCCGCGGTGGGTGGGATCAACACGATGTGGGTCACGGCCAGCTTTTTCGGGCTGTCCCTCCTCGCCATCGCGGCACTCCGCCTCGAGGGCGTCGGGCGGCCGCACCACACCGCCCGGCCCGACGGCCTGGTGTCCGGCGTCGTGGAGGGGATGCGGTTCGTCTGGAATCTGCGGGTGCTGCGGGCGCTCGGCCTGATCGACCTGGTGGTCACCGCGCTGTACCTGCCGATGGAAAGCGTGTTGTTTCCCAAGTACTTCAGTGACCGGCATCAACCCGCACAGCTGGGTTGGGCCCTGATGGCGCTCGGGGTCGGTGGCGTCGTGGGCGCCCTCGGCTACGCCGTGCTGTCGAGGAAACTGCGGCGGCGCACCGCCGTGCTGACCGCTACCCTCACCTTCGGCGCGGCGACGGCGGGCGTCGCCTTCCTGCCCCCGCTGCCGGTGATCCTGGTGCTCTGCGCGGTCACCGGCGTGGTGTACGGGCCGATCCAGCCGATCTACAACTACGTGATGCAGACCCGGGCCCCGCAGCACCTGCGCGGCCGCGTCGTCGGGGTGATGACGGGGCTGACCTTCGCCGCGGGCCCGCTCGGACTGCTGGTGGCCGGCCCGCTGACCGACGCCGCGGGGCTGAAGGCGACGTTCCTGGCGCTGGCGCTGCCGATCGTGGTGGTCGGCCTCATCGCCACCCGGCTGCCGTCGCTGCGGGAGCTGGACCCGGAGCCGGCGGTCCGAACGTAGGATCGCCGGGTGAGTTCCGATGCGCTGGCGGACCTGATCGCCGGCCTGCCCGACGGGATGGTCGTCACCGATCCGACCGTGACCGAGGGCTACCGCCAGGACCGCGCGTTCGACCCGTCGGCGGGCAAGCCGCTGGCCGTCGTGCGGCCGCGGCGCACCGAAGAGGTGCAAACGGTCATGCGATGGGCCACCACCAACAGGGTGCCCGTGGTGACCCGGGGAGCGGGCAGCGGGCTGTCGGGCGGCGCGACCGCGCTGGACGCCGGCATCGTGCTGTCGACGGAGAAGATGCGCGACATCGCCGTGGACCCCGTCACCCGCACCGCGGTGTGCCAGCCCGGCCTGTTCAACGCCGAGGTGAAGAAGGCCGTCGCCGTATACGGGTTGTGGTATCCGCCCGACCCGTCGTCCTACGAGATCTGCAGCATCGGCGGCAACATCGCCACCAACGCCGGCGGGCTGTGCTGCGTGAAGTACGGCGTGACCACCGACTACGTGCTGGGCATGCAGGTGGTACTGGCCGACGGCACCGCCGTCCGGCTCGGCGGCCCGCGGTTGAAGGACGTCGCGGGGCTGTCCCTGACGAAGCTCTTCGTCGGTAGCGAGGGCACGCTGGGCGTCATCACCGAGGTCACGCTGCGGCTGGTGCCCGCCCAGAACCCGTCGAGCATCGTGGTGGCCGGCTTCTCCTCGGTGCGGGCGGCCGTCGACGCGGTGCTCGGGATCACCGCGCGGCTGCGCCCCTCCATGCTCGAATTCATGGACTCGGTGGCGATCAACGCCGTGGAGGACAGCCTGCGGATGGACCTGGACCGCGAGGCGGCCGCCATGCTGGTGGCCGGGTCCGACGAGCGGGGACGGGCCGGGAGCGAGGACGCCACGATCATCGCGGAGGTGTTCGCGGAAAACGGCGCGACGGAGGTTTTCTCGACTAGCGACCCGGACGAGGGCGAGGCCTTCATCGCCGCCCGCCGGTTCTGCATCCCGGCGGTCGAGGCCAAGGGATCGCTGCTGCTCGAGGATGTCGGGGTGCCGCTGCCGGCGCTGGGGCAACTGGTCACCGGCATCGCGCGCATCGCCGCCGAGCGCGACCTGATGATCTCGGTGATCGCCCATGCGGGCGACGGCAACACCCACCCGCTCATCGTCTACGACCCCGCCGACGCCGCGATGACCGAACGCGCACACGTCGCCTTCGGCGAGATCATGGACCTGGCCGTCGGCCTGGGCGGCACGATCACCGGCGAGCACGGCGTCGGCCGGTTGAAGCGGCCCTGGCTTGCCGGCTATCTGGGCCCGGACGTGATGGCGCTGAATCAGCGCATCAAGCAGGCGCTCGACCCGCTGGGCATTCTCAACCCGGGCGCGGCGATCTAGTTCTCGCTTTGACGGCCCGGCTTGTTCGGCGCTCGAGCGCCCAGCTGGCCGGGCGTTCGCCACCGGGCGCCCGGCTCATCTAGTTCGCGCTCGAGCGCCCAGCTGGCCGGGCGTTCGCCAGCGGGCGCCCGGCTCACCGGGCGCTCGGCTCAAGGGCCGATAGTTGACATATCGACCGCACCGTCGTACGAATGAGACATGTCGGTAGTTATGTCTCACGATGCCCCAGTCCGGTTCGAGCTCGCCACGGCCGACACCTGGCCGGACCCGTGGCCGATGTACCGCGCGCTGCGCGATCACGATCCGGTGCATCATGTGGTGCCGCGCGGCAGGCCGGACCATGACTACTACGTGCTGTCTCGCCACGCCGACGTGTGGTCGGCGGCCCGCGACCACGAGACGTTCTCCTCGGCGCAGGGCTTGACCGTCAACTACGGCGACCTGGAGATGATTGGGCTGCAGGACAACCCGCCCTTCGTGATGCAGGATCCACCGGCGCACACCGAGTTTCGCAAGCTGGTGTCACGCGGCTTCACTCCGCGGCAGGTCGAGGCGGTCGAGCCGAAGGTCCGCGAATTCGTCGTCGAGCGTATCGAGAGGCTGCGCGCCGACGGCGGCGGGGACATCGTCACCGAACTGTTCAAACCCCTGCCCTCGATGGTGGTCGCCCATTATCTCGGTGTGCCCGAGGAGGATCGGGCACAGTTCGACGGCTGGACGGACGTGATCGTCGCTGCCAACACCGCCGACGGCGGCGTCGCCGGGGCCCTGGAAACCGTCGGCGACGCGGTCGGCTCGATGATGGCCTATTTCACCGCGCTGATCGAGCGGCGCCGGACGGGACCCGACGACGACACCATCTCGCACCTGGTGTCCGCCGGCGTCGGCGCCGACGGCGACATCGCCGGCACCCTGTCGGTGCTGGCGTTCACCTTCACGATGGTCACCGGCGGTAACGACACCACCACCGGAATGCTCGGCGGCTCGATGCCCTTGCTGCACGGGCGACCCGACCAGCGGCAACGCCTGGTCGCCGCCCCGGGCCTCATCCCCGACGCGGTCGAGGAATTGTTGCGCCTCACCGCACCTGTGCAGGGGCTGGCGCGCACCACCACGCGGGACGTGACGCTGCACGACACAACCATCCCGGCCGGGCGGAAGGTGCTCCTGCTGTACGGGTCGGCCAACCGTGACGAACGCCAATATGGTTCCGACGCGGGCGAACTCGACGTGACCCGGTGCCCGCGCAACATCATGACGTTCAGCCATGGCGCACACCACTGCCTGGGCGCCGCGGCGGCCCGGATGCAGTCCCGGATCGCCCTGACCGAACTGCTGGCCCGCTGTCCGGACTTCGAAGTCGACGAGTCGGCGATCGTCTGGTCGGGTGGCAGCTATGTGCGGCGGCCGCTGTCGGTCCCGATCCGGGTGAACGCCTGATGGCGACCGACTGGCTGGCCGCGCACCGCACCGAGGCGGCCGTCGACCGGATACTCGACGCGGCCGAGCGGCTCTACACCGAGCGGGACCAGGCCTCGATCGGGATGAACGAAATCGCGAAGGCGGCGGGCTGTTCTCGCGCGACGCTGTACCGGTACTTCGACGGTCGTGAGGCGTTGCGGACCGCCTACGTGCACCGCGAGACCTACCGACTCAGCGACGAGATCAAAAAGCGGGTCTCCGGCGTCCGCGATCCTCGCGAACGGTTGATCGTCAGCATCACCACCACCCTGCGGATCGTTCGCCAGACGCCGGCGTTGGCCTCCTGGTTCGACACCACGCGCCCACCCATCGGCGGCGAGATGGCCGGACAGTCCGAGGTGATCGCCGCGCTGGCCGCTGCCTTTCTGGATTCGCTGGGTCCCGACGAGGCGGCCATCGTGGAACGCCGCGCCCGTTGGGTGGTCCGGATCATCGCGTCGCTGTTGATGTTTCCCGGCCGCGACGAGGCCGACGAACGGGCGATGATCGAGGAGTTCGTCGCCCCGGTCGTGACCCCGGTTGCGGCGCGCCGCTGAGCCGGCGTCCGACGTGCCGAGCTCGAGCGGTTTATTCCCGCACGCGGGTGAAGCGGTGCAACACCCAGGCGACGGGGATCGTCAGCACCATCGTCGCCACGAACAGGTACAGCATCGAGCCGGTGTAGACGTGCGCCCGCACCACGTAGACCATCGCGAATTCCATCGTGATCAGGTGGACCAGGAAGATCTCGTAGGAGATTTCGCCCAGCCACACCATCGGCCGGGTGGCCAGCAGCTGATAGTACCACCCCCGGTCACCGAGGGCCAGCGGCGCCACCGCGAGTGAGGCGATCACGGCATAGAAACACGTCTTGTACAAGGCCTCGCTGAGCGCGGCCGGCGAGGTCGTGGGCGCACCGGCAATCGGCGTCGAGACGATGAAGTAACAGATGACCGCCAGCGGTATGGCGACAAAGGCGTAGCCACGGACCCCCATCCTCTGCAGCACCGCCAGCATCATGCCGCCGAGGAACCAGGCCAGATAGGTGGGCAGCCACAGCCGCGCGCCGTCGGGGAACATGTGATCGGCGTGCACCAGGACCAACCACCCCGGGCTGATCAGCGTCATCGCGGCCAGGGAGGCCAGCATCAGCCGCGGCTGCCACCGGCGCCGACAGATCAGCACCAGCAGCAGGTAGGCCAGCAGGGGCAGCACCACGTAAAAGGCCGCCTCGACGGCCAGGCTCCACATCTGGGTCAGCCCCTGATGCAGATACTTTCCCAGATAGCCGTTGCAATAGATCTGCGTCAGCGTGAGGTTGCGGACCAGGCCCAGCCAGGTGTGGCCGGGGTTAGGGCCCGCCTGACGGAAGTGATACAGCACGTAGGCGAACAGCACGGTGATGACGTATGCGGGCATGATGCGCCGAAACCGGTGCCACGCGTAGCGGCTCAACGACGGCGGCGGCCCGCCGGTGGCGGCCGACTTCACCCACGGGCGAAATAGCAGGAACCCGGAGAGCACGAAGAAGATCGGGACGCCGATCTCCATCCTGGCGCCGACCAGCCCCCAATAGCCGTGGGTGTACTTGCCGGTGGTGTAGGCCGCGTGGGTGCCGACGACGAGGAGGGCGGCGACCGCACGGATTCCGGTCAGTGCGGCGACCCGGTCGACGTGGGAGGTCTGCTCGAGCCCGCCCTGGGCGTCCTGCTCTTCGGACAGGGTCATCCGGCGTGTCTTTTGCCTGGCTTACCGCCCCCAGATTGCGCATTGCGACGCCTGTCGGACGACCTCTCCGGCTGCAAGTTGATCAGCACCCCCGAGATGCGGGTCTGTTCAAGCTTTTTCAGCGTCGCGCGGGGCAATTTGGCCGGCAGCTCCACCAGCGAGAAGTCCGGGCCAATGGCGATGTGGCCGAAGTCGCTGCGGTGCAGACCGCCTTCGTTGGCGATGGCGCCCACGATCGCGCCCGGACCGACCTTGTGTCGCTTGCCCACCGCGATGCGGTACGTGCCGAACGTTCGGGGCTCGCGGGGGCGTTCCGGCCTGTCGGGACGCTCACGACGTTCGCGCCGCTCGGGTGGCGGTTCGGGCGCCATCAGAAACGCCTCTCCGTCACGGGACTGGACCGCCAGCGCCGCGGCGATGTCGGCCATCGGGACGTCGTGTTCGCGCTCGTAGTCCTGGACCAACTTCCGGAACAGCTCGATGCCCGGGGCGCTGAGCGCGTCGGTGATGGAGTCGGCGAATTTCGCGACGCGCTGGGCGTTGACGTCCTCGACGCTCGGCAATTCGGCTTCGGTGAGCGTCTGCCTCGTCGCTTTTTCGATCGCCTTGAGCAGGTGGCGTTCGCGCGGAGAGACGAACAACAGCGCGGTGCCCGAACGTCCCGCCCTCCCGGTGCGCCCGATCCGATGGACGTAGGACTCGGTGTCATGGGGGATGTCGTAGTTGAGGACGTGCGAGATCCGGTCGACGTCCAGTCCGCGCGCGGCCACGTCGGTGGCGACCAAGATGTCGATGCCCTTGGCGCCACCCTCCTTGAGCGCGGCGATGGTCCGCTCGCGCTGCGCCTGCGGGATGTCGCCGTTGATGGCGGCCGCGGAAAAACCGCGGGCCCTGAGCTTTTCGGCAACCTCTTCGGTCGCCTGTTTGGTGCGGACGAACACGATCATCGCCTCGAAGGGCTCGACCTCGAGGACGCGGGTCAGCGCGTCCATCTTGCGGGGACCGGCGACCTGGATGTAGCGCTGCGAAATGTTCTCGGCGGTGGCGGATTTGGCCTTGAAAGTGACCTCGAACGGATCGTGCAGGTACTTGGTGGTGAGCTTGCGGATCGCGGGCGGCATGGTCGCCGAGAACAGCGCGACCTGCTTGTATTCCGGAGTCTCGGACAGGATGCGTTCGACGTCTTCGGCGAACCCCATGGTCAGCATCTCGTCGGCTTCGTCGAGCACCAGGTAGTCCACGTGCGACAGGTCCAGTGTCCCGCGCTCCAGGTGGTCGATGACCCGGCCGGGCGTGCCGACCACCACCTGCGCGCCGCGCCGCAGTCCGGCCAGCTGCACCGTATAGGAGGACCCGCCGTAGATCGGCAACACCTGGATTTCGGGCAGGTGTGCCCCGTACCGGCTGAAGGCCTCGGCCACCTGCAGGGCAAGCTCGCGGGTGGGCGCCAGCACCAGGGCCTGGGTTGCCTTGCTCGTGACGTCGATCTTGGACAGGATCGGGATCGCGAAGGCCGCCGTCTTGCCGGTCCCGGTCTGCGCCAGCCCCACCACGTCCGAGCCCGCCATCAGTGCGGGGATGGTTGCGGCCTGGATGGCCGTGGGCGACTCATAGCCGACGTCGCCGACCGCCCGCATGACCGCGGGATGAATGTGCAGGTCGGCGAACGTCGGGGAGGCAGCTTCGGGTGAGCTGTCGGGAGGGGTCATCGCACCATGGAGTGTAGTGGTGCTCGCAAACTCAGCCGAGCCGAGTGCAGCGGTGCGCGGCGCGCGGTCGACCTTGCTGGGACCGCGGGGCCGATGACGGTACGGTGCGTCGATGTGGGGTTGCTACCGAGCCGTGCGCTGACGGGTCTGGCCGGTGTCGTTTCGATCTGCGCGGCGCTGAGCGCGTGCGGGTCCGGAGATTCCACCATCGCAAAGACACCGCAGGCGACGACGACCACGCCGACGGCGTCGATCACCGCCCCCGCGGCACCGATCCCGACGTCAGGAGCGGGCGCGCCCAGCACGGCGCCTGCCGACCCCTGCGCGGTCAACCTCGCCTCGCCGACCATCGCCAAGGTGGTCTCCGAACTGCCCCGCGATCCGCGCAGCCAGCAGCCCTGGAATCCCGAGCCGCTGGCGGGAAACTACAACGAGTGCGCGCAGCTGTCGGCCGTGATCATCAAGGCCAATACCAACGCGCTCAATCCGAGCACGCGGGCGGTGCTCTTCCACCTCGGCCAGTTCATTCCGCAGGGAGCGCCGGATACTTATGGCTTCAACGGGATTGACGCGTCGCAGACTACCGGCGACACCGTGGCGCTGACATACCCCAGCGGCATCAACGGCCTGAACACCGATGTGCGTTTCCACTGGAACGGCAACGCGGTCGAGCTGATCGGCAACACGCCCGGTCGGTGAGGCCCTGACCGCTCAGCCGCTCACCATGAGCGGGAGCGAGATCGCGCCTGAGTCACCGGCCACGACAATCACCCAGCCGCCGCTGGCGGGCAGACGGACGTTGACGTCGAAGAACGCGAACCCGATCTCCGCCGCGACGGCCGCTTCGGGCACCTCGTGCACCTCGTGAGACGGTTCGTCGTCCGTTGGAGGCCGAATCTCGATCTCGATCCGCCGGTCGGAATCACCCGTTTCGGCCTAGGTCAGTACGACGAGCACAAACGGGCCACGCGGTCGGGGCCGATGACGAACCGGGACACCACGCCGCCCGTCACGTTCAGTTTGTTGTCGACTACCGAGGCCGCCTCCGCGAGGAGGGCTCCCGTCACGATCATCCAGCCGAAGGTACCGCTTTGCGGGTGGGTTGGGTCGTCGGCGGCGTACGCGGCCAATTCCATGGAGAGTACAGACTGAGCAGAGCGTCCCGGCTATCGGGTCGCAGCCACCTCGGCATTGGCTGTGTTCGTTGGTGCCGAGTCGGCGGCGCCGGCTCCCGCGGCCTAATCCCCCGGCGCACCTTCAAAGAAGGCCGATGTGTGGCTGATCGCAGTCCTGCACCAGTCGGTTCCGGCGCACCGACAACGCAGTCGCTCCGGCGATTAGGCTCGGGAAGCCGCGTTCATCCGATATGCCCTTTTGCGATCGGTTAACATGACGACATCAAAGGGCTAATTTCGGCAGGATTTTCACGGCGCGGACGGTAGGTCGAGGGTGCCATGGTAGCCATCCACTTCATCTCGGGTCTGCCGCGTTCCGGCTCGACATTGCTCGCCGCGTTGCTGCGACAAAACCCTCGGTTCGAGGCGGGGATGTCGGGTCCACTGGCTGGCCTGTTCGGCGCCCTGCTGGGCGAAATGAGCGGGCGCAACGAGTTCTCCGTGTTCATCGACGACAACAAGCGGGAGCGCATCCTGCGCGGATTGTTCAACGACTTCTATGCCGACTGCACCGCCGAGGTGGTCTTCGACACCAACCGCGGCTGGTGTGGGTGGATGCCCGCTATTGCACGTCTGTTTCCCAATGCGAAAGTCATTGCGTGCGTACGTGAACTGCCATGGGTGGTGGACAGCATCGAGCGGTTGATCCAGCGCAACGTCTTCAGCCCGTCGTCGATTTTCAATTACAGCGCCGGTGGCACGGTCTACAGCCGCGCCCAACAAGTGGTGGCGTCCGACGGCATGGTGGGCGGTCCCTACGACGCTCTGAAACAGGCATGCTATGGCGCGCAACGGGATCGGCTGCTGGTGCTGCAATACGAAACCTTGACCACCGACCCGGCCAAGTCGATGCAGGCCATCTACCGGTTTATCGGCCAGCCGGTATTCGAGCACGATTTCGTCCATGTCGATTACGACGTCACGGAGTTCGACGAACGGGCCGGTACGCCCGGGCTGCACACCGTGCGCGCTACCGTCGAGGCCCAACCGCGCGAGACGTTGCTGCCGCCAGATCTGTTCAATCGTTTTGTCCGCGACGCCTTTTGGCGGGATCCGGAGAGGATCCCCGTCGGGCTGCACGTCGTCTAAGGTTCGCCAGCTCGACGGCGGCTCCGGCCCACGCTGATGTGGAGGCTGGTTAGGTCGTTTGGCACGTCTCGCACGGTCGGACTCGGGCACGGTATCCGGCGTCGGTGGCGCAGCCTTGGTCGGTGGGTGCTGCAAATGACAACCGCGGCCTGCTCTTTCGACCGGGCCGCGGTTGTCATTTCAATCATTGGCGGACTATCACGGGACGTTGGCCCCGTTGCCTCCGTCGCTTCCGTTCGTGTTGCCAGTACCGGGGTTGCCGTTGATGCCGTTGCCGCCGGTGCCGCCGGTGCCGTTGCCGCCGGTGCCACCGTGGCCGCCGTGGCCGGTGCCGGTGGTGCTGCCGGCACCGCCAGAACCGCCGTGGCCACCGGTGCCGGAGACGTTGCCGGCGTTGGTGCCGTCGCCACCATGACCGCCGGCGCCGCCGAAGGCGCCCGACGCGCCGCCACCGTTGCCGCCGGCGCCGCCGTAACCGCCCGTACCGTTAGCGGTGGCGGTGCCAGACAACGCGTCGACGTGGCCGAAGCCACCGGCCGCACCCGCGCCGCCGGCCGCACCGGCGACGGTGCCGTTGCCGCCGGCTCCGGCCGCACCGCCGACCGCGTTGCCCGACACAGTCGCGTCGCCGAGGGCCTGCACCCAGGCCATGCCCGCGTTGCCGGCCGGGGTGCTGGTCTGCGAGGCGTTGCTACCACCGTCACCGCCGAAAGCACCGGTGCCGCTGTTACCGCCGGCCCCACCGATGGCCGTGCCGCTCGCAGTCGGAACGTCACCGGGTGCGGTCGGGTTCTGGGCGATGATCGCCGCCTCACCGCCGTCACCACCGGTGTGCGTGTCAAAGCCCGCACCACCGGCACCACCGGTCGCCGTGCCCGACGCATGTCCGGTCGTGGGACCAAGGTTGCCGAACCCGCCGTCGATCTCGGCCCAGCCACCGTCACCACCGTGACCGCTACTGTTGCCCGCCCCACCAGCACCACCCGTGGCACTGCCGTTCGCGGTGCTGTTGTTACCAAGGGCTTCCACAACCCCGTGGCCGCCGTCACCACCGGTGCCACCCACACCCGAACCGGCCCCGCCGGCCCCACCAATCGCGGTGCCGCTGGCCGTCTGCCCGGTATTGCCGGGGAAGTACCCGCCAAGGATCTCCGCATTCCCACCAAGCCCACCGGTCCCGCCGCTACTGCCGGCGCCACCGACCCCGCCGGTCGCCGTACCCGACGCCGTATTGGTCGCACCATGAGCACCCACATAGCCGTAACCGCCGAGCGTGCCGTGGCCGCCGGAGGTACCCGCACCACCAGCCCCACCAGTCGCCGTACCACCGGTCACGTGACCACCCGCAGTCGCCTCAACGGTGCCGTAATTCCCAGCGCCACCGGTACTGCCGGTGCCGGTGGCGGTCCCGCCTGCCCCACCAGTGGCCGTTCCGGTCGCGGCGCTGCCCGCACCGTCGGCGGTGATGCTGCCCACACCGCCGGCACCGGCATGCCCGCCATCGGAGCCCGCCCCGCCGGCACCACCAGTCGCACCGGTCTGAGTGCCTGCGGCGGTAGCGCCGCCGGTGGCGGCGATCGAACCGGTGCCACCGGCCCCACCAGTAGCGCCGTTGGTACCGCCACTGCCGCCGCTACCACCGGTAGCACTACCGGAAGCCGTGCTGCCCGCACCGGCGGCAGAAACGGTGCCGTCAGCACCGACGCCACCGGCCCCGCCGGCGCTGGTGCCCGTCCCGGCGCCACCGGCCCCACCGGCACCACCGGTGGCGCTACCGTTCACCACCGAACTGGTGTCCTGCCCCGACACATGGCCGAAGCCACCGGCCGCACCCGCACCGCCGGCACCGCCAGCGCCGCCGTTGCCGCCGGCTCCGGCCGCACCGCCGACCGCGTTGCCCGACACAGTCGCGTCGCCGAGGGCCTGCACCCAGGCCATGCCCGCGTTGCCGGCCGGGGTGCTGGTCTGCGAGGCGTTGCTACCACCGTCACCGCCAAGAGCACCGGTGCCGCTGTTACCGCCGGCCCCACCGATGGCCGTGCCGCTCGCAGTCGGAACGTCACCGGGTGCGGTCGGGTTCTGGGCGATGATCGCCGCCTCACCGCCGTCACCACCGGTGTGCGTGTCAAAGCCCGCACCACCGGCACCACCGGTCGCCGTGCCCGACGCATGTCCGGTCGTGGGACCAAGGTTGCCGAACCCGCCGTCGATCTCGGCCCAGCCACCGTCACCACCGTGACCGCTACTGTTGCCCGCCCCACCAGCACCACCCGTGGCACTGCCGTTCGCGGTGCTGTTGTTACCAGGGCTTCCACAACCCGTGGCCGCCGTCACCACCGGTGCCACCCACACCCGAACCGGCCCCGCCGGCCCCACCAATCGCGGTGCCGCTGGCCGTCTGCCCGGTATTGCCGGGGAAGTACCCGCCAAGGATCTCCGCATTCCCACCAAGCCCACCGGTCCGCCGCTACTGCCGGCGCCACCGACCCCGCCGGTCGCCGTACCCGACGCCGTATTGGTCGCACCATGAGCACCCACATAGCCGTAACCGCCGAGCGTGCCGTGGCCGCCGGAGGTACCCGCACCACCAGCCCCACCAGTCGCCGTACCACCGGTCACGTGACCACCCGCAGTCGCCTCAACGGTGCCGTAATTCCCAGCGCCACCGGTACTGCCGGTGCCGGTGGCGGTCCCGCCTGCCCCACCAGTGGCCGTTCCGGTCGCGGCGCTGCCCGCACCGTCGGCGGTGATGCTGCCCACACCGCCGGCACCGGCATGCCCGCCATCGGAGCCCGCCCCGCCGGCACCACCAGTCGCACCGGTCTGAGTGCCTGCGGCGGCAGCGCCGCCGGTGGCGGCGATCGAACCGGTGCCACCGGCCCCACCAGTAGCGCCGTTGGTACCGCCACTGCCGCCGCTACCACCGGTAGCACTACCGGAAGCCGTGCTGCCCGCACCGGCGGCAGAAACGGTGCCGTCAGCACCGACGCCACCGGCCCCGCCGGCGCTGGTGCCCGTCCCGGCGCCACCGGCCCCACCGGCACCACCGGTGGCGCTACCGTTCACCACCGAACTGGTGTCCTGCCCCGACACATGGCCGAAGCCACCGGCCGCACCCGCACCGCCGGCACCGCCAGCGCCGCCGTTGCCGCCGGCTCCGGCCGCACCGCCGACCGCGTTGCCCGACACAGTCGCGTTGCCCTGAGCCTGCACCCAGGCCATGCCCGCGTTGCCGGCCGGGGTGCTGGTCTGCGAGGCGTTGCTACCACCGTCACCGCCAAGAGCACCGGTGCCGCTGTTACCGCCGGCCCCACCGATGGCCGTGCCGCTCGCAGTCGGAACGTCACCGGGTGCGGTCGGGTTCTGGGCGATGATCGCCGCCTCACCGCCGTCACCACCGGTGTGCGTGTCAAAGCCCGCACCACCGGCACCACCGGTCGCCGTGCCCGACGCATGTCCGGTCGTGGGACCAAGGTTGCCGAACCCGCCGTCGATCTCGGCCCAGCCACCGTCACCACCGTGACCGCTACTGTTGCCCGCCCCACCAGCACCACCCGTGGCACTGCCGTTCGCGGTGCTGTTGTTACCAAGGGCTTCCACAACCCCGTGGCCGCCGTCACCACCGGTGCCACCCACGAACCGGCCCCGCCGGCCCCACCAATCGCGGTGCCGCTGGCCGTCTGCCCGGTATTGCCGGGGAAGTACCCGCCAAGGATCTCCGCATTCCCACCAAGCCCACCGGTCCCGCCGCTACTGCCGGCGCCACCGACCCCGCCGGTCGCCGTACCCGACGCCGTATTGGTCGCACCAGCGGCAGTTACCGAGCCATAACCGCCGGCCCCACCGGTGCCGCCGGTCGTACCCGCGCCGCCGGTCCCACCAGTCGCCGTGCCGCCGGTCACATGACCGCCGTCGGTCGCAGCAACGGTGGCGTAGCCTCCAGCACCACCGCTACCGAGGTTGGTGCCACCGGCCCCGCCGGTCCCGCCCGTTGCGGAACTCGCGCCAATGACCGCGCTGCCCGCCCCATCGGCGGTGAGGTTGGCCGCACCTCCGACGCCACCGGCCCCGCCGGCGGCGGTAGAGCTCCCGGCGCCACCGGTCCCACCGCTACCACCGGTGGCGGTGCCGGTGGCGCTGCCACCGGTGGTGCCCGCAACAAGGGCCCCGCCGCCGCCGCCGCCACCACCACCACCGTGGCCGGCCGCGGTGCTCGAGGCCGCGCCGCCGGCGCCACCGGCGCCGCCTGCGCCGGCGGTCGCACCGGTACCGATGTGTTCGCCGCTACCACCCGCGCCGCCGGTGCCGCCGGCGCCGAATGCGCCGTCACCGGAGTTGTCACCACCCGAGCCGCCCGTGCCACCGGTACCACCGGCCTGCGCGAAACCAGTGGTGGAGTTGGTGCCGCTGCCGGCACCCCCGGCACCGCCAGTACCACCGGTGCCGCCGACGCCGACCGCTCCGGAGGAGCCGTTGAAGCCGAGCAGCGAAACCCCTCCGGCCCCTGCCTGACCCGCGCCACCCCCGGTACCGCCGTCACCACCGGTACCGCCGATCAGGTTCGCACCGGAACCACCGGTCGCGCCATCACCACCCATGCCGCCGTGGCCACCGGCGCCACCGGTGCCCCCAAAACTCAAGAGCCCGTTGGCAGTACCGCCGGCACCACCACTACCGCCAAGTCCACCCATGGATCCGGTCCCACCGGTCCCCGCGGTGGTACCCGTTGCGGCACCGACCGTCGTGCTGTCCAGACCGGCACCGCCGGTCCCACCGGCGCCACCGGACCCGGCGGCCCAACCGATGGCCGCCCGATCGGCCCCGCCGACACCACCGTTTCCACCGGTGCCTCCGACCACATGCCCGGCCACGCCCTCGGCTCCCGCACCACCGGCACCACCGGCACCACCGAATCCGGCCACGGTGCCGCCAGCACCACCGGCACCGCCGTTACCGCCGAGGCCGATGCCGGTGCCGGTGCCGGCCCACGTGCCCACCCCACCGGCACCGCCGACGCCGCCGTTACCGAACAAGCCGGCCGCGCCGCCGTTACCGCCGTTCGCCCCGGCACCACCCGCGCCACCGGCACCACCGTTGCCCAAGATGGCGGCCGCTCCGCCGTTGCCGCCGTTCTGCCCCGCGGCCCCGGATCCACCGTCACCGCCGTTGCCGATCAAGATGCCGGCGGCCCCGCCGTTCTGACCGGTCCCGGCCGCCCCATTGGTGCCGTTGGCGATCAGCGGGCGCCCGAACAAACTAGTCGTCGGCGCGTTGATCAGACCAAAGAAGTCGTCCTCCAGCGTCTGCAGCGGCGAGGCGTTGGCGGCCTCGGTGGCCGCATACATGCCCGCGCCCGAGGTGAGCGCCTGCAGAAACTGGGTGTGGAACGCCGCCGCCTGCGCGCTCAACGCCTGAAATTCTTGCGCGTAGCCGCCGAACAACGCCGAAATCGCTCCCGACACCTCGTCCTGCGCCGCGGCCATAATCTGCGTCGTCGCCGGCGCGGCCGCCGACGTCGCCGATTTGAGCGCCGACCCGATACCGGTCAGATTCTCAGCCGCCGAGGTGAGAAGGTCAGGCGATGCGAAAACGAAGGTCGACATTTTCAGTCCTTATCACTCGCGCGAGAAAAAAGTTTGGCGTCGAGGATGCCCGCCTCCATGACAGATCGGAACATACACCCGGCCGCCAAGCTTTTCGTGTCCGTTCAGCAAACTTGGGTAAGTCCAATTTGACGTTGCAGTAAATGAGTAACCATACGTTACGGATAACCGTAACGATCGGCTAGATGAGCTAATGCCGACCGGCCGACCCCGCGACCCCTACACAAAGCCACTGGAGGGCGCGGTATTTTGCGCGGCACAGGTGGCACATCCGCGCCCTTGTAGTAGCTGATGATTCAGATTTAGCCGCGGATTCGCCGCAACCACGCTCATGAAATATAGACCAGACCGAAAGTTAACAGCAAACTATCAAGTTCGTTTCTATTCCCTGAGGCCCGTAGCCGCGAGCACCGTGGACAACCCCGGGATCGTCCCCATCAGTTGCGCTTGACCTTTCCTTCCCGACACGCATTATCGGTAAGCGATAAGCGGTGTATAAGCACGTCATGTGTGTTTGTGCAGATGCTCCGACAAATATGACCAGCGGTCACAATGGCCCGCCCTCCGCGAACTGCTTGATCACTCGCGAATTGCGGGAGCCGAACCGGCTGTTTCCGCGAGTTACTACAGAATTGAACAATATTTACTACAGTGAGTTAATTACCGCTAACAGCGACAGTTAACAACGATCGAGGAAACGGGCCGACACGGACCGATGGCGGCAATTCCTCGAGTCCTCGAGAACCCCGCGACGAGGCGAGATCCCTGCCTTGTCCGACCGCTCCCCTACAGTGGGGCTGTGTTCGTCGCGGGGGACAAAACCGTCTACAGCGCGTCGGATCTGGCCGCCGCCGCCCGCTGCGAATACGCGCTGTTGCGTGATTTCGACGGCAAGCTGGGCCGGGGCCCGGCCGTACATGTCGAAGACGAGCTGTTCGCCCGCACCGCCGCCCTCGGTAATGAGCATGAGCGGCGCGAGCTCGACGGACTGCGCGACAGGTACGGGGACGGTGTCACGGTCATCGGCCGCCCCGCCTACACGCTCGCCGGGCTGACGGCGGCGGCCGAGGCGACCCAGCGCGCCGTCGGCCGGCGCGCGCCGGTCGTGTATCAGCCGGCGATGTTCGACGGCCGTTTCGTCGGCTTCGCCGACTTTCTGGTCCTCGAGGGGGATCGCTACCGGGTGACGGACACCAAGCTGGCCCGCTCTCCCAAGGTCACCGCCTTGCTGCAGCTGGCGGCGTACGCCGACGCGCTGGCCGCGTCCGGCGTGCCCATCGCCCCGGAAGCGGAGCTGCGCCTCGGAGACGGGACGGCCGTGCGGTATCGGGTCTGCGACCTAGTGCCCGTATACCGCTCTCAGCGCGCACTGTTGCAGAACCTCCTCGACCGGCACTACGGCACAGGCGCCGCCGTGCGCTGGGACGACCAGGACGTAGCGGCATGCTTCCGGTGCGAGTTGTGCACCGAACAGCTGCGCGCGGCCGACGACCTGCTGCTCGTCGCCGGCATGCGGGTGACCCAGCGGGAACGGCTCGTCGACGCCGGCATCACCACCGTCGCCGATCTCGCAGAACACACCGCCCCGGTGCCCGAGTTGACGCCCGGTGCGCTCCGAAAGTTGAGCGAGCAAGCGAAACTGCAAGTACGCCAGCGTATTACGGGAATACCCCAATTCGAGGTCGTCGACCCCCGACCACTCGCGCTGCTGCCCGAGCCCGACCCCGGCGACCTGTTCTTCGACTTCGAGGGCGACCCACTGTGGACCGCGGACGGTCAGGAGTGGGGCCTGGAATACCTGTTCGGCGTCATGGACGCCACCGGCGGCTTCCGTCCGTTTTGGTCGCACGACCGGGTGGACGAACGCAAGGCGCTCACCGATTTCCTGGCGATGGTGGCCAAACGCCGCAAGCGCCGGCCCCACATGCACATCTACCACTACGCGCCGTACGAGAAGACCGCGTTGCTGCGCCTGGCGGGACGCTACGGCGTCGGCGAGGACCAGGTCGACGAGTTGTTGCGCAGCGGAACGCTGGTCGACCTTTACCCTCTGGTGCGCAAGAGCATTCGCGTCGGGGCCGAGTCGTTCAGCCTCAAGGCGCTCGAGCCGCTGTACATGGGCGCGCAGCTGCGGGGCGGTGACGTCACCACGGCCACCGGATCGATCAACTCCTACGCCGAGTACTGCGAGCTGCGGGCCGCCGGTCGTGACGACGAGGCCGCGTCCGTGCTCAAGGAGATCGAGGACTACAACCACTACGACTGCCGGTCCACCCGCGAACTGCGAAACTGGCTGATGCTGCGGGCCTATGAGTCCGGCGTCGTTCCCGTTGGCGCCCAGCCGGTTCCGCAGGGCAACACCGTCGAAGACCGCGACGAACTGGCGGTCACGCTGTCGAAATTCACCGGCGACGCCGCCCTCGGCGCCCGCGCGCCCGAGCAGACGGCGGTGGCATTGCTGGCCGCGGCACGCGGCTATCACCGGCGCGAGGACAAACCGTTCTGGTGGTCGCACTTCGACCGGCTCAACTTCCCCGTCGACGAGTGGGACGACGACACCGACGTCTTCATCGTGACCGAAGCATCGGTCGACGTCGACTGGCACCTGCCGCCCCGCGCGCGCAAACCACAGCGCCGGGTTCGGTTACGCGGCCAACTGGCGCGCGGCGACCTGATGGCGAACGTGTTCGCGCTGTACGACCCGCCAGCCCCGACCGCCATGACCGACAGTCCCGACCGGCGGGCGGCCGCCCGCGCGCAGGTCGTCGAGGTCGACGACCCGGCCGTGCCCACCGAGGTCGTTATCGTCGAGCGAATCGATAACGACGACAACAGGTTTGATCAGTTGCCCTTCGCGCTAACCCCGGGCCCGCCCATTTCGACCACGGCGCTGCGCGAGTCCATCGAGACGACCGCCGCCGCGGTGGCCGCCGGGTTGCCCCGGCTGCCCAGCACCGCCGTGCTCGACGTTCTGCTGCGCCGCGCCCCGCGCACGCGCAGCGGCGATCCGCTCCCGCGCCGCACCGACGCTGTCACCGACATCACCTCCGCGGCATTGGATTTGGATTCGTCGTACCTGGCGGTGCACGGGCCACCGGGCACCGGCAAGACGCACACCGCCGCCCGGGTGATCGATCGACTGGTGACAGCACATGGCTGGCGCGTCGGCGTCGTCGCCCAATCGCACGCCACGGTCGAAAACCTGCTGAGCTGCGTGATCGAGTCCGGGCTGGACCCGGCGCGGGTAGCGAAGAAACCGTACGACAACGCCCCCAAGCCCTGGCAGCAGATCGACGGAAACGGCTACGCCGCTTTCCTCGCCGGCACGCCGGGGTGTGTGATCGGCGGCACCGCATGGGATTTCGCCAACGCGAACCGGATCACTCCGGGCAGTCTGGACCTGCTGGTGATCGACGAGGCGGGTCAGTTCTGCCTGGCCAACACCATCGCCGTGGCGCCGGCGGCCGTCAATCTCATGCTGCTCGGCGACCCGCAACAACTGCCACAGGTGAGCCAGGGGACCCACCCCGAGCGGGTCGACACGTCTGCGCTGGACTGGCTGGTCGACGGCCACCAGACGTTGCCGGCCGAGCGTGGCTACTTTCTGGACCGCTCGTACCGGATGCATCCGGCGGTTTGCGCCGCGGTGTCCGTGCTGTCCTACGGGGGGAGGCTGCGGTCCGACGAGTGCACCGCGGCGCGGCGGCTCGGCGGATTCCGGCCGGGCGTGCACGTATTATCCGTTGCGCACCAAGGTAATTCGATCGAGAGCGGGGAGGAGGCCGACGCGATCGTCGACGGGATCAAAAAACTCCTCGGTAGCGAGTGGACCGACGAAAAGGGCACTCGGCCGCTCGCCGCCTCCGACGTGCTGGTGCTCGCGCCGTACAACGCCCAAGTTGCGCTGGTGCGTCAACGGCTGACCGCGGCCGGGCTCGACGGCATCCGGGTGGGGACCGTCGACAAGTTCCAGGGCGCGCAGGCACCGCTCGCCTTCGTCTCGATGACCGTCTCGTCCGCTGACCTGGTGCCGCGGGGAATGTCGTTCCTGCTCAACAGGAACCGACTCAACGTCGCCGTGAGCCGAGCGCAATATGCGGCGGTGATCGTGCGCTCGCAGCTGCTGACCGAGTACCTGCCCGCCACGCCCGGGGGTCTGATCGACCTCGGCGCCTTCCTGGCCCTGACCGAGCGGAGCTATCGGCCCGACGAATGCCGCCCGTAGCCGGTCGGTTCGTCGTCGGGACGAGAGTGCTGGCCTCGCGCCCCGCCCTCCTCGGCGGGGAGGTGCCGGCCCGCGGAACCGTTGAGCCGCCTCGTCGACCGCCCATCCCCCGGTGACCCGACTCCGAAGGCGCGCGCCGACAGTTCGGCGATCGGGCGGACGCGCACGCCGGCGTCGGCGTGCGAGCCGTTGTGGGTGGAACCGACCGACGGCGCCGCAAGCGGGGTGCGCCCCGCCGGCACGGGGTCGCGGCGCCGTGCTCCGGGCGGCGCCGGCTTGGGGCGGCGGACCGGCTCCTGCGCCGGCCGGGCCGGCCGACGCGGCGGCGTCTCGATGCCCGGCTCGCGCAGCAAGATGAACTCGACGTACTCGTCGTCGTCATAGTCCTCGAAATCGTCATCCTGCGCCGGGTGGCGGTCGTTCGCCGACGGGCCGAAGCCCAGCAGGAAGAGCGCGATGATGATCCCGAGCAACGCGACGAGGGCGGGCAGCCGCAACGACTGGGACATCGCGGCCGCGAAGGGATCGCGGAGGAACTCGGGCAGTTGCAGGCCGGTGGAGTCTTCCGCGGCGGGCGGGCTCGGCGGCATCTCGGCGCCGATTCGGTAGGTCATGAACGCCGCCATGCCCGCGCTGCCGAGCACCGCGCCCAGCTGGCGCACCGAGTTGTACACCGCGGAACCGGCGCCGGCGAGCTGAGGCGGCAGGTTGCGGGTCGCGGTCGCCGTCAGCGGGGGCCACACAAAGGCCATCCCGGCGCCCACCGCGGCAAATGGCAGCACCAGCCGCCAGATCGGCGTGTCCGGCGACATCTCGAAGGACAACCACGTCAGCCCGACCGCCAGTGCCGAGAAGCCGAACCCGAGAACCGGCAACGGGTGGTAGCGGTCGACGATCCGGCCGACGAAGGGCGCGAGCACCCCGTTACAGATCGCCATCGGCGCGATCAACAGCGCCGATCGCGTGGGCGACAACCCACACACCTCCTGCGCATAGAAGGTGAGCGGCAGCATCATTCCCGTCGCCGCGAACGAGACGATGGCCACTCCGGCGTTGCACAGCCCGAAATCGCGGTCGCGGAAGATCGCGAGCGGAATCAACGGCTCGTGGGCGTTGACGGACTGCCAGTAGACGAAGGCGGTCATGAAGCCGACGCCGGCCACGATCATGGCCCAGATCCACGGCTGCCAGTGCTCCTCCTGGCCCTGCTGCAGTCCGAACACGATGAGGAACACCCCGGCCCCGGACAGCGCGACCCCGATCAGGTCGAACCGGTGCGACTGGGTGGGCAGCACCGGGACCAGCCACACCGCCAGGCCCAGCCCGACGATGCCCACCGGCACGTTGACGAAGAAGATCCACTGCCAGCCCAGCCCGTCGACCAGCGCCCCACCCACCAGCGGCCCTACCAGGCTGGCGACGCCCGCGGTCGCGCCCCACAGGCTGACGGCGACGCCGCGGCGCTCCGGCGGGAAGACCCGCGTGATTGTCGAGAGGGTCTGCGGGGTCAGCAGCCCGGCGCCGACCCCCTGCACGACCCGCGCGGTGATCAGCATCACGGCGCTGCCGGACAGGCCGCACCACACCGAGGCCGCGGTGAACACGGCCAGGCCGACGAGGTAGAGGTTCTTGGGGCCGTAGCGGTCACCGAGCCGCCCGGCGACCAGCAACACCACCGCGTATCCGAGCAGGTAGGCGCTGGTCACCCACACCACGGCGTCGTAGCCGATGCGCAGCTCGGCCATGATGGTCGGATTGGCGATGGCGACGACCGTCGAGTCGACCATGATCATGAAGAAACCGATCATCATCGCCCACAGCGCGTACCACGGATTCCCGGTCCCGCGCGCCAGCGCGGAGGTCCAGCGCGTCGCGAACCCGGCATGACCCGCGCGCCGGGCTCCCCGCGGCCGGGGCGTCGCCGTGGTCATCCACCCACCTCGTTTCGCTCCCCGTGATGCCGTCCGGTCGCCGGACGCACGCGTGCGACCGAACCGGTCACCGACGTTCAGGCTGCATTATTCCGGGTACCACAAACGGACGCGCAGCCAAGGATGTAATGCGGGTTAACCTGGAAGGACGCCATTCGCAGGAGAGGCATATGCGGACCCGACGCAACCGAAAATCGAACACCACCGGGCTGGAACAGGCGCCTGCTGGCGGCGGCCGGCCCAAAGCCTCTGCACGGGCATTGGCGCAGGTCATCGAGCGCAGCTACCGGATTCAGGGACCGGCGGCAGAGGCGTACGTCACCCGGCTGCGCGACGCGCACCAGGGCACCAGCCCCGCCGAGATCGTCGCCAAGCTGGAGAAGCGCTACGTGACCATGGTGACGCTCAGCGGCATGGCGGTGGGTGCGGCGGCGACGATCCCCGGCATCGGCACGATCAGTGCCCTGTCCGCCGCAGCCGCGGAGACGGTCGCGTTCCTCGAGGCCACGGCGTTCTTCGTGCTGGCGTTGGCCGTGGTGTACGGCATTCCGGCCGATCACCGGGAGCGGCGCCGTGCGCTGGTGCTCACGGTGTTGGTGGGTGACAACAGCAAGACCGCCGTGGCCGACCTGATCGGTCCGGGCCGCACCAGCGGCGCGTGGATTTCGGAGGGCGTGTCTGCGCTGCCCCTGTCGTCGATGTCGCTGTTGAACTCGCGCCTGCTCAAGACGTGGGTGAAGCGGTACACCGTGCGACGCAGCGCGCTCATGTTCGGCAAGATGCTGCCGGTCGGCATCGGCGTCATCGTCGGCGCGGTCGGCAACTACCTCGCGGGCAAGAAGATCGCCCGCAACGCCCGGGATGCCTTCGGCCCCCCGCCCGCGCGGTGGCCGCGCAACTTGCACCTGGTGCCGCCGGTCTCGGAGGCGGGTTAGCAGGCGGGTGAGCAGCCGGGTGGCGGCCGACGGAACCTCTGCCTGGCGAAAGGCTGGCGAGAGGTTAGCCTTTATAGGGCGGTGAACGGTGATTGCCGCCGCGCGCGTGAGGTACCCATCAGCCGAGCCGTAGGAAGTCGCAGGCGCCGCACTTCAGCAGTTAACGGGCTTGCAGAGCAGAGGAATTGAGGCGAACAGCGGCCGTGAGCAATATCAGTTCGCCATTCGGGCAAAACGAATGGCTCGTCGAGGAGATGTACCGCAAGTTCCGCGACGACCCTTCGTCGGTCGATCCGAGCTGGCACGAGTTCCTGGTCGACTACAACCCCGAGCCGAGTGCCGAACCGGCGCCGCGCAACGCCGACGGGCCCGCCCGCCCCCAGGCGCAAGCCGCGGCGCCGGCTGAGCGCGCGGTTGTCGGCACCGCCGAGCCGAAGAAGCCGGCCGCCCCCTCGGGTAACGGCGCGGCGGCGCCGAAGGCCGCGGCTCCCGCACCTTCGCCTGCCGCATCAAAGGCCCCCGCTCCCCCGCCGGCCGAAGGCGACGAGGTGCAGGTGCTGCGCGGGGCCGCGGCGGCCGTCGTCAAGAACATGTCCGCGTCGCTGGAAGTGCCCACGGCGACCAGCGTGCGCGCCATCCCGGCCAAGCTGCTGATCGACAACCGGATCGTCATCAACAACCAGCTCAAGCGCACGCGCGGCGGCAAGATCTCCTTCACCCACATCCTCGGGTACGCGCTGGTGCAGGCCATCAAGGCGTTCCCCAACATGAACCGGCACTACGCCGAGGTCGACGGCAAGCCGAATGCCGTCACACCGGCACACACCAACCTGGGCCTGGCGATCGACTTACAGGGCAAGGACGGCAAGCGCGCCCTGGTGGTGGCCGGGATCAAGCGGTGCGAGACCATGCGCTTCGCCCAGTTCGTCACCGCCTACGAAGACATCGTCCGTCGGGCCCGCGACGGCAAACTGACGGCGGAAGACTTTGGCGGCGTGACGATTTCGCTGACCAACCCGGGCACCATCGGCACCGTCCACTCCGTCCCCCGCCTGATGGCGGGCCAGGGCGCGATCATCGGTGTCGGCGCGATGGAGTACCCGGCGGAGTTCCAGGGCGCGAGTGAGGAGCGCATCGCCGAGCTGGGCATCGGCAAACTGATCACCCTCACGTCGACCTACGACCACCGCATCATCCAGGGCGCGGAGTCCGGCGACTTCCTGCGCGCCATCCACGAGATGCTGCTCTCGGACGACTTCTGGGACGAGATCTTCCGCGAGCTGAGCATCCCGTACCTGCCGGTGCGCTGGAGCACGGATAACCCCGACTCGATCGTCGACAAGAACGCCCGGGTCATGGAGCTGATCGCGGCCTACCGCAACCGCGGCCACCTGATGGCCGACATCGACCCGCTGCGGCTGGACGGGACCCGGTTCCGCAGCCACCCCGACCTCGAGGTGCTGACCCACGGCCTCACCCTCTGGGACCTCGACCGGGTGTTCAAGGTCAACGGCTTCGCCGGCTGCGAGTACAAGAAGCTGCGCGACGTGCTGGGTCTGCTGCGCGACGCCTACTGCCGGCACATCGGGGTGGAGTACACCCACATCCTCGAGCCCGAGCAGCAGCAGTGGCTGCAGGAGCGGATCGAGACCAAGCACGTCAAACCGAGCGTGGCCGAGCAGAAGTACATCTTGAGCCGGCTCAACGCGGCCGAGGCGTTCGAGACTTTCCTGCAAACCAAATACGTTGGCCAGAAACGGTTCTCACTTGAGGGCGCCGAGAGCGTGATCCCCATGATGGACGCAGCCATCGACCAGTGCGCCGAGCACGCCCTCGACGAGGTGGTCATCGGGATGCCGCACCGCGGCCGGCTCAACGTGTTGGCCAACATCGTCGGCAAGCCGTACAAGCAGATCTTCAGCGAGTTCGAGGGCAACCTCAACCCCTCGCAGGCCCACGGGTCCGGCGACGTCAAGTACCACCTGGGTGCCACGGGGGTCTACCTCCAGATGTTCGGCGACAACGACATCAAGGTGTCGCTGACCGCCAACCCGTCGCACCTCGAGGCCGTCGACCCGGTGCTGGAGGGCCTGGTCCGCGCCAAGCAGGACCTGCTGGAGGAGGACGGCAGCGATCGGTTCCCCGTGGTGCCGATGATGCTGCACGGTGACGCCGCGTTCGCCGGCCAGGGCATCGTCGCCGAGACGCTGAACCTGGCGCACCTGCCCGGCTACCGCGTTGGCGGCACCATCCACATCATCGTCAACAACCAGATCGGCTTCACCACCGCGCCGGAGTACTCGCGGTCCAGCGAATACTGCACCGATGTCGCGAAGATGGTCGGGGCGCCGATCTTCCACGTCAACGGCGACGACCCGGAAGCCTGCGTGTGGGTGGCGAAGCTGGCCGTGGACTTCCGGCAGCGGTTCCACAAGGACGTCATCATCGACATGCTGTGTTACCGGCGGCGCGGACACAACGAGGGCGACGACCCGTCGATGACCAACCCCTCGATGTACGACGTGGTCGACGTCAAGCGCGGGGTCCGCAAGAGCTACACCGAATCCCTGATCGGCCGCGGCGACATCTCGCTCAAGGAGGCCGAGGACGCCCTGCGCGACTACCAGGGTCAGCTCGAGCGCGTGTTCAACGAGGTCCGCGAGGTGGAGAAACACGGCGTCTCGCCCAGCGAATCGGTCGAAGCCGACCAGATGATCCCCGCCGGCCTGTCCACCGCGGTGGACAAGGCGCTGCTGGCTCGCATCGGTGACGCGTTCCTCGCGCTGCCGGACGGGTTCACCGCGCACCCCCGCGTGCGGCCGGTCCTGGAGAGGCGCCGCGAGATGGCCTACGAGGGCAAGATCGATTGGGCCTTCGGCGAGTTGCTGGCGCTGGGCACGCTGGTGGCCGAGGGCAAGCTGGTGCGGCTGTCGGGGCAGGACACCCGGCGCGGCACCTTCTCGCAGCGGCACTCGGTGATCATCGACCGCATCACCGGGGAAGAGTTCACCCCGCTGCAGTTGCTCGCGACCAATCCCGACGGCACCCCCACGGGCGGCAAGTTCCTGGTCTACGACTCGCCGCTGTCGGAGTACGCGGCGGTCGGCTTCGAGTACGGCTACACCGTCGGCAACCCCGACGCCCTGGTCCTGTGGGAGGCGCAGTTCGGCGACTTCGTCAACGGCGCGCAGTCGATCATCGACGAGTTCATCAGCTCCGGTGAGGCCAAGTGGGGCCAGCTGTCCAACGTGGTGCTGCTGCTGCCGCACGGCCACGAGGGCCAGGGCCCCGACCACACCTCCGGGCGCATCGAGCGCTTCCTGCAGCTGTGGGCGGAGGGGTCGATGACGATCGCCATGCCCTCGACACCGTCGAACTACTTCCACCTGCTGCGCCGGCACGCCCTCGACGGTGTGCAGCGGCCGCTGATCGTGTTCACGCCCAAGTCGATGCTGCGCAACAAGGCCGCGGTCAGCGACGTCAGGGACTTCACCGAGCTCAAGTTCCGCTCGGTGCTCGAGGAACCCACCTACGAGGACGGCGTCGGCGACCGCGGCAAGGTCCGGCGGATCCTGCTGACCAGCGGAAAGATCTATTACGAGCTCGCCGCCCGCAAGGCCAAGGAAGGCCGGGAAGACGTCGCGATCGTGCGCATCGAGCAGCTGGCCCCGGTGCCCAAGCGCCGGCTCAGCGAGACGCTCGACCGCTACCCGAACGCCGGCGAGTTCTTCTGGGTCCAGGAGGAGCCCGCCAACCAGGGCGCCTGGCCGCGGTTCGGCCTCGAGCTCCCGGAGCTGCTGCCCGGAAAGCTGGCGGGGATCAAGCGCATCTCGCGGCGGGCGATGTCCGCGCCGTCGTCGGGATCGTCGAAGGTGCACGCGGTCGAGCAGCAGGAGATCCTCGACACCGCGTTCGGCTGATCGCCGACCCACCCACCGATACCGGGGACCACCGGTACCGGCTAGCCTCGACTCGGTTACGCGGACAGGAAGGGTGCTCATGGAGGGGTTCGCCGGGAAGGTTGCCGTCGTCACGGGCGCGGGTTCGGGCATCGGTCAGGCGCTGGCCATCGAGCTGGGGCGTTCGGGCGCGAAGGTGGCGATCAGCGACGTCGACGTCGAGGGCCTGGCGGCGACCGAGCGGGAGCTCAAGGCGATCGGCGCGCCCGTCAAAGCAGACCGGCTCGACGTCACCGAGCGCGAGGCGTTCCTCGCCTACGCCGACGCCGTCGCCGAGCACTTCGGCAAGGTCAACCAGATCTACAACAACGCCGGCATCGCCTTCAGCGGGGATATCGAGGTCAGCCAGTTCAAGGACATCGAACGGGTGATGGACGTCGACTTCTGGGGCGTCGTGAACGGCACGAAGGCCTTCCTCCCACACCTGATCGCCTCCGGCGACGGCCACGTCATCAACATCTCGAGCGTGTTCGGGTTGTTCTCGGTGCCGGGGCAGGCGGCGTACAACTCGGCGAAGTTCGCCGTCCGCGGCTTCACCGAGGCGCTGCGCCAGGAGATGATCTTGTCCGGCCACCCGGTCGGGGTGACCACGGTGCACCCCGGCGGCATCAAGACGGCGATCGCCCGCAACGCCGGCGCCGCGGAGGGGCTTGACCGCGACGAGCTGGCCCAGGTGTTCGACAAGCGGCTGGCCAAGACCAGTCCGCACCGCGCGGCCCTGGTGATCCTTGACGCGGTGCGCAAGAACAAGGCCCGCGTGCTGGTCGGCCCGGACGCCAAGGTCTTGGACGCCCTGGTGCGAGTGACCGGCTCGGGCTATCAGCGCCTCTTCAGCCCGGTGCTGCGCCGGATGCTGGCCCCGAAGCACTGACCGGGCTTTTTCCCGCCCGGGACTGCGCGCTCAACGTCCCGAGGCTCACGCCGCTGCATGCCCAGACGCAAAAGTCCGCGACACGCCGAGCGAAAGGGTGCGTTTGCGTCTGCTCGCGCAGGAATGCACTCAGCGCCCCAGCGGGTGCTCGGCCAACCATCCGCCGGCCACCGCCTGCGGGTCGGCGCCGCCGGCCAGCTGGCGGCGCATGTCGGCCAGCGCCGCGGTGTCGAGCACGCCGGCCACCTCGTTGATGGCCAGCAGCTGCCGGTCCGCCAGCGCGTTGCGGCGGTACAGCGGCACCACGTTCTCGGCGCGGATCAGCGCCGGTTTGCCGTCCGCCAGTGCGATCACGTCGGCGGGGATGCCGGGGTCCGCGGTGGTCGACCAGGCCGCGGTCAGCTGACCGGCCCGCAGTGCCTCGAAAAGTAATGAGCCAGAAGGGAACTCGCGCGGCTGAACGAGCCGGCACGTCCCCACCGCCGACGGGCTGTCGAACCCCGTAACGGCCCCGGTCAGCAGCCCGTCGCAGTGCGCGGGCAATTCGCTGAGCTCTTGACCGCCCCACGCCGTCGCGGTGGACTGCGTGACCAGCAGCACCGGTTTGTCTTCGGCGGCGGTCGCGTAGTCGCCTGCCAGGACGCCCTCGGGCAGCGCCGCGATCATCGCGCGGTAGACCTGGGTGTCCGACAGCGCGGACGCCCCGGGCTGCATGCGCTGGAGCGTCCGCCCGGTGAAGGCGGGAACGACGGTGAACTCACCCGAGTCGAGCTTCGCCATCGGGTCGGTGGCGGTACCGGGGCGCGCCGCGAAACCGTACGACCGCAGCGCCGCCACGTAGATGCCGGCCAGCAACGTTGACTGGGGATCGGGGCGAGACCCGACGACCACTTCCGGACGGCCGCCGGCGTGGGTCGCGCAGCCGGCCGCGACGAGCAGGGTCGCGACGAGCAGCGCGGCCGGCCTGCCGGCTCTCACCCTTCGGCGGCCAGGGCCACCGCTCTGGCCACCGCTTCCCCGACGCGCATGTCCAGCGGGCTCGGGACGATCCGGTCGGGCGCAAGGTCGTCGCTGACCACGGAAAAGATCGCCTCGGCCGCGACGACCATCATCTTCTCGGTGATCCGGCGCGCCCCGACGTCCAGCGCCCCGCGAAACACGCCGGGAAACGCCAGCACGTTGTTGATCTGGTTCGGGTAGTCGCTGCGGCCGGTGGCCACCACCGCCGCGTAACGGGCCGCCACCTCGGGGTCAATCTCCGGGTCGGGGTTGGAGAGCGCGAACACGATCCCCCCGGGCGCCATCGTGGCGACCAGTTCCTCCGGCACCGCACCCGCCGACACCCCGAGGAAGACGTCCGCCCCGCGCAGCGCCTCCGCCAGCCCGCCGGTGAGACCCGCCGGATTGGTGCGTCGGGCGAGGTCGCGCTTGACCTCGTTCATGTGGTCGCGGCCGGTGTGCAGAATGCCCCGCGAGTCCAGCACGGTGATCTCCGAGACACCCATCGCCAGAAGGAGTTTCGTGCAGGCTACGCCGGCAGCTCCGGCGCCGGACACCGCGACCCGCAACGACGTCATGTCCCGGCCGAGTAGCTTGCTCGCCCCCATCAGGGCGGCCAGCACGACGATGGCGGTGCCGTGCTGGTCGTCGTGCATCACCGGGCAGTCCAGCGCCTCGATGACCCGCCGCTCGATCTCGAAGCAGCGCGGCGCGGAGATGTCCTCGAGGTTCACGGCGCCGAACGTGGGCCGCAGCCGCACCAGCGTCTCGACGATCTCGTCGGGGTCCTTGGTGTCGAGCACGATCGGGATCGCGTCCAGGCCCCCGAACTGCTTGAACAGGCCGCATTTGCCTTCCATCACAGGCAGCGACGCCGACGGGCCGATGTCGCCGAGACCGAGCACGGCGCTGCCATCGCTGACGACCGCCACCAGCCGGTTGGCCCACGTGTAGCGCGCGGCCAGGGTGGGATCGGCGGCGATCGCGCGGCTGACCTGCGCCACGCCCGGGGTGTAGGCAACCGAAAGGGCGCGCTGGGTGTCCAGCGGCGCCGTCAGCGCCACCGAGAGCTTGCCACCTACGTGCGCCTCGAAGATCTCGTCGTCACCGATGTGGACCTGTGGCTGCGCGATGTCTGGCACCGCATCAGGGTACTGACTACCGATCGGTAGGCCCAACCCGCTAGATGAGTCCGAGCTCCGTCACCGCGCTGCGCTCATCGGCCAGTTCCGCGGTCGACGCGTCGATCTTGCCGCGGGAGAAGTCGTCGATCTCGAGCCCCTGCACGATCGTCCAGTCGCCGGCCTTGGTGGTCACCGGGAACGAGGAGATCAGGCCCTCCGGCACGCCATACGAGCCGTCGGAGACGACGGCCATGGACACCCAGTTGCCCTCCGGGCTGCCCAGCAGCCAGTCACGCGCGGCGTCGATGGTCGCCGACGCGGCCGACGCGGCCGACGAGGCGCCGCGCGCATCGATGATCGCCGCGCCGCGCTTGGCGACGGTCGGGATGAAGTCGTTCTCGATCCACGCCTGGTCGCCGATGACCTCGGCGGCGTTCTTCCCGCCCACCTCGGCGTGGAACACGTCGGGGTACTGGGTCGCCGAGTGGTTGCCCCAGATCGTCATCTTCTTGATGTCGGTGACCGCGGCGCCCGTCTTCTTGGCCAGCTGGGAGATCGCCCGGTTGTGGTCGAGGCGCGTCAGCGCGGTGAACCGCTCCCGCGGGATGTCGGGTGCGTTGCTCATCGCGATCAGCGCGTTGGTGTTGGCCGGGTTGCCGGTCACGCCGATCCGGACGTCCTGCGCCGCGACCGAGTTGAGGGCCTTGCCCTGCGCGGTGAAGATCGCGCCGTTGGCCTCCAGCAGGTCACCGCGCTCCATACCCTTGGTGCGCGGGCGGGCACCGACCAGCAGGGCGAGGTTCACACCGTCGAAGATCTTGTTCGGGTCGGCGCCGATCTCGACGCCCGCCAGCAGGGGGAATGCGCAGTCATCGAGCTCCATCACGACACCCTCGAGCGCCTTGAGCGCCGGCTCGATCTCGAGCAGACGCAGCTCGATCGGGCGGTCGGCGCCCAGCAGCGCGCCGCTCGCCAGGCGGAACAACAGGCTGTAGCCGATCTGGCCGGCGGCGCCGGTGACGGCGACCTTGACAGGACTTGCGCTCACGTCGGTTTACTCCTTAAGGAGACTCGGGATCTAAGACGTTCCGTCGGGACGAAACTATCGCACCGGCACTGGGCCGAAACCTCCGGTCCAACACCTGGGAGTTCCCTGGGAGCCGCGCACCAACCGGCGATTTCACGTCCCGTTTCGCCCGGACGCGTAGCATTGAGCACCGCTTTGCGGACCTGTGCTGCCATCGGAGGTGAACGTGTTTCCCGGGCCCGACGCGTTACCCGAAGTGCTGCGACCGCTCGTGCGCGAACCTAACGACACGCAGAAGTCGAATTCGCTTCCCGTCCAGGAGGTGCGGCACGACGCGCTGGTCGACTGCGCGGTCTACGCCGAGGGTCTCCGGCTGCCGGGACAGTTAAGTTACGCCGCCGCGCTCAACAAGGTTCGCGAGATCGAAATGCTGGGCCACGAGTCATTCGTCTGGGTCGGCTTGCGCGAGCCGGACACGCACCAGATGCAGGAAGTGGCCGACATTTTCGGTCTGCACCCATTGGCCGTCGAAGACGCCGTTTGCGCGCATCAGCGACCGAAGCTGGAACGCTACGACGACACGTTGTTCTTGGTCCTGAAGACCGTCAACTATGTCCCGCATGAATCGGTGGTAGCGGCCCGCCAGATCGTCGAAACCGGCGAAATCATGATCTTCGTCGGGGCCGACTTCGTGGTCACCGTGCGCCACGGCGAGCACGGCGGCTTGTCCGCGGTGCGCAAGCGCATGGAAGCCGACTCCCAACAGATGCGCCTGGGCCCGTATGCCGTGATGCACGCGATCGCCGATGACGTCGTTGACCACTACCTCGAGGTGAGCGCTCTGGTGGAAGCCGACATCGACAGCATCGAGGAGGTGGCGTTCGCCCCGGGCCGCAAGCTCGACGTCGAACCGATTTATCTGCTCAAACGAGAGGTCGTCGAACTCCGCCGGTGCGTCAACCCACTGTCGGGCGCGTTTCATCGAATGCAGATTGAAAACAAGGACCTGATTTCCAAGGAAGTCCGGCGCTACCTGCGCGACGTCGCCGACCACCAATCCGAGGCCGCGGACCATATCAACAGCTACGACGACATGCTCAACTCGCTGATACAGGCGGCGCTGGCTCGCGTCGGGATGCAGCAGAACAGCGACATGCGCAAGATATCGGCCTGGGCCGGCATCGTCGCGGTGCCGACCATGATCGCGGGCATCTATGGCATGAACTTCGAGTTCATGCCCGAGCTGAAGTGGCATTGGAGCTACCCGGTGGTGGTCGGCATAATGGCCACCTCGTGTCTGGTGCTGTACTTCAGCTTCCGAAAGGTCGACTGGCTCTAGCGTTTTCCTGCGCGAGCAGACGCGAAAGCACCCTTCCGTCCGGCGTGTCGCGGACTTTTGCGTCTGATGAGCATGCACCGGTGTGGAGTTGTCCGCATCGCAGCGGTAACCGGCTAGCCCGAATCGCCAATGGAGAGTGAGGCGCGGCTGCTTTTCATCGACAGCGGACTGCCGATGCCCGGAGCTCCAGTTCAGCATCCTCGATCGACATGGTCGACTGTGGCGCCTCGACTTCGCATGGACGGACGCAATGGTGGTCGCCGAATACGACAGCGTGGAATGGCATCTGGGTCGCGATGCCCTGTTGCATGACCGCCTTAAGACTGCCCGGTTGCGGGAATGCGGATGGACAATCATTCCGATGACCGTCGACGACATCCGGCGTGATCCGCTCGGCCTCATAGCCCGCATCAGCGGCCACCCGATGAAGCCGCGCGCGGCCGCCTTTGAGCACGCGCGCTTCTCCTCGCGAAAAGAGACAAAAGACCGCAGAACTCCGGCGTGTCGGGCGCTTTCGCGTCTGCTCGCGCTATCAACCCGGCTGGGCCGCAGGGCGATTCGGGTCCAGCACGTCGACGCCGTCGTTCTGCCACGCCTGGCGCATCGCCTCGGCGCCCTTGAGCCGCACCCATGCCGCTTCGGTCGCGGTGATGGGCGTCGCCCACAGGAAGGTCACCGGGTCGCGGGGCGCAGGGAGCGGCAGGTCCGGGATGTCGCTGGGACCCAGGAGCACCGCGGTGAACGGTACCCGCCGCGACGGCCACGCCCACAGCGGCGAGCCCAGGTCGATCAGCGCGTCGGCAACGAGCACCACGCCCTCGACCGCCGGCGTCGCCGCCAGCACGGCCAGGCTGCGGGCCATGCCGGTGGCCGCCCCCGGATCGCGCAGGCGCAGGACGACTTCCGCGCGCGGGCCGCGCTCGGGGTCGGCGGCCACCTGCGTCGGGTCGGTCATCGGGTGGCGCGAGCACCCCAGCGACGCGTAGTGCACCAACCCGTCCGTCTCACGGAACCGCAACACCTCGATGGGTTCGGTGCCCAGGAAGGTCACGCTGGCCGACGCCGGATCGCGGTCCGCGAAATGGGCGCGCAGGTGCGCGCGCACACCGTCCAGGATCGGTGCCATTACGGCGACGGCTCGGGGATAGTGAGGTTCGCGCCGGTCTCGGCGTCGAAGACCACGACCTTGGCGGTGTCGAAGGCTAACTCCATCGACTGCCCGACGGTCGCCGCCGATTCGGCGGGAACCCTTGCCACAAACTGGTTTTCGTGTATCTCCTCCAGTTCGTCCAGCTGAGCCGAATGCACGGCCGGGCCGGACATGGAGAAGTACACGTATTTGTCGGCCCCCAGCGACTCCACGAGGTCGACCTTCGCCTCGAAGGTCAGGGCCCTGATCCGCTGATACCCATCGATCAGTGCGGCATCGGCCAGGTGTTCGGGCCGCACCCCGACGATGACGCTCTCCGGCTTCGGGTGGCGCGCGATGACGTGTTGCACCTCGGGCGCCAGCGTCACCTCGCCGAAGGGCAGCTGCAGCCCGACGGACGTCAGCGTGGCGGGAAAGAAATTCATTGCCGGCGAGCCGATGAACCCCGCGACGAACAGGTTCGCCGGACGCTCGTACAGCTCGTCGGGCGTACCGATCTGCTGCACCACACCGGCATGCATCACCACCACCCGGTCGCCCAGCGTCATGGCCTCGGTCTGGTCGTGGGTGACATAGACGGTGGTGGTGCCCAGCCGCTTCTGCAGCCGGGCGATCTCGCCACGCATCTGCACCCGCAGCTTGGCATCGAGATTGGACAGCGGCTCGTCCATGAGGAAGGCCTTGGGGTGACGCACGATCGCCCGTCCCATCGCCACCCGCTGCCGCTGGCCACCCGACAGCTGTGACGGCTTGCGGTCCAGAAGTTCGGTCAGGTCAAGGGTTTTCGCCGTTTCCTCGACCTTCCGCGCGATCTCCGCTTTTTTCATCTTCGCCAGGGTCAGCGGGAACGCGATGTTCTGCCGCACGGTCATGTGGGGGTACAGCGCGTAGGACTGGAACACCATCGCGATGTCACGGTCCTTCGGCGCCTTCTCGTTCACGCGTTCGCCGCCGATGCGCAGCTCGCCCGACGAGATGTCCTCGAGTCCGGCGATCATGTTCAGCGTGGTGGTCTTTCCGCAGCCCGACGGCCCCACCAGGATGACGAACTCGCCGTCGGCGATGGTGATGTTGAGGTCCTTCACCGCCGTCGCACCGTCGGGGTAACTCTTGCACACGTGCGCCAACTCGATCTCGGCCATCGGCTATCCCTTCACAGCACCGGAGGTCAGGCCGGCGACGATCCGCCGTTGAAAGATGAGAACGAAGACGATGATGGGCACGGTGATCACGATCGCGCCCGCCGCGATCGATCCCGTCGGCTCCTCGAATTGCGACGTGCCGCTGAAGTTCACGATCGCGACTGGGGCGGTCATCGCCGCCTTGGTCGCGGTTAGCGACAGCGCCAACAGCAGGTCGTTCCAGGCGAAGATGAACACCAGGATCGCCGCGGTCACCAGTCCGGGCGCCGCCAGGGGGACGATCACCTTGCGGAAGGCCTGCCCGGCCGTCGCCCCGTCCATCTTGGCCGCCTTCTCTAAATCCCATGGGATGTCCCGGAAGAACGCCGACAGCGTGTAGATGGCGAGCGGCAGCGCGAAGGCGATGTAGGGCAGGATCAACCCCGGCCAGGTGTCGAACAGTCCGACGAAGCGTTCGATGTCGAACAGCGGTGTCACGAGCGAGATCCCGGGGAACATGCTGATCATCAGGGTGGCGCCGACGAGCAGTCGCTTGCCGGGAAAGTCGAGCCGCGCGATCGCATAAGCGGCCATGGCCCCCAGCACGACGGCGATGACGGTGGTAAGCAGCCCGATTCCGACGGAGTTGATCAACGCGGAGCTGAAGAAGTCGCCGCGGAAGATGCCGCGGTAGTTGTCGAACGTCACCCGCGACGGAATCAGCTTGCCGTCCTTGACCGCTGAGGTCGGCTTCAGCGAGAGGCTGAGGATCCACAACACAGGAAGCAGCGCGTACACCACCACCAGCGTGTCGACGACGGCCCAGACCGTGGCGCGGCGCGCGCCCACCCGGTCACCGGACATCGCCACCTCCCGGCGTTGTGGCGCTTTGGGAAGCACCGAACACCTTGATGAAGACCAGCGCGATGATGCCCACGCACAGGAAGATCAGCACGCTGATCGCCGAGCCGAGGCCCACGTTGAAGCCCTTGAACAGGTTGTCGTAGCCCAGCATCGATACCGAGCCGGTGTTGTTGGCGCCATTGGTCAGCACGTAGATGTTGTCGAAGATGCGAAAGGCGTCCAGGGTCCGGAACAGCAGTGCTACCACGACTGCCGGTTTGATGATGGGCAATGTGACCCGGGTCAGCCGCCGCCAGGCGCCGGCGCCGTCGACCTCCGCGGCCTTCAGCAGGTCCTCGGGCACCACCGCCAGGCCCGCCAGCAGCAGCAGCGACATGAACGGCGTGGTCTTCCAGACCTCGGCGAGCACGACGATGCCGAGCGACGGAATCTGTTGCGTCAGCGGGGCACTACCCTGCGGCAGCAGGTTGGCCAGATAGCCGGTCCCCGGCGTCCAGGCGTAGTACCAGCTGTAGGAGGCGACCACCGTCACGATGCCGTACGGGACGAGGACGGCGGTGCGCACCAGGCCCTTGCCGACGGTGGCGCGGTGCATCACCAGCGCCAACGACAGCCCCAACACGAACTCGATCGACACCGAGACCACGGTGATCACCAGGGTGACGGCCAGCGCCGTCCACCAGTACCGGTCGCCGAGAATCGTCAGGTAATTGCCCAGCCCGATGAACGCGGTGTCGTCGGGCGTCGCAAGGTTGTTGCGTTGCAGGCTCAGCCACACCGCATAGCCGACCGGATAGGCCGCCACGCCCAGCATCACGATCGTCGCCGGGGCGACGAGGAGGAAGGCCAGTCGCCGCTCCGGTCGCCGGGTTCGCTTTCGGGCGCGGGTTTCGACGGGCGCGGTGGCCGGGTCGAGCACCGAGGCGGTCACGGCAACAGCCCCTTCCCGTCGATCGCCTTCTGTACCTGCCTGGTGAGATCGTCTGCCGTTCGCTCCGGGTCGATTTCGGTGATCGGGCTCAGGGTCGATGCGATTCGGATGGCCACCGACTGGTACGCCGGCGTCGCCGGGCGCACCGCGGCATCGGTCAGCTGCCGGCGAATGACCGTGTACATCGGATAGGTGGCCTGGAATTGGGGATCGGAATACAGCGAGGCGCGGACGGCGGGCAGGCCGCCCTCGATCGACACGTACTTCTGATGCTGCAGGCTACGCAGGCAGCGGACGGCCTCGAACGCCTCCGCGCGGTGCCGGGTGGTGCTGGCGACGGCGAGGTTCAACCCGCCGATCGTCACCCTCGCCGGCCGCCCGGGCGCCACACCGGGGTAGGGCGCGAACCCGAAGACCTTCCGGCTGGCCTCGTACGCGATGCGCCGCTGCTCGGCGCTGGGCACGAAGGTGCCGACGTCGTTGATGCTGCCGGCCAGCTGCGGGTCCCGGTTGAGCGGCAGGAACGGCACGCCGCCCTTCACCGCGTTCTCGAGCATGGACGCCAGCACGAAGGGCCAATTCACTTCCAGCGCTGCTTTGCCCTGCTCGAGCGCTAACCGCGCGGTGCCCTCGTCGGTCCGGGTGATCGAGGGATCGGCCCCGGGCGCGGTGCCCACCGCCTTGAGGATCCGCAGCGCGCCGACGGTGGCGGCCCGGTGCGCGGGCGTGTCGGTGAGCGTGACATGACGGCCGTCGTCGGAGAGCACCTGGCCGCCGCCACTGGCCAGCAGCGTGTTGAACCACACCACCAGGCCCTCACCCTCGTTGGCCTGCACGGCGATCCAACCGGGACCGCCGGCGGCGCCCAGCCTGGCGGCCTCGGCCACCATGCCGTCCCACGTCCGCGGCGGCTGGTCCACCAAATCGGCTCGATACCAGAGCAATTCGGTATTGGTGGTGATCGGCGCACCGTACAGCCGGTGCCGCCAGCGCGCCGTCGCCAGGGGGCCGGGCAGGGTATCGACGGTGGCGTCGGATTCGGCCTGTCCCGCCGGGTCGTCGGACAGCGGCAGCGCCCAGCTCGCCTCGGCGAACTCGGCGGTCCACACGACGTCGAGCGCCATCACGTCCAGCGTGTGGTCGTGGCTGGTCAGGCGCCGCGCCAGCTGCAGTCGCTGCTCGCCGGGGGCCCGGCCCAGGCTGATGTGTTCGACGGCGAACCGGCCGCCCAGTTGTTTGGTGCAGTCCCGGGCGATGGCCGCGAACGTCGCCTCGTCGGTGGACGGGGTATAGAAACTGATCACCAACGCGTTGCCCGCGGGGCCGCAACCCGCGACCGCCCAGCCGATGATGACGGCGGCAAGCGCGATGCCGGCTACGCGCCGGCCACGACTCACCACCTATGCAGCCTCTCGCGTCTCGTTGAAGCCTCAGATCGCCAGGCGCGCCAACAGATCCCGCGCCTTCTCCGCGTTTTGCGGATCGCAGAGCACATCGTAGCGGCCGGCCACCAGCTGCATGGTCGAGCTGAAATCCCTTGTGCCGCGGGCCATTGCGTACGGAACCGCGGAGGTGATCAAGCCGAAGAACACCCCGGCGACCAGACCGGTGACCAGCGCCGCCCACGGGCTGGGGCTGAAGAAGCCGAGCACCAGGCCGATGAAGAGGCCCAGCCACGCCCCGCTGAGGATTCCCCCGCCGATCACCTTCGCCCACGACAGCCGGCCGGTGACCCGTTCCACCTGCATCAGGTCGACGCCGACGATGGTGACCTGCTGAACCGGAAAGTCTTGGTCGGATAGATAGTCGACGGCGCGCTGAGCCTCGGCGTAGGTGGGGTAGGACCCGACCGGCCAGCCCTTGGGCGGCGTCGGCAATCCCGGCGCACCCCGACGGGCCGCGCCGGAAGGGGTCGCGCCGGGAACCTGGCCAGGCTGAAAGGGGCTAGTCATGTGTACTCATTCTCCTCCGCCTCGGCCCGGAACTCATCTCGGGTTTCATCCCCGGGGGTTTCACCCTATCTAGGCAACCTTCCGGGACCGTGAGCAAACGGGCCGGGCGGTCGTCACCGCGACGCCCGCCGCCCGTCCTTAGGCTAGGTTGAACACCATGACGGCTCCGGGCGGCGACCCCAACGACCAGGCCCACCCGCCCGCCACCAGCGGCCCCACCCCCAACCAGCCCCAGTGGGAAGCGCCCTGGGGGCCGCCGGTCGCCGACTATCCGCCGCCGGTCGCGGACTATCCGCCCCCGGCCTACCCGGCACCTGGCTACGCGCCCCCGTACCCCGGCTATCCGCCGCCAATGCCCCCTCCCGGCGGCTACGGCCAACCGCCGGGTTACGGCGGGCCGCCGGCCGGCTACGGCCCGCCGCCGTACTCGGGTGGCTACGGGTTCCCGGGCGGGCCGCAGCCCGACGTGCCGACCGGGACGAACGGGCTCGCCATCGCCTCGCTGATCTCGTCGGTGGCGGGGGTGTTTTGCTGTATCGGCTCGATCGCCGGCATCGTCCTGGGCACCATCGCGCTCGACCAGGTCAAGCGGAACCGGCAGGACGGCTACGGCCTGGCGGTCGCCGGCATCGTCATCGGCATCGCGACACTGGCGGTGATGTTCGTCGTCGTGATGTTCGCGATGAGGTCCCATTAGCGACGCGACCGCGGCGCATCCCCCATCCGGTCGGCGGCTGAATAGGCTCTCTGGCATGGCATCGGTCAATAGGGTGTACGTCGCGCGCCTCGCGCGAATGTTGGTGTTGGGGCCGTTCGGCGAATCGTTCGGGCGTGTCCGCGATGTCGTCATCAGCATCAGCATCGTGCGCCAGCAGCCGCGCGTCCTGGGGCTGGTCGTCGACCTGGCGACCCGACGCAGCATCTTCATTCCGATCCTGCGGGTCGCGGCGATCGAGCCCGACGCGGTGACGTTGAACACGGGCAGCGTGTCCCTGCGCCACTTCGAGCAGCGCCCGGGCGAGGTGCTGGCGATAGGCCAGGTACTCGACACCCAGGTCAAGGTCAACGACCCCGCGCTGCCCGAACTGGCCGGCCTCGACGTGGTCGTCACCGACCTCGGAATCGAACAAACCCGCACCCGGGACTGGTTGGTGAGCCGGGTTGCCGTCCGCGTTCCCCGGCGACTGGGACGGCGCGGCCCGGTGCACGTCGTGGACTGGCACAACGTGCAGGGCCTGACCCCGTCGGCGCTGGCGATGCCCGATCAGGGGGTCGCCCAGTTGCTGGGCCAGTTCGAGGGACGCAAGGCTGTCGACGTGGCGGACGCCATCCGCGGCCTGCCGACCAAACGGCGGTACGAGGTGCTCAAGGCCCTCAACGACGACCGGCTGGCCGACATTCTGCAGGAGCTGCCGGAGCTGGATCAGGCCGACGTGCTTTCGCAGTTGGGCACCGAACGGTCGGCCGACGTGCTCGAGGAGATGGATCCGGACGACGCCGCCGACCTGCTCGGCGTGCTGAACCCCACGGACGCCGAGATGCTGCTGACGCGGATGGATCCCGACGACTCCGAACCCGTGCGGCGGCTGCTCACGCATTCCCCCGACACCGCGGGCGGCCTGATGACCTCCAACCCGGTGGTGCTGACGCCCGATACGTCGGTCGCCGAGGCGTTGGCCCGTGTCCGCGATGCCGACCTGACCGCCGCCCTGTCGTCGATGGTGTTCGTGGTGCGCCCTCCGACGGCCACACCCACCGGGCGGTACCTCGGCTGCGTGCCGCTGCAGCGACTGCTGCGCGAAGCGCCGGCCGAACTGGTCGGCGGCATCGTCGACAGCGACCTGCTCACCCTGACGCCGGAGACTCCGCTGGCCGCGGTGACGCGCTACCTCGCCGCGTACAACCTGATGTGCGGACCGGTCATCGACGACCAGAAACACCTGCTGGGGGCGGTGACCGTCGACGACCTGCTCGACCACTTGTTGCCGCACGACTGGCGCGTCGACGCACAGGAGTTCGACGCCGCCGGCCGGCTCGAGGGATTGGGGGGGTCGGCGTGAGCAAGTCCACGGCCCCGCGGCGGCTGTACACGCCGCGGACATCGCGCGGCTTCGGGCTGCACGTCGATCCCGACGCGGTCGGTCAGATCACCGAGTCGATCGCGCGGTTCTTCGGCACGGGCCGATACCTGCTGATCCAGACGATCGTGGTGCTGGTATGGATCCTGGCAAACGTGTTCGCGGCGACGCTGCGCTGGGACCCCTACCCGTTTATCCTCCTCAATCTGGCCTTCTCCACCCAGGCCGCCTACGCGGCCCCGCTGATCCTGCTGGCCCAGAACCGTCAGGAGAACCGGGACCGGGTGGCCCTCGAGGAGGACCGCCGCCGGGCCGCCCAGACCAAGGCCGACACCGAGTATCTGGCCCGGGAACTGGCCGCGCTGCGGCTGGCCATCGGCGAGGTGGTGACGCGCGAATACCTGCGCCACGAGCTGGAAGACCTGCGCGAATTGCTGGCCAACCTGCGGCCCGAAAACCCTGACGACGAGGCGGTTCGAGCCGGTGACGGCATGGAGCGCACGGCTAAGAAATAGGAGTGAAAGCAAACCAGACCATTGCGCCACTCCCGTCACAAGAGTTATGTATGGTGATCTAGTTCACGAGGCTACGGATACGTAACTTTTCGACTACCTCACTATTAAGGACGGTCGAGTGCGCATAGGGGGACACTGGGGTCCACGCGCGGTCGCACTGGTGCGGCAACGGGCACTCCGCGTAAAGAAAGCGCCGGCGTTCGGCGTAGCCATCATCACTCTTCTGATATTTGCCGGCGCGGTGGGCGGGGCCGCTCCCCCACTTTCCGGCAACGTGCCGGCGGTGCGTGCGGTGGTGAGCCCGGTGGCCGCCGTATCCCCAACTTTCCCCGACGTTTCCGGGCCGGTCGTCGTCTCCATCGAGCACTCACCCACCGCGTTCCACGTCGCCGAGCCCGCGTTGGCGGCGCCACCCCCGCCGATGATCGTGAATGCCCCTGGCGCGCTTGGCATTCCAAGTGTCGCGCTGAGCGCCTACCGCAACGCCGAGCAGAAGATGGCCGTCGCCGCACCCGGCTGCGGCATCAGCTGGAACCTGCTGGCCGGCATCGGGCGCATCGAGTCGGGCCACGCCGGCGGCGGCGCCGTGGACTCGCGCGGCACCGCGGTCCGCCCGATCTACGGGCCGGCGCTGGACGGCACCCTGCCGGGCAACGAGGTCATCATTTCCAGCAGCGCCGGCAATCGCGTCACGTACGCCCGCGCGATGGGACCCATGCAGTTCCTGCCCGGCACCTGGGCGCGCTACGCCTCCGACGGCGACGGCGACGGCATCGCCGATCCCCAGAACCTCTTCGACTCCACGCTGGCGGCCGCGCGCTACCTGTGCAGCGGCGGCCTCAACCTGCGCGACCAGTCGCAGGTGATGGCCGCCATCCTGCGCTACAACAACTCGATGTCGTATGCGCAAAACGTCCTGGGGTGGGCCTCCGCGTACGCCACCGGCGTCGTCCCGGTCGACCTGCCGCCGATCACCGGGCCGCCACCTCCGCTGGGCGACGCGCACCTCGAGCACCCGGAGGGGCTCGGCCCGAACCTGCCGATGAACATCAACGGCCTGCCGATGGACGACCCGCTGGCGCGCGTGCCGCTGATCGACTTCAGCCCGCAGGGCGTCAACCAGCCCCCGATGTTCCCGTGGATGGCGCCCGCCGGCCCGGCGCAGCAACAGACCCAGCTGCCCGGGTGCACGCTGATCTGCATCGGCGCCCAGAACCCGCCGCCGTTCGGCGCCCAGAACCCCCCGCCCTTCGGCGCGCCCGCACCGCCGCCGTTCGGCGCGCCCGCACCGCCGCCCTTCGGTGCACCACCCGCGCCGCCCGCCGGCCTGCCCCCGGCGCCCATCCCACCGGCGACGCCCGCTCCGGCCGGCTGATCGGCCGAGCGGCGATCGCAAGCGCGGCGAAAGCCGGGCGAAGCGGGTCGCCGCCAGATGCCCGAGCGGCGATCGCAAGCGCGGCGAAAGCCGGACGAAGCGGGTCACCGCCAGATGCCCGAGCGGCGATCGCAAGCGCGGCGAAAGCCGGACGAAGCGGGTCGCCGCCAGATGCCCGAGCGGCGATCGCAAGCGCGGCGAAAGCCGGGCGAAGCGGGTCACCGCCAGATGCCCGAGCGGCGATCGCAAGCGCGGCGAAAGCCGGGCGAAGCGGGTCGCCGCCAGATGCCCGAGCCGCGCGCGCCTACACTCGGCGGTGATGTCCCGCCATGACCTGTCCGATTCGGACGCCGAGCTCAACGCAGCCATCCGCGCCGCCCTGGGGAAGGTGATCGACCCCGAACTGCGGCGTCCCATCACCGAACTGGGGATGGTCAAGAGCATCGACATCGGCCCTGATGGCGGCGTCCACGTGGCGATCTACCTGACCACCGCCGCGTGCCCGAAGAAGACCGAGATCAGCGAGCGCGTCACCCAGGCGGTTGCCGACGTGCCCGGCACCGGCGCGGTACGGGTCAGCCTGGACGTGATGAGCGACGAGCAGCGCACCGAGCTGCGCAAGCAGTTGCGCGGTGACGCCGCCGAGCCCGTCATCCCGTTCGCCCAGCCCGGGTCGCTGACCCGGGTCTACGCGATCGCATCGGGCAAGGGCGGGGTCGGAAAGTCAACCGTCACAGTAAATCTCGCGGCGGCGATGGCCGCCCGGGGTCTGTCGGTGGGAGTGCTCGACGCTGACATCCACGGCCATTCCATCCCACGCATGATGGGCACCAGCGACCGGCCCACCCAGGTCGAGTCAATGATCCTGCCGCCCGTCGCCCACGACGTGAAGGTCATCTCGATCGCCCAGTTCACGCAGGGCAACACCCCGGTGGTGTGGCGCGGACCGATGCTGCACCGGGCCCTGCAACAGTTTCTCGCCGATGTGTACTGGGGCGACCTCGACGTGCTCCTGCTCGACCTGCCGCCGGGGACGGGCGACGTCGCGATCTCGGTCGCACAGCTCATCCCCAACGCCGAGATCGTCGTGGTGACGACGCCGCAGCTGGCCGCCGCCGAGGTCGCGGAGCGGGCCGGCAGTATCGCGCTGCAGACGCGCCAGCGCCTCGTCGGCGTGGTGGAGAACATGTCGGGGCTGGTGCTGCCGGACGGTTCGACGATGCAGGTATTCGGCGAGGGCGGCGGCCGGCAGGTCGCCGAGCGGCTCTCGCGGGCCGTCGGGGCGGATGTGCCGCTGCTGGGTCAGGTCCCGCTGGACCCGGCGCTGGTGGCGGCCGGCGATGCGGGCGTCCCCGTCGTGCTCAGCGCCCCCGACACCCCGGTGGCCAAGGAACTACGCAGCGTGGCCGACAACCTGTCGTCGCGGCGGCGCGGGCTGGCCGGGATTTCCCTCGGCCTCGACCCCACGCGGCACTAACCACCCCCGCGAGCGACCGTGTCTGTACGCCAACACGCCGTCACGGGCGTGCAATTGCGGTCGCTCGCGGCCGACGATCAGGTGGCGTCGGAGTCGAACGGGGCGGGAGCGCCGGGCGGATGCCGCTCGGCCTCGACCGCCGGTGTCGACGGCTCCGGCGGGTGCCCGTTCACCGGGCGGTCGAAGTTTCCGGTCAGGAAGGAATCGTCGCCGTCCAGCAGGTGCTTCGTCAGGGCGGCCCGCGGCGACATACCCCGCAATTTCTGCAGCTCGCTGAGCGGGCCACGCAGGTCGTCGAACTCGGGCCCGAGGTCCTCACGCAGCTGGGTGGTCATGCCGCTGAGGTAATCCCGTGCCTGCCGCAGCGCGGTCGAGGTCCAGCGGATAGCGCCGGGCAGCCGCTCCGGGCCCAGGATCACCAGGCCGACGACGACCAGGACCAGGATGTGCTCCCAGCTCAGGTTGCCGAACATCTAGCCGGTGTCGGGGTCGGGTTTGACCGTCAGCGTGACGTGCCGACCGTCGCGGACAACCTCCACCGGGGCGTCCTGGCCGATGGTCAGCTGTCTCACGGCGACGACGAACTCGTCGGCGTCGGCCACCTTGCGGTTGCCGATCTTCACGATCACGTCGTTCTCCAGGATGCCGCCCTTCTGGGCTGGGCTGCCGGCCTTCACATTGGCCACCTGGGCGCCCGAGGCGATCGCGTTGCTCACCGAGCGGGTGCTGACGCCCAACGTCGGGTGCACGATCTTGCCGTCTTTGATCAGCGTCTGGGCGACCATCTTCGCCTCGTTGATCGGAATCGCGAAGCCCAGCCCGCTGGCGCTGTCGGACAGCGACTTGCCGGCGGTGTTGATGCCGATCACCTGAGAGTCCATGTCGATCAGCGGACCACCAGAGTTGCCGTGGTTGATCGAGGCGTCGGTCTGGACGCCGTCGATGACGGTATCGGTGTCCGACCCCTCGCCCGACAACGGGACTGGGCGGTGCAGGGCGCTGACGATGCCGTGCGTGACGGTGCTGCGCAGCCCCAGCGGCGCGCCGGCCGCGAGGACCTCGTCGCCGACTCGCACCTTGTCGGAGTCGCCGAGCCGCGCCACGGTCAGGTTGTCCACGTTGTCGACCTTGAGTACGGCCAGGTCGGTCTTGGGGTCGCGACCCACGAGGTTGGCCGGCACTTCCTTGCCGTCGTTGAACACCACGGTCGTCTTGAACTGGCTGGGGTTGTTCGCGGCCTCGGAGATCACGTGGTTGTTGGTGACGATGTAGCCGCGACCGTCGATGATGACACCGGAGCCCTGCAGCCCCTCCTGGTCGCTCTTCGACTCGATGGTTACGACGGAATCGGCGGTCGCCGCCGCCACCTTGGCGAACCGCCCGGCCGGCTGTTCGGCGTTGTTCGGGGTCGCCAGCGTCACCTTCGAGGTGGTGAATGCCTCGACGACCTCGGCGGTCTTGCGGCCGATCACGCCGCCCAGCAGGCCGATGACCAGCGCGATCAGCAGTAGAACGGCCAGGGCGAGGTAGGACACCTTGCCGCCGAACAGCACATCGCGCACGCCCAGTTTGCCGCGGTAACCGGGAGCGGGCTGCGGCCCCGTCGGGGCCACCGCGGGGGTGCCCAGAGCGGCGCCGGCCGCCGGGTCCCGCCAGGGGTCGTCCGGCTCTTCGGGCCCGGAACCGTTCTGCTCGGCGGCCAGCGCCCCGGCGTCTACGGGGTGGCGCTGCAGCGTGTCCACGCTCCCGACGGGCCGGCTGAACGCCTCCTGCAGCACCGGGTCGGACGGTCGATCGTGCGGCGTGTACTCGGACTGAGCCTGGTATTTCGGCGGGCGCACGCGCTCCGCCACGAAAGACCCGTTCAGCCCGTCGGGGCGGCCGAACGTTTGACGGGATGCGGGGTCGACCGGCGGCCGGGAAATGGGCCGCGGCGCCAGGCGACTGCGAACGTCCCTATCGCTGTTCTTGCCGCGGTCGTAGCCACTGTCATTGCCGTCGGAGGTCACATCACCCTCTTTTGATTCCTCATCCCGAGCGCTCGAGACCCGCCTTTACCGGGCGCCATGCACCGCGCCGATGTTGTCCGTGTCCACCCTAGTATCCACGGTTTGGTAATGGCCGCCCATGAACGCACGGGCGAGGCGCGGTTTCGCCGTCGAAGGTGCCGGGTCAGCGGCGTTTGCGCTGGCCGCGTACGTCGCGCCCGGCCAACCCGTCGGCTACCTCCGCCGCAGCGGTGTCGTCGTCCGACCAACGCGGAATGTCGGCAAGCAGCCCGAGCAGTGTGCTGGGGATGCGGATGGGATGGGAGTCGCGCAGTGCCGCGCGTGCCCGGCTCTGATCCTCGACCTCGGCCGCGCAATCCGGACACAGCGAGAGGTGATGCGCAGCCCGCAGGTGGGCGTTCATTCGCAGCTCACCGTCGACGAACGCGGCGATCGCCTCGACGGACAGATGCTCGGTGGACCCGAACCGGCGGGGCGCCCCGACCGGTGCGTCGCTTTGCGAGGCGAATTGGGATGGCAGCCAGGAGAACGCGCGCCGGAACAGATGCCCCACATTTCCGGGGTCGGCCATCACCAGCTCCTTTCGTGCCGCCTGTACCTCGAATGTAGCGCGAGGTGGCGCCCGACCGCGCCCCTACGGCCGGCGAATTCGCTGGATTGTTGCGCGGCAGCCTGGTTACGACGGCCGCGTCCGCGCTGCTAGGCCGACTCGGCGTGCAGCGCGTCCGGGCGGACGCCGGCTTCCGGGTGTGCGGCCAGATAGTCGCGCAGCGCCTGGCGTCCCCGGTGAATGCGGCTGCGCACGGTGCCCAGCTTCACCCCGAGGGTCGCGCCGATTTCCTCGTAGGACAGGCCTTCGATGTCACACAGGACGACCGCCGCACGAAACTCCGGCGGCAGCGAGTCCAGGGCCGCCTGCAGGTCCGGGCCAAGCCGCGAGTCGTGGTAGATCTGCTCGGGATTCGGCTCGTCGGCGGGCACCCGGTCGTAATCCTCGGGCAGCGCCTCCATCCGGATGCGGGCGCGCCGGCGCACCATGTCGAGGAACAAGTTGGTGGTGATGCGGTGCAGCCAGCCCTCGAACGTGCCGGGCTGGTAATTCTGCACCGACCGGAAGACCCGGATGAAGGTCTCCTGCGTGAGGTCCTCGGCGTCGTGCTGGTTGCCGGAAAGGCGGTAGGCCAGCCGGTACACCCGATCGGCGTGCTGCCGCACCAATTCGTCCCAGGACGGCATCGCCGCCTTGTCCCCCGTCGCGTCGAACACCGCGGTGCCCGACAATTCGTCCGGCGTCTCCGCCCATTCGTCGTCGCGACGATCTTGGGGATGCGACATGCTGGTTGGGCTCAAAAGCGTAGTGATGTTGAGTTCCTCCGACTCTGACCTGCCATCGAGGATTGACAGTTCATTGCAGTCAGAAACACGAAGCTGCAAATGTCTATTCCCCATGCCCCTGACAGAGCGTCCTCCGCGATCCATACGGTTACCGTGGCGTACCGGAGTGTGCGCGATATAGGAACAATCTGAGCTGAGGCTGAGAAACCATATCGTTACCTGGCCTGTCCAGGGCGGATCCGGCCGACGATCAATTTGGTATCACCGAAAGTCCGGGCGTGTCATCGCACCGCGGGCGGGCGCGCCTGACCGACCGCCGCACCGTTGGAATACGCTGCGGGCATGGACGGCACCGACGCAGACGCCCCCGGCCAGACGGCCCCCAGCCGGGCCGAGTCGCTTGCCGCGCATGCCGAGGGTTCGATCTCCGAGGACGCGCTTCTGGTCGCCGCCCGCGAGCGGGCCGTGGACATCGGCGCCGGGGCGGTAACGCCGGCGGTCGGCGCGCTGCTGAGCCTGCTGACCAAACTGACCGGCGGCAAGGCCGTCGCCGAGGTCGGCACCGGCGCGGGAGTGAGCGGGCTGTGGTTGTTGTCAGGCATGAGCGACGACGGCGTACTGACGACGATCGACATCGAACCCGAGTATCTGCGCCTGGCTAAGCAGGCGTTCTCCGAGGCCGGCATCGGGCCGTCGCGCACCCGGCTGATCAGCGGCCGCGCCCAGGACGTGCTGACCAGGCTCGCCGACGAGTCGTACGACCTGGTCTTCATCGACGCCGATCCGGCCGACCAGCCGGCTTATGTCGTCGAGGGCGTGCGGCTGTTGCGGCCCGGAGGCGTCATCGTGGTGCACCGGGCGGCGTTGGGCGGGCGCGCCGGCGACCCCGCGGCCCGCGACGCCGAGGTGACGGCCGTCCGCGAGGCGGCCCGGCTCATCGCCGAGGACGAGCGACTCACCCCGGCACTGGTGCCACTCGGGGACGGCATCCTGGCCGCGGTCCGCGACTAGTTCCCGCGCGCCCACGGCGGTGAGCTCGCGCTGTGCCGCTCTGATCGCATCACCGCGGCCACCCCCGTCGCCACATAAGCAGATACCCGCGTAACCCCAATCGGCGGATTGCCCCGTTCTGCGCGGGGCCTTTTGCGCCCCCTTGACGCCCGCCTGAACGAACGTTTAGCGTACTGAACATGCGTTCAGCCGACCTGACCGCCGCCGCCCGGATCCGCGATGCGGCCATCGCGCAGTTCGGCGAGCAGGGCTTCGGCGTGGGACTGCGCGCGATCGCCGAAGCGGCGGGCGTGAGCGCCGCGCTGGTCATCCACCACTTCGGCTCGAAGGAAGGCCTGCGTAAGGCCTGCGACGACTACATCGCCGAAGAAATCCGCGACACCAAGTCCGAAGCGCTCAAGTCGAACGATCCCGCGACCTGGTTCGCACAGCTGGCCGAGATCGAGTCGTACGCACCCATGATGGCCTACCTGGTGCGCAGCATGCAGTCCGGTGGCGAGCTGGCGAACTTGCTGTGGCGCAGGATGATCGACAACGTCGAGGGATACCTCGACGAGGGCGTGCGCGCCGGCACCATCAAGCCCAGCCGCGATCCCCACGCCCGGGCCCGCTATCTGGGCATCACCGGCGGCGGCGGCTTTCTGCTCTACCTGCAGATGCACGCGACGCCAACCGACATCCGCGCCGTGCTGCGCGACTACGCCCGTGACATGGTCCTGCCCGCCCTCGAGGTCTACACGGAAGGCCTGATGGTGGACAGGACCATGTACGACGCATTCCTGGCCGCCGACGAGCAAGGAGGATCCCATGCCGGCTGACAAGCGAGCGCCCATCGAAATTCACGGCCTCATCAAGACTTTTGGGCGGGCGCGGGCACTGGACGGCCTCGACCTGACAGTGCGCGAGGGGGAAGTGCACGGGTTCCTCGGACCCAACGGGGCCGGCAAGTCGACGACCATCCGCATCCTGTTGGGCCTGGTCAAAGCCGACGGCGGGACAGCACGGCTGCTGGGTGGTGACCCGTGGGCCGACGCCGTCGGCCTGCACCGCCAGATCGCCTACGTGCCGGGCGACGTCACGCTCTGGCCGTCGCTGACCGGCGGCGAGACCATCGACCTGCTGGCGCGGATGCGGGGCGGCCTCGACCGGACCCGCCGCGCGGAGCTGATCGAGCGCTTCGACCTCGACCCCCACAAGAAGGTGCGTAGCTACTCGAAAGGCAACCGCCAGAAGGTATCGCTCATTTCGGCATTCTCGTCACGGGCCGCGCTGCTGCTCTTGGACGAGCCGAGCAGTGGGCTGGATCCATTGATGGAGCACGTCTTTCAGCAATGCGTGGGCGAAGCTCGCGACCGCGGGGCCACCATCCTGTTGTCCAGCCACATCCTGGCCGAGACCGAGGCACTGTGCGAGCGGGTGACCATCATCCGGTCCGGCAGGACGGTCGAGAGCGGCTCGCTGGCGTCGATGCGGCATCTGAGCCGCACCTCGATCAAGGCCGAAGTGGTTGGCGAACTCGGGGACCTCACCCGGATCAAAGGCGTCGAAGACGTCAGTGTCGACGGCAGCACACTACGCGCCCAGGTGGACGACGAAAGCCTCGGCGAACTGATCAGGGCGCTCGGCGACGCCGGTGTCCGCAGCCTCGTGAGCCAGCCGCCGACGCTCGAGGAGCTGTTCTTGCGGCACTACGACAGCGAAGCCACGCCTCGGAAGGTGCCGGCGCTGTGAGCACTATCGCGACGCTGGACCGGCCGCGCCCGGCACGTCGGGCCACCTCGCACTTTACGGGCACGCTCGCGGTCCTGCGGCTCAACCTGCGCCGCGACCGCGCCTCGCTGCCCCTGTGGGTGTTGCTCCTCTCGGTGCCGTTGGCCACCGTGTATGTCGGCAGCATCGCGAAGGTCTACCCCACCGAGGCCGCCCGCGCCGGATTCGCCGCCTCCATCACCGCCAGCCCGGCCCAGCGCGCGCTCTACGGGCGGATCTACAACGACAGCCTTGGGGCCGTGGGAGTTTGGAAGGCCGGCATGTTCCACCTGCTCATCGCGATCGCCGTCATCCTCACGGTGATCCGGCATACCCGCGCCGACGAGGAAACCGGCCGCACCGAATTGGTCGACTCGACCGCCGTCGGCCGGTACGCCAGCCTGAGCGCGGCGCTGCTGCTGGCGTTCGGGGCGTCGGTCGCCACCGGCGGGATCGGTGCGGCGGGGCTGCTCACGACCGACGTCCCCGCGGGCGGCTCACTCGCCTTCGGCGCGGCGCTCGCCGGCTCCGGCCTGGTGTTCACCGCGGTGGCCGCGGTGACGGCCCAGCTATCACCGAGCGCCCGGGTGGCCCGGGGAGCCGCGTTCGCCGTGCTGGCGGTCGCGTTCACCCTGCGCGCCGTCGGTGACGCCGGCGATGGCAGGCTCTCGTGGCTCTCGCCGCTGGGCTGGTCGCTTCATGTCAGGCCGTACGCCGGCGACCGCTGGTGGGTTCTATTGGCGCACATGGTGACCGCCGTGGCGCTGACCGCGGCGGCGTATCGATTGCTCGCCGGGCGCGACGTCGGGGCCGGGCTCATTGCCGAACGACCCGGCCCGGCCGCCGCCGGGCCCGCTCTCGGCAACGTCTTCGGCCTGGCGTGGCGGCTCGATCGCGGCGGGCTGCTGCTCTGGACCGTCGGCCTGTGCCTGTACGGGCTGTTGATCGGCAGCGTGGTGCACGGCATCGGCGGCGAGTTGGGCGACAACGGCGCGGCGCGTGACATCGTGGCGCGGATGGGCGGCACGAGCGCCTTGGAGGACGCCTTCCTCGCGGTGGCCTTCACAATGATGGGCATGGCGGCCGCCGCGTTCGCCGTGTCGCTCACCCTGCGACCGCACCAGGAGGTAGCCGGCCAGCGGGCCGAAGCCACCCTGGCCGGGGCGGTGTCCAGAAGTCGTTGGCTGGCAAGCCATCTGGTTCTCGCGATCGTCGGCTCCACGGTCGCGATGCTGGGCAGCGGACTGGCCGGCGGGCTCCTCTACGGCATCGCGGCAGGCGACCCCGGCGGAAAGGTCGGCACCGTCGTCGCGAGCGCCGCGGTACAGCTGCCCGCGGTCTGGTTGCTCGCCGCAGTGACCGTCGCGATCTTCGGGCTCGCGCCGCGTTTCGCTCCCGTGGCGTGGGCGGTGCTGGTCGGGTTCGTCGGCCTGTATCTCGTCGGTTCGTTGGCCGGATTCCCGCAGTGGTTGCTCGATCTGGAACCGTTCGCGCACACGCCACGCGCCGGCACGGGCTTCACCGCCACTCCGCTGCTGTGGCTGCTGGGCATTGACACGGGGCTGATCACTTTGGGCACCATGGCTTTTCGACGTCGCGATGTGCGTTGTTAGGAGGATCCATGAAAACCGCTGTTCGACTCACGGCGTCCTCGATCTTCGGGCTGGCCTCGCTTGCCGTCATACTCTTCCTGCCCGCCGGGACGCTGCACTATTGGCAAGCCTGGGTTTTCATGGCCGCCTTCACGACGGCGTCAATCATCCCGACCATCTATCTGGCGCGGACCAATCCGGCGGCGCTGCGGCGGCGCATGCGTGCCGGGCCCCGCGCGGAGACCCGGACGGCCCAGAAGGTCATCATCACCGGGTCCTTCGTGGACCTCTTCGCGATGATGGCGTTCAGCGCATTCGATCATCGGATGGGCTGGTCGTCGGCGCCCGTGTGGCTGTGCCTGGTCGGTGACGTCCTGGTGGTCACCGGCTTGAGCGTCGCCATGTTGGTGATCGTCGAAAACAGCTACGCTGCGGCCACCATCACCGTGGAGGCGGGACAACAGGTGGCCTCCGGCGGCCTCTACCAGTTCGTCAGGCACCCGATGTATGTCGGCAACGTGATCATGATGGTGGGCGTGCCGCTGGCGCTTGGGTCCTATTGGGGACTGCTGTTCGTCATCCCGGGAATCGCGGTGCTCGTGTTCCGCATCCTCGACGAGGAGGAGCTACTCATCCAGGATCTGACCGGCTACCGCGAATACGCGCAGCGGGTGCGCTACCGACTGGTTCCGCACGTCTGGTAGCGGGGCTCCCCGCTCCTCTTGCGAGCGGTGCGGCGCGAGTCAGATCCAGACGCCCTTGCCCACGGCGACGACGCCGCCGGTGCTGATCGCGAAGCGCTCCCGGTCCTTCTCCAAATCCACGCCGACCATCTCGCCCGGCCCGACGACGACGTTCTTGTCGAGGATCGCGTGGCGCACCACGGCGCCGCGGCCCACGCGGGCGCCCGGCATGATCACGCTTCCCTCGACGATCGCGCCGTCGTCGACCACGACGTTCGACGAGAGCACGGAGTTGCGCACCGACGCGGCCGAGATGATGCTGCCCGCGCCCACCACCGATTCCTGCGCCGAGCCGCCGTTGACGAACTTGGCGGGCGCAAGGTTTTCCGACTCCCCACGGATCGGCCACCGCTTGTTGTACAGGTTGAACACCGGATGTACCGACACCAAATCCATGTGGGCGTCGTAGAACGCGTCGAGCGTCCCCACGTCCCGCCAGTAGCCGCGGTCGCGGTCGGTCGCGCCGGGCACCTCGTTGTCCTTGAAGTCGTACACGGCGGCCATCCCGTCGTCCACCAGGCGGGGGATGATGTCGCCGCCCATGTCGTGGTCGGAGTGATCGTCGTCGGCGTCGGCGCGGATCGCGTCGATGAGCACCTTAGTGGTGAAGATGTAGTTGCCCATCGACACGAACGCCGAAGCCGGGTCGTCCGGGATCCCCGGCGGATTCAAAGGCTTCTCGACGAATTCGCGGATGCGGCCGGAGTCGTCGGCATCGATGCACCCGAAGGCGCTCGCCTCGCCGCGCGGGACCCGGATGCCGGCCACGGTTGCGCCCGCCCCGCTTTCGATATGGAACTGGACCATCTGCTCCGGGTCCATCCGGTACACGTGGTCGGCGCCGAAAACCACTATGTAGTCGGGGTCTTCATCGTAGATGAGGTTCAGTGACTGGTAGATCGCGTCGGCGGAGCCGGTGTACCAACGCGGGCCGAGTCGCTGCTGCGCCGGGACGGGGGTGATGTACTCCCCGGCGAGCCCGGACAGGCGCCAGTTCTGCGAAATATGACGGTCGAGTGAATGCGACTTGTACTGGGTGAGAACGCAGATCCGCAAATAGCGGGCGTTGACGAGGTTGGACAGCACGAAGTCGATGAGCCGATAGGCACCCCCGAAGGGAACCGCGGGCTTGGCACGGTCCGCCGTCAGCGGATACAGCCGCTTGCCCTCACCGCCGGCCAGGACGATACCCAGCACGTGTGGCGCTTCCCTCATAGGGTCAAACCTATCGGCCGCACGGAACCGCTGCCAGGGGGATCGCCCTATTGGCTGTCTGTCGGGCTGTCCGTCAAGGTATTTGGGGCCGGACGGCCCGCAACCGATAGTGCGGCCCGCCTCGCACGCCCCTGCCCGCGCGAACTACCGTGCGGGGTATGCGGGTGGCGATGATGACTCGGGAGTATCCACCCGAGGTGTATGGCGGAGCGGGGGTCCATGTCACCGAGCTGGTCGCCCAACTGCGCCGACTGTGCGCGGTCGACGTGCACTGCATGGGCGCACCACGGCCCGGCGCCTTCGTACACCAGCCCGATCCGCGGCTGAAGCACGCCAACCCGGCGATGTCGACCCTGTCGGCCGACCTGATGATGGCCAACGCCGCGTCGGAGGCCACCGTCGCGCATTCCCACACGTGGTACACCGGGCTGGCCGGGCACCTGGCCGCCACGCTCTACGACATCCCCCACGTGCTGACCGCGCATTCGCTCGAGCCTCGCCGGCCGTGGAAGGCAGAACAGCTCGGCGGCGGCTACCGCGTTTCGACGTGGGTGGAGCACACCGCCATCTTGGCCGCCGACGCCGTCATCGCCGTCAGTTCCGCGATGCGCGAGGATGTGCTGCGGGTCTACCCGGCACTCGATCCGAGCGTGGTACACGTCATCCGCAACGGGATCGACACCGACGTCTGGCACCCGGCCGGGCCGGCGGAATCCGGGTCCGTGCTGGCCGAGTTGGGCGTCGATCCGAGCCGGCCCATGGTGGCGTTCGTCGGGCGGATCACCCGGCAGAAGGGCGTGGCTCACCTCGTGGCGGCCGCGCACCGATTCAGCCCCGACGTTCAGGTGGTGCTGTGCGCCGGCGCCCCTGACACCCCCGAGATTGCCGAAGAGGTGCGGGCCGCGGTCGACGAGCTGGCCCACAGCCGCACCGGCGTGTTCTGGATCCGCGAAATGCTCCCCATCGGGGAGTTACGCGAAATACTCTCGGCCGCAACGGTTTTCGTCTGCCCATCGGTGTACGAGCCGCTGGGGATTGTCAACCTGGAGGCGATGGCCTGCGCAACACCGGTGGTGGCGTCTGACGTTGGCGGGATCCCCGAGGTGGTCGCCGACGGGGTCACCGGGTCGTTGGTTCACTACGACGACGCCGACCCCGAGGGTTACCGGACGGGACTGGCTGAGGCGGTCAATGAGCTGGTTGCCGATTCCGAGAAGGCGAAGCGGTACGGCCAGGCGGGACGCCGGCGTTGCGTTGACGAATTCTCGTGGACTCACATCGCAGAGCAGACGCTGGACATCTATCGAAAGGTCTGCGCCTAGTCACGCCGGTGGGCAGCCCTCAGGTTGAGCTCGTCACGCCTTTGAGTTCGTCGCCCAGAGCGGCAGCCTCGTCGGGCGTCAGTTCGACGACCAGCCGACCGCCTCCTTCAAGTGGTACCCGCATCACGATGCCGCGCCCCTCCTTCGTTGCTTCCAGAGGACCGTCCCCGGTCCGGGGCTTCATCGCCGCCATCGAGTGCTCCCTCCAGGTTCGAGCTGGCCCGCCCTCGCGGACCTGGTCGGCGCCGAGCATGCCCCGCCAGCGATATTCCAGCCACACCCGACATCGAACTGCCTAATCACCCCCCCATTGTTCCCTATCGAGGTCATCATTTGCACAAAGACCCGGTTCTGGCCCGTCGTGGGCCGCCCGAAGCCGGTCTCCCGCCCGGATCGTCACCGGGCCCTACCCCGATCGCCCGCCTCCTCACCGGCCCGCACACGGCCCGGATCGTCACCGGGCCCTACCCCGATCGGCCGCCTCCTCACCGGCCCGCACACGGCCCGGATCGTCACCGACCTGAAGGCACCCAGCAGTCGCGAACATGGTCGTCCACCATGCCCGTCGCCTGCATCAGGGCATAGGCGGTTGTCGGCCCGACGAACCGAAACCCGCGCCGCTTGAGCTCCCGCGCCATGGCCTTCGACTCCTCCGTGGCCGAAGGAATTTCGGACGGGTCGGCGGGCCGCGGCCGCGAGGACGGCGCGAACGACCACAGCAAGTCGGACAGCTCCGTCGACGACCCGAGGTCGGCGGCGGCGCGCGCGTTCGCGATCGTCGCCTCGATCTTGGAGCGATTACGGACGATGCCTTGGTCCGCCAACAGCCTCTGCACGTCGGCGTCGGTGTAGCCGGCCACGGTCTCGATGTCGAAGCCGGAGAAGGCGCGCCGGAAGTTGTCCCGTTTGCGCAGGATGATCAGCCACGACAGGCCGCTCTGAAAGGCCTCGAGGCTCATCCGCTCGAACAGGCCGACGGAATCGTGCAGCGGCCGGCCCCACTCCTGGTCGTGGTAATCCCGGTACAGCTCGAAGTCCGGGCCCGGCTTGAGGGTCGCCCAGGCACAGCGGACCAGCTCGTCGTTGTTCACATCTTGTCCTGACGGTCGCCGGCCTCCTCGGGTTCCACTGGAACCGCCTCGGCCTCGGACGCGCCCGTCGGCGCCGCCTGCGCCTGTGCCAGCTGACCACGCAGGGTCTCGAGCTCCCGGGCGAGCCGGTCGAGCACCCAATCCACCTCGCTGGTCTTGTAGCCGCGAAGCACCTGGGTGAACTTGACGGCGTCGACGTCGGCGCCCGTCACGCCGTACGCGGGCAGCACCGTCGCGGTGGTGCCCCGCGGCAGGGGCGGCAGCTGCTCGCCTCGGCCGAACAGCAGGCTTGCCGCGCCGAACAGCACGATCCCCACCAGCACCAGCACCACCAGGTACAGCAAGACCAAGGCCACGGGGTCGATATTGCCCTATGCCCCCGACACATCGGCGATCAGCGGGGCCGCAGGACCTTCATGGGCGGCCGGTCGGACAGCGATACCGGCGAGGTGTGCTGGGTGTAACCCTGCCCGTCCACGACGAACTGGGTCAGGCCGACGCCGGAATCGGGAACCCCGCAGCGCGACAGCAGCGTCGCGATCACCTGGCGGCTCATCGCGCCGAGCTCGGCCAACGGGCGGTTGCGGTGCGCGCGCACACCGAGGTTGACCTGGGCAATCGCGTCGAGACCGAGCCGGTCGAACGTGTCCACCAGCAATCCGATCTCCACGCCGTAACCCGGCGCGAACGGCAGGGACGTCAACAGTTCGCGGGTGGCGGCGTACTCGCCGCCGAGGGGCTGCAGCACACCGCCCAGCTCCGGGCGCAAGGCCGCCAGCAACGGCCGAGCCACCAGCTCGGTGACCCGCCCGCCGCCCGTCGCACCGGCGCCGCCGCTGGCATCACCGACGTTGAGCGGACGCCGGTAGAAACTCTTCACCAGGTGAATGCCGTCACCCGTCAGAAGGGGAGCAACCAGCCACGGCACGAACATCGGGTGCGGGTTGATCAGGTCGGAGTCGACGAACACCACGATGTCGCCGCTGGTGACCGCGAGAGAACGCCACAGGGCCTCCCCCTTGCCGGGCCGCGTCGGCACCTCAGGCAACGCCTGCTCGCGGCTGACGACGCGGGCGCCCGCGGCAATGGCGCGGATCTCGGTGTCGTCGGTGGACCCGGAGTCGAGCACGATCAGCTCGTCGACCAGCCCATCCACCAGCGGCGAGATGCTCTCGATCACCGATTCGACGGTTTCTTCCTCATTGAGCGCCGGCAGCACCACGGAGATCGTCCGCCCGGCTTTCGCCTCCTCGAGCTCGCCGAGGGTCCAGGCCGGGCGGTGACGGTTGCCGTCACCGAACCAGATGTCCCCGGGCCGAGCGGCCAGCGCGCCGTCGCTGGCGAACGCGACCAGGTCTGATGCCGTCATGCGAGGCCCCTCACCGTGCGCGCCGGCGGGCGTGTTCCCTGGATCGAGGCGACCATCTCGAGCACACGGCGGGTGGCGGTGACCTCGTGCACGCGGAACATCCGCGCGCCGGCGGCCGCGGCCAGCGCGGTGGCGGCCAGCGTCCCCTCCAGCCGTTCGGTCAATCCCACACCAAGAGTCTCCCCGACGAAGTCTTTGTTGCTCAAAGCCATGAGAACAGGCCATCCGGTGTTAACGAGATCGCTCACGTGACGCAACACAACCAGCCCGTGGAAGGTGTTCTTCCCGAAATCGTGGGCCGGGTCGATCAGCACCCGGTCGCGGTCCACCCCGCTGGCGACCGCGCGCTCGGCGGCGGCGGTGACCCGGCGGATGATGTCGTCGACCACGCCGCGGGGGGTGGTCCCGTAGCTCACCCGGAACGGGCGGGTGCGCGGCAGTGCCCCGCCGGTGTGCGAGCACACCAGCCCCGCGCCGAACTCGGCGGCCACCTCAGGCAGGGCGGGGTCGATGCCGCCCCAGGTGTCGTTGATCAGGTCGGCACCCGCCGCGCAGGCCACCCTGGCCACCTCGGCCCGCCAGGTGTCGACGCTGATCAGCTGGTCGGGGTAGGCGCCGCGGAGCCACTCTATGAACGGCACCAGCCGGGCGATCTCGGCATCGGCGTCGACGACCTCGCCGGGCCCGGCTTTCACGCCGCCCACGTCGACGACGTCGGCGCCCTCGGCGATGGCCCGGTGCGCGGCTTCGCGGGCGGCCTCGTCGCTGAAGGTCGCGCCCTTGTCGTAGAAGGAGTCCGGGGTGCGGTTGACGATCGCCATGATCAGCGGGCGATCCGCCGCGACCGGACGGCCGCACAGGGTTGACTGCACGCATCCATGGTGCCCGGTCATCGGGTCGGGCGCGCCCCCAGGCCGCGGTCTGGGCTCGGCCGTGAGCGCCCCAAGGCTGCCGTCAGGTCATCGAGACTGCACCCAGCGCGCGTCGAAGCGGGCGCGGGCACACTGTGGGCGCAATCTCGGCGCGGCCAGCGCAGTCTCGGCGCAACGCGTGCACACCGACGCCGAAAAGCCGCTCAGCCCTTCGGGCGCTTACCGGCAGCCACTTCCTCGGGGTACTCGGCGTAATACGGCACGTAGCCCTCGTCGCGGCCGGCCAGGACGTAGAGCGGATCCTGCACGTCGGAGCCGTACGCCTGGTCGCGCAGCTCCACCTTCCGGCTCTTGAACGTCGTGGTCTGCGCCAGCTCCTTGACGACCCGGACGAACAGCGGCAGCGCGTAGGACGGAAGCTGGCCGTACACCGCGCGCGCCAATGACTTGCCGTCGAACTCAGCGCCCTCGCGCAGCTTGACGGCGGCCATCCCGGCGCGTCCGCCGGTGTGCGGGATCTCGACGCCGAACACCGTGCACTCCTCGACGGAGTCGTCGGTGGCCAGCGCGGCCTCGACCTGGGTGGTGGCGACGTTCTCACCCTTCCACCGGAAGGTGTCGCCCAGCCGGTCGACGAACGCCGCGTGACCCAGCCCCTGCGGGCTCATCACGTCACCGGAGTTGAACCAGACGTCGCCCTCGCGGAAGGCGTTGCGCACCAGCTTCTTCTCGGTGGACTCCTTGTCGGTGTAGCCGTCGAACGGCTGCAGCCGGTTGACCGGGCTCAGCAGCAGGCCGGGTTCACCCGCGGGCACCCGACGCACCCGACCGTTGTCGTCACGCAGCGGCGCGCCGGTGTCCGGGTCGTACTCCACGTAGGCCAGCGGCATCGGGAAGAGGCCGGTGGTCCGGGGCACGTTGAAGACGTTGATGAACGCGGTGTTGCCCTCGCTGGAGGCGTAGAACTCGCAGATGCGCGCGATGCCGAACCGCTTGGTGAACTCGTCCCAGATCTCCGGGCGCAGGCCGTTGCCCGCGGCCACCCGCACCTTGTGCGCCCGGTCGGTGGGCTTGGGCGGCTGATTGAGCAGGTACCGGCAGACCTCGCCGATGTAGATGAAGGCCGTCGCCTCGGCGGCGATCACCTCGTCCCAGAACTTCGACGCCGAGAAGGACGCGCCGAGGGCCAGCGTCGCGCCGGAGTTGACCACCGAGGACAACGCCACCGTCAGCGCGTTGTTGTGGTACAGCGGCAGGCAGCTGTACAGGGTGTCGTCGCTTTTCAGCCGCAGCCCGATGCCGCCGAACGCGGCCAGCGCCTTGAGCCAGCGCAGGTGCGTCATCTTGCTGGCCTTGGGGTAGCCGGTCGTCCCCGAGGTGAAGATGTAGAACGCGGTGTCCCTGGCCTGCACCGCCGCCGCCGAGGCGGGGTTCGTGGCCGGAGCGCTGACGGCGAACCGCTCCAGGTCTTCGATGGTCACCGTCTCGGTGGTGCCCGCCGCGCCGCACTCGGCGACGGCGCTGACCAGGTCGGTCTCGGCGATCAGCACCTTGGCGTCCAGCAATCCGAGGCTGTGCGCGAGAACGTCGCCGCGCTGGTGGTAGTTGATCATGCCGGCGATCGCGCCGCACTTGACCGCAGCCAGCATCGCCAGCACCGCGTTGGGCGAGTTGCGCAGCATGATCCCGACGACGTCGCCGTTGCCGACGCCGCGGGCGGCCAGCACCGCGGCATAGCGGTTGGCGGCGGCGTTGGCGTCGCGGTATGTCAGCTGCTGATCGCCGAATCGCAGGAAGACGCGGTCGCCGTAGCGGGCGGCGCGTTCCTGGAACACGGTGCCTATCGATTTCTTGGAGTTGGGGCGAGCCAGTAACCCGGTCCTGGCGCCGCGCACGATCGCCGGCATGTCGGCCAGCAGTCCCGGCACCCGGGATGCGATGTCGGTCAGGCGGACCGCGGTGCGCGCTCCGCCGTCGTGATCGGACACGTTTGCCTCAGTTCCCTCGAGTGGTTGTCCACATGACAAGTCACGCCAGCCTAATGGGGAGAACTCGGTGCCCACCGGGCTCAGGCGGGCCCACACGCCTCCAGCGCGGCACTCACCTTATCGACCCGCACCAACCGGTCCATCGCCGTCTGGGAGACGTAGCCGCTGTCGACCAAGCCGCCCAGCCACAGCCACAGCCCTTCGTAGAGGCCCACCGAGTCCAACAAAACGATGGGCTTGGCGTGCAGGCCGAGGTAGCCCGTCGTCCAGGCGTCCAGCAGTTCGTCCAGGGTTCCCAGGCCGCCCGGCAGCACGAGGAATGCGTCGGCGCGGTCCTCCATCACCCGCTTACGCTCCCGCATGGTCGTGGTGACGATCAGCTCGTCGGCGTCCGCGTCGGCAGCCTCGGCGCGCATCAGGACTTCGGGGATGACGCCGACGGTCCGGCCGCCGCGCGAACGCGCCGCGCTGGCCACCGCGCCCATCGCCGATACCCGGCCACCGCCCCAGATCAGCGTCCAGCCCCGCTCGGCGATCGCCTCGCCGAGTTCGGTAGCCAGAGCGAGCAATTCGGGATGTTCGGGCCCGGACGCGCAATAGACGCATACCGCCCATTCGCCTGCAGCATCGCGTTCGGGGCGCATACTACGAAAGGTAGACCAAGCCCGGTGCGGCGTGCACACCGCGCGCAATAAAATCCGGCGATGCCGATTCGATGGAACGTGCCCGAACAGGCGGCGGCGCTCGAAGGCCTGGACGCCGCCCTTGCGGGCGGTGGATCGGGTGGGGCCGTCGTGCTCGGCCCCGACGGCTGCGGCAAGTCGACGCTGGCCCTGCTGGCCGCCGAGGGCCTCGCCCGGCGGCAGCCGGGGATGCTGACCCGCTGGGTCACCGGCACGCCGACCGAGCGAGCGGTCCCGTTCGGCGCCTTCAGCCACCTGGTGCAGATCGCCGAGATCGGCAAGCCGGCCGCGCTGTTGCGGGCGGCCCGGGCCTCCCTGGGCGAGGCCGGCGACGGCGACGCGCTGCTGATCGTGGACGACGCGCACCACCTGGACATCCTTTCGGCCACGCTGGTCTACCAGCTGGCGCGGACCGGCGCGCGCATGATCGTCACCGCCCGCGCCGACCTCGCGCCCGACGCGATCGCCGCGCTGTGGACCGACGGGCTGCTCGAGCGACTCGACATCGAGGCGCCCAGCGGGACCACCACACCGGCGGAGGTGGACGCGTTCGTCGCGGGGTTGCCGGTGGGCGCGCGCTCGGTGCTGGACTACCTCGCCATCGAGGAGCCGCTGTCACTGGCCGACCTGACGGTCCTGGCCGACGACGGCGCGGTGCGGGAGGCGGTGGACTGGGGTGCGGCGGAGACGCGCGAACGCGGCGGGCGCTCCGACGACCCGGTCGTGTACACGGCGCACCCGCTGTTCGCCGAGCGGGCGCGCGCCGCGCTCGGTTCCGACGAGGCGCGGCGGCGGCGCACCGAGCTGGTCAAGCTGCGCTCGCAGCATCCACCCGATCACCTCAGCGATCGCCTGCGGCTGGCGTCGCTGGCGCTGGACAGCGACGCCTTGCAGCCGGTGCCCGAGGTGGTCGCCGCCGCCCAGCAGGCGCTGCGGCTGGGCGATCTGGTCCTGGGCGAACGACTGGCCCGGGCGGCGCTGGAGCGCTCGGGCGGTCTGGCGGCGCGGCTGGCGCTGGCGCACGCGCTGGCGTGGCGCGGCCGCGGCCGCGAGGCCGACGCGGTGCTGGCCGCCGTCGACTCCGACGCCCTGGCCGAAACGGCGCTCATGGACTGGGCGTTGCTGCGCGCGGCGAATCAGTTCTGGATGCTCAGCGAGCCCGAGCGCGCCACCGCGTTCCTGCGGACGATCCGCGGTCGCGTCACCGACCCCGCCGCGCGCACCACGCTCGACGCGCTGAGCGCCACCTTCGCCATGAACGCCGGCAACGTCGCGCACGCCGTTCGCGTCGGCCGCGACGTGCTGGCGTCGCCGGCCGCCGACGATCAGGCGGTGGCGTGGGCGGCCAGTGCCGCCGCGCTGTGCGCCGCGCGGCAGGGGCGTTTCGACGAGGTGGAGCCGCTCGCGCGTCGGGCCCTCGCCGGCGAGCATCCCGGGCTGCTGCGCTTCACGATCGGGCTGGGGCAGAGCAGCGCGCTACTGATGGCCGGCCGGCTCGGCGCCGCACGCGAGATCGCCCAGCAATTCACCGATTTTGCTGAACTGCAGCAGCCGGGACGCGCGATCGGCGAGGTCCTTTTGGCGCACGTGCTGATCGCCGAAGGCGAATTCGGCAGGGCGGCCGAGCTACTCGGCCCGGCGGCCGCCACCTTGGAGCGCACCGGCTACTCGTGGGGGCCGATGTCGCTCATGCTGCTGGCCACCGCGCTGGCTCAGCAAGGAGACACCGCAGCCGCGGCAAAGGCGTTGAGCCGGGCCGAGTCCCGGCACGGGACCAAGTCGGCGCTGTTCGCCCCGGAGCTCGGCGTGGCCCGGGCCTGGCGGTTGGCCTGCGTCCGCGACTGGCACGGCGCGGTGGCCGCCGCCCGGGAGGCCACCCGCATGGCCGAGCGCAGCGGGCAGTCGGCCGTAGCGATCCGGGCCTGGCACGAGGCGGTCCGGCTCGGCGACAGCCGGGCGGCCGAGCCCCTCGCCCGGTTATGCCGCGAGATCGATTGCGTCGCAGGGCGACTCGCCCTCGCGCATGCACGCGCGCTGGAGGCTGGCGACGGGGCGGCGCTGCGGGCGGTGTCCGATGACCTGATGGCGGTCGGGATGCGCGCGGCGGCCACTGACGCCGCCGCACAGGCCGGGCGGTGCGCGGGGCATTAAAGCGCAAGTCGGCCGAGGACCCGGCGGCGCGCTACTGTCGCGCGGTGCCCACCGTCCGCCCCGCGCCGCGCTACTGGTTCTGGTCCCACGACATCCGGCCCGACCAGGTGGCGGGCCTGGCCATGCCGGGCATGCGGTTGCAGCGGCTGGTGAGCTACCGGCGCGGCGCACCGGCCAGTCGCCGATTCGCGGCGCTCTACTGGGACGACGACGGGGCGATCGCGGCCCCGTCGCGCACCTGGCTCGTCGATGCCGACGCCGCCGCCGCCGCAGCAGCCGGCCCGCGCGCCGCCGGCGTGAGCGTCGACGTCGTGCCGGGCAGCGGGGAGGCTCGCTTCACGCTCATCCTCGAGCCGCAACCCGATCCGGCCCGGACTTTCCATCCCGACCTCAGTCCCGCGGCCGTCGCAGAGCTGATCGACGCCGGCCATACGGTTGTGGACCTGGCGACCTACCTGCGGGGCGGCACCCGGGTGTTCGCGGCGATCGTCGAATTGCGCACCGGCCACCACACCAGCTTCTTCCCCGCGTTGAGCCACGCCGACGTGCGCAGGACGCTGGGCCCGCCCGGTGTCCTGCCCACCCGGGTTCGCGCCTACCACTCTCCGGCCGGCTGGCGCCTCGCCATCGTCGGGGAACGCATTCGAGGCACCGCATGGTCGGTCCACGTCGACCTCGACGGCGACGACGTGTCCTCCCGGCTGGAACAACACCGCGCCTACCCGCTGGACCTGGACGCGGTCGGGCACGGTCTGAGCGTCCGGTTCGCGGTCGTCGCCGCGGCCTGATCCCGAAGCCCCGTCCCTAACCGGTCAGGTAGCGGCGCAGCATCTGCACGGCCGCGGTGATGTTGGCGACCGGCACGCGTTCGTCGCGCGTGTGTGCCAGGTTGGGGTCACCGGGTCCGAAGTTGACCGCCGGCACGCCTCGCGCGGCAAACCGCGACACGTCCGTCCAACCGTACTTGGCCCGGACCTGGCCGCCGGCGGCCTCGACGAGGGCCTTGGCGGCCGGCTGCGACAGGCCGGGCAGCGCGCCCGCCGCGGCGTCGGTCTGCTCGATCCGCACGTCCAGTCCCGCGAACACGTCGTGCACGTGTTGCAGCGCGGCGGGCACCGAGCGGTCGGGGGCGAACCGGAAGTTCACCGTCACCGACGCCGCGTCGGGGATCACGTTGCCGGCCACGCCACCGTCGATGCGCACCGCGGACAATCCCTCGCGGTAGGCGCAACCGTCGATGTCCACCGTGCGGGCGCGGTATTGGGCCAGCCGGTCCAGGACCGCGCCGAGCTTGTGAATCGCGTTGTCGCCCAACCAGGATCGCGCCGAATGCGCGCGGGTCCCCGAGGCGCTGACGACGACGCGCAGCGTGCCCTGGCAGCCGGCCTCGATGTAGCCGCCGGTGGGCTCGCCCAGGATCGCGACGTCGGCGGCCAGCCAGTCCGGCAGCTCGCGCTCGATGCGGCCCAGACCGTTGGCGGCCGCCTCGATCTCCTCGCAGTCGTAGAACACCAGCGTCAGGTCGTGCGCCGGTTCGGCCACCGTGGCGGCCAGATGCAGGAAGACGGCGTCGCCCGATTTCATGTCGGCGGTACCGCAGCCGTAGAGTTCGCCGTCTCCCCGATAGCTGGGCAGGTTTCCGGCCGCCGGGACGGTGTCCAGGTGTCCGGCCAGCAGCACCCGGGACGGCCGGCCAAGCGCGGTGCGCGCCAGCACGGCGTTGCCGTTGCGGACCACCTCGAAACCGGGCGCCTGCGCACGCAACGCGGCTTCCACCTCGTCGGCGAGGCGGCCCTCGTCCCGCGATTCGCTGGGGATGTCGACCAGCGCCGCGGTCAGGTCGATGGGGTCCCCGCGCAAGTCCAGCACCAACCCAGGGTAGTGGGTCACCCGATCGGCGCGAGCAGACGCAAAAGCTCCGTTTCCATCGGCGTGTCGGGGGTTTTTGTGTCTGCTCGCCCCGGGAAAGTAACCTTGTCCGCCGTGACTGGAGCTGCAGGTATCGGGCTGGCGACGCTGGCCTCCGACGGATCAATCCTCGACACGTGGTTTCCCTCCCCGGAGCTGACCGAGTCGGGCACCGGCGCCACGTCGCGGCTCGCATTGTCCGACGTCCCCGCCGAGCTGGCCGCGCTGGTCGGCCGTGACGACGACCGCGGGACCGAGACGATCGCCGTGCGCACGGTGATCGGGTCGCTCGACGACGTCGCCGCCGACGCCTACGACGCCTACCTGCGGCTGCACCTGCTGTCGCACCGGCTGGTGGCGCCGCACGGGCTCAACGCGGGCGGCCTGTTCGGCGTGCTGACCAACGTGGTGTGGACCAATCGCGGGCCGTGCGCGGTCGAGGGCTTCGAGGCGGTCCGGGCGCGGCTGCGCCGCCAGGGGCAAGTGACCGTCTACGGCGTCGACAAGTTCCCGCGGATGGTCGACTACGTCCTGCCGACCGGGGTGCGCATCGCCGACGCCGACCGGGTCCGGCTGGGCGCCCACCTGGCGCCGGGCACCACCGTGATGCACGAGGGGTTCGTCAACTACAACGCCGGAACCCTGGGCGCCTCGATGGTGGAGGGCCGCATCTCGGCCGGTGTGGTCGTGGGCGACGGGTCCGACGTCGGCGGCGGGGCGTCGATCATGGGCACGCTGTCCGGCGGTGGCACCGAAGTGATCTCGATAGGCAAGCGGTGCCTGCTCGGGGCCAACGCGGGCCTGGGCATCTCACTCGGCGACGACTGCGTCGTCGAGGCCGGCCTGTACGTCACCGCCGGCACCAAGGTCACCCTGCCCGGCGGCGCCGCGGTCAAGGCTCGCGAGCTGTCGGGTTCCAATAACCTGCTGTTCCGCCGCAATTCGCTGACCGGGGCGGTGGAGGTCGTGGCCCGCGACGGTCAGGGCATCGCCCTGAACGAAGAGCTGCACGCTAACTGAGCGGCACGTCCTCGGCCTCCGGTGCGAATCGCAGCGCGGTCCCCCTGGTTTCCGGCAGCAGGTAGACGGACACGAAGCTGGCCACGATCAGCGCGGCCATCATGAGCCCGATCGCCCAGCTGCCGTAGGTCGCCAGCAGCGTGCCCGCGATCAGCGGCGGCACGGCGGCGCCGAGGATGCCGGCAAGGTTCATCGCCACCGCCGCGCCGCTGTAGCGGTAGCGGGTGGCGAACAGTTCGGGAATGAAGGCCCCGGTGGGCCCGTTGGCGACCGCCGCGGCCGCGAACATGCCGAGCACGGCGACGGCGTAGAGCACAGGGTTGCGGGTGTTCATCAGCGGTATGACCGCGAACGCCCACGGCAGGCACGCCGCCAGCCCCACCAGCATCACGCGGCGGCGCCCGACGCGGTCGGAGAGCCACGCCGACAGCGCGACGAACGCGATGCTCGTCAGGCCCCCCAGCGCGCCGATGCCCCAGATGAACGTCCGCGAATAGCCCAGGTGGGAGTGGGCGTACATGACAAGGAACGTGTTGCCGATGTAGACGAATCCCATCCCGCCCAGGAAACAGCCCGCCACCAGCAGGATTTCGCGCCGCTGGTAGCGGAGCAGCTCCGCGAGCGGCGCCTTGGGCACCAGGTGGCGGGCCTTCTCCTCGGCGAACACCGGGGTCTCGTCGATGTTCAGCCGCACGTACAAAGCGATGCCGATCAGACCCGTGCTGATCAGGAAGGGTATGCGCCAGCCCCAGTCCATGAACGCGGGGCTCTTCTCGCCGATGGTGAGGTTGACGGTGAGGAAGGTGAGGCTGGCAAGCACGCCCGCGGTACCCCCGCCCAGCAGCGTGAACATCCCGTACCAGCCACGTTTGCCCGGTGGGGCGTACTCGGCGCTGAGCAGCACCGAACCGGCCCATTCGCCGCCGACGGCAAACCCCTGCATCAACCGCAGGACGATCAAAATCAACGGTGCCGCGATGCCGATCGATGCCGTGCTGGGCACCATGCCCACGCTGACGGTCGACGCGCCCATGATGAGCAGGGTGACGATGAGGGTCTTCTTACGGCCCAGCCGGTCCCCGAAGTATCCGAAGACGGCCGCTCCGAGTGGCCGCGACAGGAAGGCCGTCGCGAACGTCGCCATCGAGGCGATCGCCGCCATCGCGGGGCTCAGGCGCGGATAGAACACCGTGGGAAAGATCAGCGCCGCCGCGGTGCCGTAGATGAGGAAGTCGTAGAACTCGATCGCCGAGCCGACCAGACAGGCGGCGGCGACCCGCCGCATCGGGGTGGTGGCACCGGGGGCGGCCGTCATCGTCGCCGCCTCACTCATTGACGTCACCCAGTGGTCGGTTGCGTCTATTCACGGTTACGACGGTAGGTGAAGGTTCGCGGTCGCGCTCGGCACTGAAGCTGCCAAATTGCTGCGTGTCGGATAAGGCTCTCGCTCAGCCTTCGGACAGCAACTGCTTCTTGAGGACCTTGCCCATGGCGTTGCGCGGCAGCTCCTCGACGAGGCGCACCTCACGGGGCCGCTTGTGGATGGAAAGCTGTTGCGCCACATATTCGATTAGTTCGTCGGCGCTAAGGTCGCCCGAGCCGACGACGTAGGCGACGATCCGCTGGCCGAGGTCCTCGTCGGGCAGCCCGACGACCGCCGTTTCCCGAACGCCCGGATGGCCGAGCAGCGTCGTCTCGATCTCGCCCGCGCCGATGCGGTACCCGCCGGACTTGATCAGGTCGACCGACTCGCGCCCCACGATGCGGTGCATCCCGCCGCCGTCGACGACGGCCACGTCGCCGGTGCGGTACCAGCCGTCGGCGTCGAACACCTCGGCGGTGGCGTCCGGCCGGTTCAGGTAGCCGTCGAACATCGTCGGGCCGCGGACGTGCAGCCGCCCCACGGTTTCACCGTCGTGCGGCACCGGGCCGTCGTCGTCGACGAGCCGGGTCTGCACGCCGGCGATCGGCACGCCCACCCAGCCCGCGCGTCGCTCGCCGTCCGCGCGGGTCGAGATCGTGATCAGCGACTCCGACGCGCCGTAACGTTCGATGGGCTCATGCCCGGTGAGGGCGGCCAGCCCCTCGAACACCGGCACCGGCAGCGGCGCGCTTCCGGACACCAGGAGCCGCGCGGGGCGCAGCGCCCGCGCGGCCGCCTCGTCGGCGACCACGCGCGACCACACGGTGGGGACCCCGAAGTACAGGGTGCCGCCGTCCTCCGAGCCGGCCCGCGCGTAGCCGGCGGGCGTCGGCTTCCCGGTGTGCACCAGGCGATTGCCGATCCGCAGCGACCCGAGCAGTCCCAGCACCAGGCCGTGCACGTGAAACAGCGGCAGCCCGTGCACCAGCACGTCGTCGGCGGTCCACTGCCAGGCCTGCGCCAGCGCGTCCAGGTCCGCCGCGATGGCCCGGCGGCTGAGCACCACCCCCTTGGGCAGCCCGGTGGTCCCCGAGGTGTAGATGACCATCGCGGTCGCGTCGGGCGACGGCTCGGGGTAGCGATGCCACGACCGGGCGTGCAGCCGCACCGGGATGTGCGGGAGTCCCTCCAGCTCGTCCGGCGCCGGCCCCAGCCACGCCTGTGCCCGGGAGTCGGTGATCATGTGGCGCCGTTCGGCCGCACCGACGTCGGCGGGCACCGGGACGAACGGGACGCCGGCGATCAGGCAGCCGGTGACGGCGAGCACGGTGGCAGCGCTCGGGGTGGCCAGCACCGCGACCAGGCCCGCGCCGGCGACCCGTTCGGCCACCGATGTCGCGGCGCCCACCAGGTCGCTGCGGCTCAGCACCGCACCGTCGATGCGCACCGCATCCGCGATGTCGGCGGCGGTAGCGGCCGAGGGATTCAGGGATGCCAGCAGCACGAGAGCAGGTTACTGCTCGTCCCAGATCTTCATCAGGGTGGACAGGATCTCCTCGCCGCGGCCGAGCCCACCCAGGTGGCTCTCGCCCGGCAGCACGATCAGCTCGCAGTCGGGCAGCAGGGACACGACGTGCTCCCCGTGGGAGAACGGGACGATGTGGTCGTGGTCGCCGTGCCACCAGCGGACGGGGACCTTGACCTCGTCGAGCCGGAAGCCCCAGTCTCGGGTGAACAGGATGATGTCGTTGAAGGGGGCGGCCAGCTGCTTGCGGCTGCCGTTGAGCAGGTCGTCGAGGAACATGGCCCCGAACTCGGGCCGGGTGAGCAGGCGCCGGTCACCTTCGGGAGACATGGCGGCATACAGGTATAACGCCGGATTCGCGATCGGCCGGATGGCCCGGACCATCAGGCTCGCGCCAATGCGAAGCGGGTCGCCGCCAAGCCGCAGCAGCGGCGCCACCCGCTTCCCGAGGTTCATCAGCCCGCTGGTGATCCCTTCATCGCCGAGGAAGGGTGCGACGCCGCCGAGCACGCCGGCCGCCACCACCCGGTCGGGCAGGACAGCGGCGGACGCGAGCGCGTACGGACCGCCGCCCGACAGGCCGATGACGGCCAGCTTGTCGATGCCCAGGGTGTCGGCGATCGTGCGGAGGTCGTCGCCGAACGCGCGGATGTTCTCGTACCGGTGCGGCGTCGACGAGCCGATCCCAGGGCGGTCCAGGCCGATCAGCCGGATCTTGTTGTTCTCGGCATACAGGCGGGCTTCGGTGGGAATCTGGCGGCGGGCGCCCGGGGTGCCGTGCAGCCAGAAGAACGCCCGCCCCTGCGGGTCACCGAATTCGGCGAAGCCGATCTGTCGGTCCTCGCCGACCGCGATGTTGCCCTCCAGCTTGGGACGGGCGATCTCGATGACCATCCCAGCAGCTTCCCATGTGACGAGCCGTTTACGAAAGGCTCACAGGCGCGTCCGGATCGGGAGGGTTGCCCCTTTCGCAAAACCGATATCGGTCCGCCTCGCCGGGCGCCGCGCCAGCGACCGATCTCAGGCGGGCACGCCGATCGCGTTCGGCTCCATGTACTGATGCAGGCCGACAATGCCGCCGCCCTCCCGGCCGAACCCGCTCAATTTGAACCCACCGAACGGCGCTTCCCCCGGGCTGACGCCGTTCACCGCGACCTGCCCTGTACGGATGCGGCGCGCCACCGCGACGGCGCGGTGCACGTCCCGCCCCCACACCGCTCCGGACAGGCCGTAGCGTGAGTTGTTGGCGATGGCGACGGCCTCCTCCTCGTCGCGGTAGCGGAGCACCGAGAGCACCGGCCCGAACACCTCCTCCTGAGCGATGGCCGAGTCCGGCTCGACCCCGGTGAGGATGGTCGGCTCGACGTAGAACCCGACGTCCAACCCACTCGGGCGCCCGCCGCCGGTGGCCAGCTCCGCCCCGTCGTCGAGCGCCCGCGCGACGTGGTCCTCGACGCGCCGGCGCTGGTCCGCACTGATCAGGGGCCCCATCTGCACGTCGGGATCGGTCGGGTCGCCCACCTTCACGTCCCGGGCGAGCGCGACCAATCGGTCGACGACGTCGTCGTGCAGCGAATCGGGCAGCAGCAGCCTGCTGTGCAGGATGCACGCCTGGCCGGCGTGCAGCGAGCAGCAGTCGAAGAGCATCCGGCGGAGCATGTCATCGGTCAGCTCGGCGTCGTCGAGCACGATGCTCGCCGACTTCCCGCCGCACTCCAGCAGGATGCGCTTCATGGTGGCACCCGCCGCGGACATGACCTGGCAGCCGACAGCGGAGCTGCCGGTGAAGCTGACCATGTCGACGCGTGGGTCGGTGGTGAGCAGCTTGGCGGCATCGACGCCCGACGGGGTGACGACGTTGACCACGCCGGGCGGGATATCGGTGTACTCGTCGATCATCCGCGCGAGCGCGAGCCCGGCGAGCGGCGTCAGCGGCGACGGCTTGAGGACGACGGTGTTGCCCGCGGCCAGCGCGTTGTTCACCTTCATGACGTTCAGGCAGTGTGGGAAGTTCCACGGCGTCAGGATCGACACGACGCCGAGGGGCTCGTGGCGCAGCAGCGTCGTCCCGGCGCCGATTCCCGTGATGGGCTCGTCGGCCAGCTGCGCGGCGAGCCGGGCGGCGTGCTGGGACATGTGGGCGGCGCCGTCGACCTGCATCACGCGCTCGTTGGCGATGCAGCCCCATTCCGCCTGGGACAGCGCGAAGAACTCGTCGGCGTGCTTGAGGAGCGCGTCACCGAGCTGGTTGAGGCAGCGGGCGCGGCCGTCGGGCCCCATTGCCGACCACGGGCCGTGGTCGAACGCGCGGCGTGCGGCGGCGATAGCGTCGCCGACTTGGCCGACGCTCGCATCGGGCGCGGTGCCGATCGTCGCCTCGGTGGCCGGGGAGACGTCTTCGTAGCGGCCGACCTCCGGATCGACCCAGCCGCCGTCGATATAGAGCCCATAGGCGTCGACAAGGGACCCCGGACTCTGTAGGTCGGCCATCCGCGTCCTCACCGGAAGTCGGTCATCTAACCACCTGGTGTACACCGCCGTGGGTATGGCGTCAATCACTCACCCGACCTGAAGCGCGCCTTTGCAAGCCATTAGGCGCATATTGACAGCGCCATCGGGCCGGAGTAGACACAACCTCGCACGACACATCCTCCGAATGTGTCGGATGCCGGAGCCGCCAGGGAGGCCGTCGTGCAGACCACTTTTCCACTGCACTCGCCGGACTTCTACGCCGGCGATCCCTACCCGGCCTATCGGGAACTGCGCGCCTCGTCGCCGGTGTGCTGGAATGACGTCACGAAGTTCTGGGCGCTGCTCAAATACGACGACGTCCGCTTCGTGTCGGGCAATCCGGCCGTCTTCACCTCCACCAAGGGCATCACCATCCCGGACCCGGAGCTGCCCAACCCGGTGCAGGACGGCAACCTGATCTTCACCGACCCGCCGCGCCACCGCCGGCTGCGCAAGCTGGTCAATGCGGGGTTCACCCGTCGCCGGGTGGCCGTCCTGGAACCCACGATCCGCGAGATCGTGCGGGGCATCCTCGACGGGCTGGAACCGGGCGCGGTCCACGAGTTCGCCGAACAGATCGCGGCGCCGCTGCCCACCCGGATGATCGCCGAGCTGATCGGCGCCCCGCCCGACGACTGGGAGCAGTTTCGGGCGTGGTCGGACGCGGCCACCGGAATTGCCGATCCCGAGATCGAGCTCCATCCGATGGTGGCGCTCGGCCAGCTCTATGCCTACTTCGAGAAGCTGATCGCCGCACGGCGCATCGATGCCCGCGACGACCTGTTGTCGGTGCTGGCCGGCTCGCAGATCGACGGGCATCGGCTCACCGACTCCGACCTGCTCAACTTCGCGTTTCTGCTCCTGGTGGCCGGCAACGAGACCACCCGCAACCTCATCGCGCTCGGCACCCTCGCGCTCATCGCGCACCCGGACCAGAGCCGCCTGCTGGTCGACGACCCAGCGCTTATCCCCGCCGCCGTCGAGGAGATGCTGCGCTGGAACAGCCCCGTGGTCCACATGGCGCGCACCGCGACGACCGACGTCGAGATACGCGGTCAGCAGATCGCCGAGGGCGACGTGGTGGTCATGCTGTACGGATCGGCCAACCGGGACGAGGACGTCTTCGGGCCCGACGCCGACGAGTTCCGGGTGACGCGGCACCCCAACCCGCACATCGCGTTCGGCTGCGGTGAACATTCTTGTGTTGGAGCGCAATTGGCGCGTCTGGAGGCGTCGGTCCTGCTCGACGAGCTGCTGCGCCGCTTCCCGCGCCTCGAGCTGGCCGGGGAGGTCGAGCGGATGCGGGCCACCATGGTGCCCGGAGTCAAACGCATGCCGGTGCGGCTGGGCACCGAAAAGAAGTGACGAACCAGGAGGATCAGTGACCGATTCAGACTCCGAGTTCCGCGCCAAGTTGCGCGCGCTGGTCGGGCAGTCGACCGGCGGCGCCGGAAGGCCTTCCGTCGCACCGGATCCGGTGAATCAGCCGATGATCCGGCACTGGGCGCACGCACTGGACGACATGAACCCGGTGTATCTGGACCCGGAGTTCGCGGCGGCGTCGAGGTTCGGCGGGATCGTGTCGCCCCCGGTGATGCTGCAGACGTGGACCATGCCGGCACCGAAGCTGGAGGGCATCCGGGAACGGGGCGGCGCACCGGTCGAGGTCGAGGACAACCCCACGGCGTTCCTCGACGAGGCCGGGTTCAGCAGCACGGTGGCGACCAACTCGGAATTCGAGATCGAGCGCTATCCCCGGCTGGGTGACGTCATCAGCGCCACATCAGTGTTCGAGGATGTCTCCGACGAGAAGAAGACGGCGAAGGGTACCGGCTACTTCCTGACCTGGTTGATCACCTATACCGACCAGAACGGCGAGGTGCTGGGGCGCCAGCGGTTCCGGGTGCTGCGATTCCGGCCGGGGCACTGATGGCGTCCCGATTGGCACCGGCGATCGGCCCGGACAACGCCTTCTTCTGGGACGGGCTCCGCGAGCACAGGCTGCTCATCCAGCGCTGCGGCGGCTGCGGCGCGCTGCGCCACCCGTCCCGGCCCATGTGCCCCAAGTGCCGGTCGCTGGACTGGGATGCCGTCGAGTCCTCGGGGCGCGGCACCGTCTACAGCTACGTCATGCCGCTGGAGCCGAGGTTCCCGTTCTTCGACTATCCCTACGTCGTCGCGCTTGTGGAGCTCGACGAAGGGGTGCGGCTGGTTTCCAACCTCTGCGACGTCGACCCCGCCGATGTCACGGTTGGGATGCCGGTCGAGGTGTACTACCAGACCTTCGATAACGACCTTGTGCTGCACCAGTTCCGGCCGGCCGGGAAGGGAGATCGATGACCACCGCCGCATCACGCACGACCCGAAGCACCCTGCGGTGGGCCGACATCGAAATCGGCGATCAGGTGACGCCGCTGGAGATCCCGATCACCACGACGATGATCGTCGCCGGCGCCATCGCGTCGCGCGACTTCATGCCCGTGCACCACGACCGTGACTACGCCAACGAGCAGGGCTCGCCCAACCTGTTCATGAATATCCTGACCAGCAACGGGTACTGCGTGCGTTTCCTCACCGACTGGGCCGGCCCCGAAGCGATGGTCAAGAATCTCTCGATTCGCCTTGGCGTGCCGTGCTTTCCCGACGATCCGCTGCGCTTCACCGGCAGCGTGACCGGAAAGACGGCGGGATCCGGCGGCGAGAACTTCGTCGAGGTGGCGTTCAAGGCCTCCAACAGCCTCGGTGACCACGTCTCGGGCACCGCGGTCCTCAGCCTGCTGGACGGGGCGGGCGCATGAGCCGCACGCTGCCGGGCAGCTGCGCCATCGCGGGCATCGGGCAGACGGAGTTCTCCAAGGAGTCCGGCCGCAGCGAGCTCCAATTGGCTTGCGAGGCAGTCAGTGCCGCTCTCGACGACGCCGGCCTGGCGCCCTCCGACGTCGACGGCATGGTCACCTTCACCATGGACTCCAGCGACGAGATCGAGGTGGCGAAGAGCGTCGGCATCGGTGACCTGTCGTTCTTCTCCCGCGTGCCGCACGGCGGCGGGGCGGCGGCCGGCACCGTGGTGCACGCGGCCATGGCCGTCGCGACCGGGGTGGCCGAGGTGGTGGTGTGCTACCGCGCGTTCAACGAGCGCTCGGGCATGCGCTTCGGCGGCAGCGGGCGCACGGATCTGGGCACTCCCCCGTTCATGGCGAACTACGCGCCGTTCGGCCTGCTCACCCCGGCGGCGTGGGTCGCGCTGCACGCCCAGCGCTACATGTCGACGTACGGGGTGACGAACGAGCACTTCGGCCGGATCGCCGTCGTCGACCGCGCGCACGCCGCCAAGAATCCCGATGCCTGGTTCTACCAGCGGCCCATCACGCTCGAGGACCATCAGAAGTCGCGCTGGATCGTCGCACCCGTGCTGCGATTGCTGGACTGCTGCCAGGAGAGCGACGGCGGGGTGGCGCTTGTGGTGACCAGTGCCGCACGCGCGCGCGACCTCCGGCGGCCGCCGGCGGTGATCACCGCGGCCGCCCAGGGCGCCGCCGCCGAGGGCGAGATGATGACCAGTTACTACCGCGACGACATCACGGGCCTACCGGAGATGGGCGTGGTCGCCGCACGGCTCTGGCGGGATTCGGGCCTCAAGCCCGCGGACATCCAAACCGCCTTCATCTACGACCATTTCACCCCGTTCGTGTTCACACAGCTCGAGGAGCTCGGCTTCTGCGGCCGCGGCGAGGCGAAGGACTTCGCGACCATCGAGCGGCTGTCGCTGGGCGGGGAGCTGCCGATCAACACCAATGGCGGCCTGCTGGGTGAGGCATACATCCACGGGATGAACGGCATCACCGAGGCCGTGCGCCAGATCCGCGGCACCTCGCACAACCAGGTCGACAACGTCGAACACGTCCTCGTCACGTCGGGGACCGGGGTGCCCACCAGCGGGCTGATCCTCGCGCCCAGCGGGTGAGCCCGTGCTCAGCCGGGCCGCCATGACCGCCGACACCCGCGAACTCATCGTTGTGTCCGCCTACGCCTGCTTCCGGCAGCACGGATTGCAGAAGACGACGATCGTCGATGTCGCTCGCACCGCCAGGGTCTCGCGCAGCACCATCTACGAATACTTCAGCGATAAAGCCGCCATCGTCGAGGCGTGCGCCGAGCACGCCTCCGAGCGGTTCTACCGGGAGATGTCCAAGGCGATGGACCAGGGCGGCTCGCTCGAGGAAAAGCTCAGCCGCGCCGCGGTGTTCGTCACCCAGGCGCGGCGGGCCATGGCGTCCGGGAAGTACTTCGACGAGGACGCGATCAGCCTGCTGCTGACCAAGGACGCCGGCGTGCTGCTACGGGAATGCGTCGACTTCTTCGCGCCGTACCTCTCCGCGGCCCGGCTGACCGGCGAGGTCCGGAAGGATCTCGACGTCGGGGCCGCCGCCGAGTGGTTCGCGCGCATCCTGTTCTCGTTGTTCAGCACACCGTCGTCGACCCTGGATCTCGACGATCCGGACATCACCGCGGATTTCGTGCGCGCCCACGTGGTGCGCGGATTCGCCGGTGATCGCCCGCGACCGCGCCGCGGTCAGTAGCATTCTGCTCCGTGCGACGACTTCTGGCGCTCGTCGCCGCGATGCTGGCCACGGCGACGATGGTGATGGGCTGTGGCCGCTCAGGCGTCGGTGCCCCGCGGGCGGTGGTGATCGTCTCCGGCGGCGACGCGACGAGCCCCTTCACCACGCCGGACCAGGCCTGCGCCACCGGGTTGGCGGCGGGCAACACCGACACCGCGATCCGCGAGTACCTGCTCAAACAGGGCTACAAAGTGTTCACCTCACCGGCGATGGCCGGCCGCGGTCAGGTCGTGGACCAGAGCGGCTTCGGCCCGTTCGGGGTCTGCCCAATCACGCTGCCCGACAATATGACCGTGAATTCCACCGGCAGCATCGACACCGCCGGGGAGCACTTGGCACGGTTCCTGGCCTATCTGCATACCGACGAGGGCATCGACGATGTCGACCTCGTCGGTCACTCGATGGGCGGGCTGTACTCGCGCGCGGCGCTGCGCGTGCTGACGACCACGAGCTCCCCGGTGCACATCCGGTCCCTGACCACGATCGGCACGCCGTGGCAGGGTTCCCACCTCTCCGACTACGCCAACGACATCACCCCACTGACGGACTGCGCGGGCGACCCGTTTTGCGAAAATGCGATGAAGAACTTCAAAAGCGAGGTATTGCGCCTGATGTCGGGTTCCGGCCGCGAGGTCAACCAGGCGTACCTGATGGGCAGGGACGGCTGGAACCAGGCCCAGGCCGGCGTGCTCGACAAAGTTCCGGTGGTGCTGATCGGCGGCGAGAAGTTCACCAGGGCGGGGCAGGTCAACCCTACGGTGTGGCCCAACGACGGCATCGTGCCATTGCGCAGCGCCCTCGCGGTCGACCTCGCCGATGCGGTGTTGCCGCACCGGCATTGCTACACGTTCGACGACACACATAGCATCTACGTATCCAACGAGGCCGGCCTGGACTGGAAGACGGCGCTCACCTGGGACCCGCAGGTATTCGACGTCCTGCACACCGCCCTCGAGGACGCGCCGAAGGCGCTCGCGGGCGCCAACCGCCAGGGCTGCCCCTGACGGTTGCGGCATCGCTTGTGCAACCAGACACTCGAGTGTGCGTCCAGTGCGGCAAATCGCCGAATCCGCCATCCTACAAACACACTCGACGCCCTAGGCGCACACTCAATGGGCCAGGGCGCTCCAGGAAGAAAGTCGAGATGGCAGCAGCGGACGTTTCATTTGTGAAACCAGGCATTCGAGTGTGCACTCGATGCGCCGGCGCGGCGCAGGAAGAACGTCGGGCCAGCGGGCCGCCGCGGGTGTCAAGTGTGAATCCAGCGATTCGAGTGTGCAATCAGCGAGGTGTTTCGCCAAATATGCCCCCCTACAAGCACACTCGACGCCCTGCACGCACACTCAATGCGTCAGCGCGCGCAGGAAGAACGCGAGATTGGCGGGCCGCTCGGCCAGCCGCCGCATGAAGTAGCCGTACCACTGGGTGCCGAAGGGGACATAGACGCGCACCCGGTTGCCCGACGCGGCCAGCCGCCGTTGTTCGTCATCGCGGATGCCATACAGCATCTGGTACTCGAAACTATCAGCGCCGCGGTCGAATTCGGCCGCCAGGGCAGGCACGGCGCCGATGACGGCCGGGTCGTGCGAGGCCACCATGGGATACCCGGAGCCGGCCATCAGCACCCGCAGGCATCGCAGGTACGAATCCGTGACAGCCCCGCGGTCGCGGTAGGCCACCGACGCGGGTTCGTCATACGCGCCCTTGCACAGCCGGATCCGCGCCCCGGCCGCGGCGAATTCCTCGCAGTCGTGGAGCGTGCGCCGCAGGTAGGCTTGCAAGACCACACCCAGCCAACCGAAGTCGGCCCGCAGCTCGCGCACGATCGCCAACGTCGAGTCCGTCGTCGCGTGGTCCTCGGCGTCCACCGTCACCCACACCCCGGCCCGCTGGGCGGCCTCGCAGATCGTCCACGCGTTGTCGCGCGCGATCTTCTCGCCGTCGCGATCCAGCGAACGCCCCAAGGCGGACAACTTCAGCGATACCTCGAGCGGCCTGGGCTCAGCGCGATCGCCGAACCGGCTCAGGCTGTCGATCAGCTCCAGGTAGACGTGCACCGCCGCGGCGGCGTCGGCGGCTAGGCACACGTCCTCACCCAGGTAGTCGACACTGACATAACGGCCCGAATCACGCAGGGCGGCAACGCTGTCCAGTGCGCTGTCGATGGTTTCACCGGATACGAAGCGGTGCACCACGCGGCGGGTAACCGGCAGCCCCTCGGCGGCCCGGCGCAACCCCGGTCGCCGGCTGGCCGCCATGATGGCCGGGCGAATGGTGCTGGTGAACACGCCGGCCATCAGTCGGCCGCCATGTGCGGGTAGGTGTGTTCGGTAGCCGGGACGAAGGTTTCCTTGATGGTGCGCGCCGAGGTCCAGCGCAAGAGGTTCAGCACCGACCCTGCCTTGTCGTTGGTGCCCGAACCGCGTGACCCCCCGAACGGTTGGCGCCCGACTACGGCGCCGGTGGGCTTGTCGTTAACGTAGAAGTTCCCGGCCGCGAACCGCAGCCGGTCCTGCGCGGCAAGCACGGCGTCCCGGTCGTCGGCGATGACCGCCCCGGTCAGCGCGTATCGGGAGCCGGTGTCGATCGCGTCCAGGATTCGGTCGTACTCCGCGTCGGGGTAGACGTGCACCGACAGCAGCGGGCCGAAGTACTCGGTCGAGAACGCCTCGTCCCCCACGTCGTCCGACAGCAACACCGTGGGTCGCACGAAATAGCCTTCCCTGTCGTCGTATTCGCCCCCGACCGCGATCGTGATGCGGGCGGCGCCCTTCGCCCGTTCGATGGCGTCGACGTTCTTGGCGAAGGCCCGCCGGTCGATCAGGGCGCCGCCGAAGTTGGTGAGGTCGGTGATGTCGCCGTAGGGCAGCCCTGCGGCGGCACCCAGGAGGTCGTCGCCCATCCTGCGCCAGACCGACTGCGGGATGAAGGCCCGTGACGCGGCCGAGCATTTCTGGCCCTGATAGTCGAACGCACCGCGAATGAGGGCCGTGGTCAACACATCCGGCCGCGCCGAGGCGTGCGCGACGACGAAATCCTTGCCGCCGGTCTCACCGACCAGCCGCGGATAGCTCCGGTAGCGGCCGATATTGGCGCCGACCTGCCGCCACAGGTGCTGGAAGGTGGCCGTCGACCCGGTGAAGTGGATGCCGGCCAGCCGCGGATCGGAAAGGGCGACATCGGAAACGGCGAGGCCATCGCCGGTGAGCAGGTTGATCACCCCGGGTGGCAGTCCCGCAGCCTCGAGCAGCTGCATCGTCAGATAGGCCGACAGCGTCTGGGTGATCGACGGCTTCCACACCACGGTGTTGCCCATCAGCGCCGGCGCCGTCGACAGGTTTCCGGCGATCGAGGTGAAGTTGAAGGGGGTGATCGCGTAGACGAACCCGTCCAGGGGCCGGTAGTCGCTGCGATTCCATTCGCCCGGTCCGCTGATCGGCTGCTGCGCCAAGATCTGGCGGGCGAACGCGACGTTGAACCGCCAGAAGTCGACCTGTTCGCAGGGCGAGTCGATCTCGGCCTGATAGGCGGATTTGGACTGGCCGAGCATGGTGGCGGCGGCGACCTTTTCCCGCCACGGACCCGCCAACAGGTCGGCGGCACGCAGAAACACCGCCGCCCGTTCGTCGAAAGGAGTTGCAGCCCACGACATTTTCGCGGCCATCGCCGCTTCGATCGCGGCGGTGGCATCCGCAGGCACCGCGTTGGTCAGGGTGCCCAGCTTCGCGCGGTGCCGGTGCGGCTGGACGACGTCGATGCGGTCGCCGTCGCCCATCCGGTGTCGGCCGCCGATGACGTGCGGCAGGTCCCTCGGGTGATCCGCCAGCGCGGTCAGTTCGGTGAGCAGCCGGGTGCGTTCGGGGGAATGTGGCGTGTAGTCGTGAACCGGTTCGTTAACGGGCGATGGAACTTGGGTGATCGCGTCCATCACTAGAGAATCCCCGCCACATCGACCGCGGGGGTTAGCGGATCGGACAAGATCGTGGGCAGATGCTAGTACAATCGGACAACGTGACCGAGGTGGGCGTGGGGCTGGGCCAGCTGCTGCTGGCACTGGACGCCACGCTGGTCAGCCTCGTGGAATCCCCGCGAGGACTGGACGTCCCGGTGCGGTCCGCGGCTTTGATCGATTCCGACGATGTGCGGCTGGGCCTGGCGGCGCCAGCGGGCTCCGCCGACGTGTTCTTCCTGCTGGGTGTGCCCGACGGCGAGGCGCTCCGTTGGGTCGGCAAGCAGGCGCGCGAGCGCGTCCCGGTAGCCGTCTTCGCCAAGCGCCCGTCGGACGCGCTGGTGGCCGCGGCGGCCGCCGCCGGCTCGGCGGTGGTCGCCGTGGAACCCGAGGCACGGTGGGAACGCCTCTACCAGCTGGTCAATCGCGTACTGGAACATCACGTCGGCGGGGCCGGCCCGGCCGACGACTCGGGCACCGACCTGTTCGGCCTGGCCCAGTCGGTGGCAGACCGCATCCACGGCATGGTCAGCATCGAGGACGCTCAATCGCATGTACTCGCCTATTCCGCATCCAACGACGAGGCCGACGAGTTGCGCCGGCTCTCGATCCTGGGCAGGTCGGGTCCGCCCGAGCACCTCGAATGGATCGGCCAGTGGGGCATTTTCGACGCGTTGCGCGCCGGCGGCGAGGTGGTGCGCGTCGCCGAGCGCCCGGAGCTGGGCCTGCGTCCGCGATTGGCGATCGGGATCCATCAGCCACCGGCCGCTGCCCGGCGGCCTCCGGTGTTCGCGGGCACCATCTGGGTGCAGCAGGGGTCGCAGCCGCTGGCCGACGATGCCGACGAGGTGTTGCGGGGCGCAGCGGTGCTGGCCGCCCGGATCATGTCACGGCTGGCGGCCCGGCCCTCCATCCATGCGCGACGGGTGCAACAGCTCCTCGGACTCGCCGACACCGACGCTGCGTCCGACGTGGGGGCCGTCGCCCGCGAGCTCGGCCTCACCGTCGACGGCGCCGCCGCGTTGATCGGCTGGGACACCATCGGCGCCCGTCATCCCCGCCTGAGCGACGTTCTAGCGCTGAGCGCCAGCGCCTTTCGCCGCGACGCCCTGGTCTCCTCCAACGGCTCACGGATCTACACGCTGCTGCCCCAGACGGCGACGACGCGGTCGGTAACGTCGTGGGTCCGGGGCACGATCGGGGCCCTGCGCACCGAAGTCGGAGTCGAGCTGCGGGCCGCCGTCGCCGCGCCGCTCAACGGTTTGGCCGACGCGGCGTCCGCGCGCACGGAGGTGGACCGGGTGTTGGACAGCGCTGAGCGGCACCCCGTTTCGATGGGTCAGGTGACGTCGCTGGCCGAAGCGCGCACCACCGTCCTGCTCGACGAAATCGTCGCGCTGGTGCGCGCCGAGGGACGGCTGGTCGATCCGCGGATACTCGCACTGCGCGCGGAGGATCCGGTGCTCGCCGAGACGCTGCGCGTATATCTGGACAGCTTCGGTGACGTCGGCGCCGCCGCACGACAGCTGCGGGTGCATCCCAACACCGTTCGCTACCGGGTGCGACGCATCGAGAAGCAGGTGTCGGCTTCGTTGTCCGATCCCGAGGTGCGGCTGGTCTTTTCGCTGAGTCTGCGTGCGGGCGAGCGGTCGGCCTGAGCGAGGACCACCCGCCGCACGACCGGCCTTCTTGGGATCGGTAGCCACCCGCCCCGCGTGTACTTGCCCGCACCAACGCAGAAAGGGGCAAGCGACATGGGGACTTCGTTCAACACGACGCGGGTCGTCGCCGGAGCGCTGCTGTCGGGCGGCGTCGCGCTCGCGGGTTTCGGTCCGGGCGCCGGGACCGCGAAGGCCGACGACATCGTGAACGTCAACGGGACCCTGTACCACCATTGGTGCCCGGGCGACGCTCCCCCCTTGTTCGACCCCAACCCGAACTGGGACGGGCGGGTCTGCCACAACTGGCGGTTCAGCGGGGCCGGTGTGGTAGACGACCGGGGCCACCTCCTCCGGGCCTCGACGGTGCCGAAGGGCCCGCCGTTCAATTGCGGCCTGTTCTGGTGCCCGGTGCCGCCGCACTCCTGAGCGTAGGGCGACGATCGCTCGTGCGGTCGGCGATCCGCGGCAAATCACGACTCGCACGGCAATCTCGGCGGTCGGTCCCCGAGCGGCGCGACGGTGAAGCGTTGGCATTCCGCGCATCTGGCGGCGACCGGCGGATGAGCTGCAGTCCTCGACGCCAATAGTTAACCTCAGCCTGAGGCTAATTCGATGTCTTGCAGCGGATTTGCATCCGGTTAGGCTTTGCTGGTGACCGAAAGCCCGTCGTCGTATCTGGTGCTCGCTTCCCAGCGCAGCGGCAGCACGCTGCTGGTGGAATCGCTGCGGGCGACCGGGGTCGCCGGCGAGCCTCAAGAGTTCTTTCAGTACCTGCCGGCCACCAGCCAGGCGCCGCAGCCGCGGGAGTGGTTCGCCGGGGTCGAGGACGAGTCGATCCTGAACCTGCTCGACCCGCTCGACGAGGGCAAGCCCGACCTCGCGCCGCCCGAGATCTGGCGCGACTACATCCGCACGGTCGGCAGGACGCCGAACGGCGTGTGGGGCGGCAAGCTCATGTGGAACCAGACACCGCTGCTACTGGAGCGCGCGCGTGGCCTGCCCGAGCGCTCCGGCGACGGGCTGCGTGCCGCCATCCGCGATGTCATCGGCGAGGAACCCCTCCTGATCTACGTCTACCGCCCCGATGTCGTGTCACAGGCCGTCTCGTTCTGGCGGGCGGTCCAGACGCGGGTGTGGCGCGGCCGGCCCGATCCGGTCCGCGACGCCCGTGCCACCTACCACGCCGGAGCGATCGCCCACGTCGTCAACATGCTGCGCGCCCAGGAGCAGGGCTGGCGAAACTGGTTCGCCGAAGAGGACGTCAAACCCATGGAGATTTCATATCCGGTGTTGTGGCGCAATCTGACTCAGGTGGTCGGGAACATCCTCGAAGAGCTGGGGCTGGACCGGCGGCTGGCGCCGGAGCCGGTGCTGGAGCGCCAGGCCGACCAACGTTCCGACGAGTGGGTGGGCCGCTATCGTGCGGATGCCGAGAGAGAGGGGCTACCGACATGACCGTCACAGTGCCGGCGGAGACGCGGCGGGTCGACGAGCTGCGGCTGCTGGAGGCCGAAGCGGTGCACATCATCCGCGAGGTCGTCGCCGAGCTGGAGCGCCCGGTCCTGCTGTTCTCCGCGGGTAAGGACTCCATCGTGTTGCTTCGGTTGGCGGAGAAGGCGTTTCGGCCGTTGCCGCTCCCGTTTCCAGTCATGCACGTCGACACCGGCCACAACTTTGCCGAAGTCATCGAGTTCCGCGACCGCCGGGTCACCGGCTCCGGGCACAAGCTGATCGTTGCCTCGGTGCAGGAATCCATCGACAACGGCCGCGTCCCCGACCCCGGACCGGGCGCCTCGCGCAACCGGGCGCAGACCCGCACCCTGCTCGACGCGCTGGATGCCGGCGGATTCGACGCGGCCTTCGGTGGCGCCCGCCGCGACGAGGAACGTGCCCGCGCCAAGGAGCGGATCCTCAGCTTCCGGGACGAGTTCGGCCAGTGGGACCCGCGTGCGCAGCGCCCCGAACCGTGGTCGCTCTACAACGGCCGCATCAAGAAGGGCGAGCAGGTGCGCGTCTTCCCGCTGAGCAACTGGACCGAGCTCGACGTCTGGCGCTACATCGAGCTGGAAGACCTTGAAATACCGTCGATCTACTACGCGCACGAGCGCGAGGTGTTCGAGCGTGACGGCATCCTGCTGGCCGTGTCGGAATACGCCTCGCCGCAGGACGGCGAGAACGCCGCCGTGGAATGGGTCCGGTACCGCACAGTCGGGGACCTGACCATCACCGGGGCCGTGCGTTCCCGCGCCACCGATATCGCCCGGGTCATCGAGGAGATCTCGGCGGCGACGGTGTCCGAGCGCGGCGAGACCCGCGCCGACGACCGCACCTCGGCCGCCGCCATGGAAGACCGCAAGCGGGAGGGTTACTTCTGATGACGACCACCGAGAACGCGGGCCACGCGGAGCACTTCCAGCCCGCCAGGGGCATCACCCGCCAGCTGTTGCGCATCACCACCGCCGGTTCGGTGGACGACGGCAAGAGCACGCTGATCGGCCGGCTGCTGCACGACACCAACAGCCTGCCGCTGGACCATCTGGCGGCCGTCACCGACGAGGAGGGCGTCGCCGACCTGGCGGCGCTGTCCGACGGCCTGCGCGCCGAGCGGGAACAGGGCATCACCATTGACGTGGCCTACCGGTTCTTCTCCACCCAGACGCGCAGCTACATCCTCGCCGACACCCCCGGCCACGAGCGCTACACCCGCAATATGTTCACCGGCGCATCCAACGCCCACGTCGCCATCCTGCTGGTCGACGCGCGCGCGGGTGTGCTGCGCCAGACCCGCAGGCACGCCAGGATAGCAAAGCTGTTGGGCATCAAGCACTTTGTGGCGACGGTCAACAAGATCGACCTGATCGACTTCGACCAGGCCAAGTTCGCCGACGTCGAAGACCAGCTGCGCCAGCTGGCCGACCGCCTGGGTGACGTCGACATCACGGTGATCCCGATCGCGGCCAAGCTCGGCGACAACGTGGTGCACCGCTCCGAACGCACGCCGTGGTACGCCGGGCCGACCCTGCTCGAATACCTCGAAGGCGTCGAGCTCGCCGCGCCGCAGGCCGAGGCGGCGCGCCTGCGGTTGCCGGTGCAATGGGTGTCGCGCCCGACCGCCGAGGTGCGCCGCCGCTACACCGGGCGGCTCGCGGCCGGGACGCTGCGCGTCGGCGATCCGGTGGTCTCGCTGCCCGCCGGCACCCGATCGACGGTGACCGCGCTGGACACCCTCGACGACGAGCGCACGACGGGCGTTGCGCCACTGTCGGTTTCGGTCGAGCTGGCCGACGACATCGACGTGGGCCGGGGCGACGTGCTGGTCAGCGGCGCCGACGACGCGGTGCTGCCGGTGCAGGCCCGCGAGCTCGATGCCACCGTGTGCTGGTTCGTCGACTCGCCGCTGCGCGCGGGTGACCGGCTGGCTCTCAAGCAGACCACCAAGACCGTGCGCGCCACCGTGCAGGAGCTGCACAGCCGGCTCGATCCGGAGACGCTCGACGAGCTCGACGGGCCGGTTGAGTTGGCGCTCAACGATATCGGTACCCTGACCCTGCGCACCAGCTCGATCGTCATCGCCGACCCCTACACCGACAACCGCGACAGTGGCGCGTTCATCCTGATCGACGAGTCCACCAACGACACCGTCGGCGCCGGCACCATCATCGAGGCGCGCGAGGTCACACCCGGCACCCACCCGCGCACCGACATCCGCTGGCATCCCTCGGCGCTGGACCGCAAACATCGCTGGCGGGCCACCGGCCAGGCGGGCGCCACGATCTGGTTCACCGGGCTGCCGGCGTCCGGCAAGTCGACGATCGCGGTGGCCGTCGAGCGGGCTCTCGTCGAATCGGGGCGGGTGGCCTACCTGTTGGACGGCGACAACCTGCGGCACGGCCTGTCCGACGACCTCGGCTTCTCCCCCGGCGACCGCGCCGAAAACATCAGGCGGGTAGGGCATTTGACCCGCCTGATGGCCGATGCCGGAGTGGTCACGCTGGCGTCGCTGGTGTCACCGCTGCGGTCGGACCGCGGGATCGCCCGCGCCCTCAACGAGGCCGCCAAGCTGCCGTTCATCGAGGTGCACGTCGCCACCTCACTCGCCGAGTGCGAGCGGCGCGACCCCAAGGGTTTGTACGCGCGGGCGCGCAGCGGCGACCTCAAGGGCCTGACCGGCGTCGACGCGCCCTACGAGCCGCCCGAGAACCCCGACCTCGTCCTCGACACCACCGACGCCGACATCGACGCACTCGCCGCGCAGGTCATCGCCCTGCTCGACGAGGTCAGCCCGGTGCCGCACGCCTAAATTCACCGCGAGCCAATCACTTGGTCCCCGGCATCGCCCGGGCCACGATGTCGTCGTGAGTGAACAGGTTCGGGCGACGTCGTGGCGCGAGCGGCTCGGCTCGCTGTCGGTGGACTGGTGGGCGACGCTGGTCGCGGGTGCGATCACCGCATTGGCTGTCGCCGGTGCGCTGCCGAAGATCCCGTGGTGATCGCGTGAGCACCGCCAGCATCGAGCGCGAGGACACACTGGACGAGCCGGCCTTCACCAGCCGACGTCCGCTCGATTACGTGCCGGGAATACTGCTGCTGATCGGCGTAGGCCTGCTGGGCAAGTACGCGCAGATCTGGTGGAACGGGCTGGCCAAGCACGAACATTGGCGGGTGCCCGACATCGAGTACGTGCTGTGGGCCATCGTCATCGGGCTGCTGATCACCAACACCGTTGGGCTGCACCGCATCTTCCGCCCCGGGGTGCAGACCTACGAATTCTGGCTCAAGGTCGGGATCGTGGTGCTGGGGGCCCGGTTCGCGCTGGGTGACATCGCCAAACTCGGCGCGCTGAGCCTGGTGCAAATCCTGGTCGACATGGCGGTGGCGGGAACGATCATCATCGTCGCCGCCCGCGCGTTCGGGTTGTCCGGCAAGCTGGGTTCGCTGCTGGCGATCGGGACCTCGATCTGCGGGGTGTCGGCGATCGTGGCCGCCAAGGGCGCGATCCGCGCCCGCAACTCCGACGTCGGCTACGCCATCGCGGCGATCCTGGCCCTGGGCGCGGTCGCGCTGTTCGTCTTGCCCCCGTTGGGGCACGCGATCGGCCTGTCCGACCGCGAGTTCGGATTGTGGGCGGGCCTCGCCGTCGACAACACCGCCGAGACCACCGCGACGGGTTATCTGTTCTCCGATCACGCCGGCAAGATCGCCGTGCTGGTCAAGTCCACGCGCAATGCCCTGATCGGGTTCGTCGTGCTGGGCTTCGCGCTGTATTGGGCGGGGCGCGGGCAGGCCGACGAGATCGCCCCGGGGCTGAAGGCCAAGGCGGCGTTCGTCTGGGCGAAGTTCCCGAAGTTCGTGCTGGGCTTCCTCGCCGTGTCGGCGATCGCGACCGCGGGCTGGCTGACCAAGGGGCAGACCGCCAACCTGGCCAACGTGTCGAAGTGGGCGTTCCTGCTCACGTTCGCCGGTGTGGGGCTCAACACCGACATCCGGCAGATCGCCCGCACCGGGTGGCGCCCGCTCGTCGTTGCCGTCATCGGCCTGACCGTCGTCGCGCTGGTCTCGCTCGGCATCGTCCTGCTCACCTCGCGCGTGTTCCATTGGGGCGTAAGCGCCTGAGGCTTCGGCCCCGAGCGCCCGGGTCGTCGCCGTCATGCGGACCACGGCCGGGACGGTAACCTGGCGCGCATGCAGAATTCGTCCGTTGTCTCCCTGCTGCGCGAACGCGCCGGTCTGCAGCCCGACGAGTTGGCCTTTCGGTACACCGACTACGAGCAGGACTGGGCGGGCGTCACCGAAGACCTGACCTGGGCGCAGCTGTACCGCCGCAGCCTGAACGTCGCACACGCGGTCAAGCAGCACGGCGCCATCGGGGACCGGGCCGTGATCCTGGCGCCCCAGGGGCTGGCCTACATCGTCGCGTTCCTGGGAGCGATGCAGGCCGGGCGGATCGCGGTGCCGCTGTCGGTTCCCGCCGTCGGTTCCCTCGACGAACGGGTGAGCGCGGTCATGGCGGACACCGAACCCGCCGTCGTCCTCACCACCTCCGACGCGGCACCGACCGTCACCGACTACGTGCGGCGCCCGGACGGGACCCCCGGCCCGGTCGTCATCGACGTCGGCGCGCTGGACCTCGACGACCTGAGCACCCCTAGCCTCCGGATCGGCGACGGCCCCCGCACCGCCTACCTGCAGTACACCTCCGGTTCCACCCGCCTGCCGGCCGGTGTGATGATCACACACCGCAACCTGCACGTGAACTTCCAGCAGCTGATGGCCGACTATTTCGTCGAGATCAAGGGCGTTCCGCCACGCGACATCACCCTGGTGTCGTGGCTGCCCTTCTACCACGACATGGGCCTGGTGCTGGGCGTCATCGCGCCGATCCTGGGCGGCTACCGCGCCGACCTGACCAGCCCGGTCGCCTTTCTGCAACGGCCGGCCCGGTGGATCCAATCGATGTCGATCGACCCGCCCGTGATGTCGGCAGCGCCCAACTTCGCCTTCGAGCTGGCCGTCCGCAAGACCACCGACGCGGACCTGGAGGGCGTCGACCTCGGGAATGTGCTGGGCATCATCAGCGGCGCCGAACGAATCCACCCCGCCACGCTCGACCGATTCGGTAAACGGTTCGGGCCGTACAACTTCCGGCCTGCCATGATGCGCCCGTCGTACGGGCTGGCGGAGGCGACCGTCTACGTGGCGAGCCGCACGGTGAACGCGCCGCCAGAGGTCGTACACTTCGAGCCCGAGCCACTGTCGGACGGTCGGGCCCAACGTTGTTCGCCGGGGACCGGCGCGCCGTTGCTCAGCTACGGCATGCCCAAGTCGCCGATCGTGCGCATCGTCGACCCCGACACCCGCATCGAATGCCCGGCCGGCACCGTCGGCGAAATCTGGGTGCACGGCGAGAACGTGGCCGACGGCTATTGGCGCAAGCCGGAGGAGACCGAGCGCACCTTCGGCGGTGTGCTGGCCGATCCCGCGCCTGGCACGCCGGAGGGGCCGTGGCTGCGCACCGGTGACCTCGGATTCATCTCGGAGAACGAGATATTCATCGTCGGCCGGATGAAGGATCTGCTGATCGTCTACGGGCGCAACCACTATCCCGAGGACATCGAGTCGACGGTGCAGGAAATCACCGGCGGCCGGGTCGCGGCGATCGCGGTCCCGGTCGACGAGACCGAGAAGTTGGTCACCATCATCGAGTTGAAGAGGCGGGACGACTCCGAGGACGAAGCGCAGCACAAGCTCGCCGCCGTCAAGAACAACGTGACCGCGGCGATATCCCAGTCGCATGGCCTCAACGTCGCCGATCTCGTCCTGGTGCCGCCCGGTTCCATCCCGACCACCACCAGCGGCAAGATCCGGCGCGCCGCCTGCGTCGAGCAGTACCGGCGACGGGCGTTCACCCGCCTGGACGCCTGAGGGGTCGGGCCCCGCGAGAGTCCATCCCAATGTTGCTCACCATCCTGGTGATGGCCGTCGCCGTGAGCCTGGAGCCGTTCCGGATCGGCATGACGGTACTGATGCTCAACCGGCCCAGGCCGTTGCTGCAGCTGGCCGCCTTCCTGTGCGGGGGCTTCGCGATGGGCATGAGCGTCGGCCTGGTAGTGCTGTTCGGGCTTCGCCGCACGCTGGCAGGCAACGATTACTTCACATTGCCCAGGGTGCAGATGCTGATCGGCGCGCTCGCGCTGGCGGCCGCAGCCGTCCTGGCCACCACCCGCTCCGCGATGCGGGACCGCGGGCCCGGGAGGCTCGCGACGGTGTTCCAACGCCTGCTGAGCGGGCGGTCGCTGTGGGTCGCCGCCGTCGCGGGGCTGGGCATCGCGTTGCCGTCGGTGGACTACCTGGCCGCGCTGGCGGTCATCCTGGCTTCCGGCGCGGCCGCCATGACGCAAGTCGGCGCGCTGCTGCTGTTCAACGTGGCGGCGTTCGCCCTCGTGGAGGTTCCCCTGGTCGCCTACGCGCTGGCGCCGACGAAGACTCGCGCGTCGATGGCCGGGCTCAACGAGTGGATTCGCGCGCGCCGGCGCCTCGAGGTTGCCGTGCTGCTGGCGGTCGTCGGCGCCGCCCTGCTCGCGGTGGGTATCGCGAGCTTGTGAGGGGTTGCCAACTGTGAAGCCCTCAGTGCCGCAAGCATATTCACAGGCCGCGGCGCACCTCCGTCACCGCGCCGCAGTCTCGGGCATGCCGTAGGCTGGTTGTCGAACCGTCCCAGCGTGGCCCCGCGGCGGGCCTTCGAAAGAGATAGATCTTGGTGAAACGACTGATCGCGGGAGTCGTCGCTGCGTGCCTGGTCGGCTCGGTCGGCGGGTTCGGTCCCCGAGTCGCTACGAGCGACCCCGGCTTCCCGTGGCTGCCCGCACCCCCGTCACCGGTAGGCGCCAACTCGGGGGCGAAGGTGGTCTACGCGCTGGGCGGGGCGAGACCGCCCGCCTTCAACTGGACCTACTACACCAACCGGGCCGGTGAGGGCTTCTTTCCGGGCGCCAAGCGCGAGCTGATCGAGTACCCCGCGGGAGCCCCCTTCGCCTGGATGCCGACCTTCATCGCCCCCGGCCCCCGGGACATGACCACCATCGGCAAGGCGGCGAAGATAGCGGTCGACAACCTCGACACGGCCGTTCGCCACGGTACCGAGCCCGCCGCCGCCGTCGGCCTGTCCCAGGGCGGTCTCGGCATCGACGGTGAGTTGGCGCGGCTCGCCAACGACCCGACCGCGCCACCGCCGGACAAGTTGAGCTTCACCAGCTTTGGCGATCCGTCGGGAACGAACGGGTTCGGCATGAGCTTCCTCGCGAGCTTCTTCAAGCCCGGCGACTACATTCCGATCGTCGACTACAAGATGCCCGCGCGGCCGGACAGCCAGTACAACACCAACCGGGTGTTCGCGGCCTATGACGGCCTCGCCGACTTCCCCGACCGGATGGACAATCTTCTCGCACTGGTCAATTGCGCCTTCGGGGCCGCCATCGGTCACACCCCGGCCGCCTTCATCAGGCCGGATCAGGTGCCCCCGCAAAACATCCGGACCACGGTGAACTCCCGCGGCGCCACCGAGACGTCGTACATGATCCCGGTGAACCACCTCCCGATGACGTTGCCGCTGCGCTACCTCGGCTGGTCCGACGCGAAGGTCGACCAGATCGACGCCGTCCTGCAGCCGCAGATCGATGCCGGCTACTCGCACAACGACAACCCGCTCAACCGGCCGACCGCCGTCGATCCGGTGAACGGCATGGACCCGCTGGCGATCGTGGACCCGGGCATGCGGGATTCAATCGAGGACGCCTTCGCCAAGATCCGCGCCATCCTGCCGCCACCGCCTCCGTGATCCCGCGGCGGCTTCGCCCAATGCTTTTCACTGTGCGTTCAGGGCGTTTACTGTGCGCCCAGGGCGGCGAAGGGCACCGGAACCCGCCCTGGGCACACACTCAAAGCCGTTGATTCACAATCGAAGCCGCGCCGCTGATCGGCGCCATACCGCCTGATCAAACGTCAAGCCGTCGGGATCTTTTCGTCCTGTTCGTCCCCCACCTCCGCGGGGCGCGCGGTCGTGTCGGATCTCAGCAGCGGCCAGCCCTTGTGCAGTACGTAGTCGAGCCAGGCCCCGGCGAACTGCGACGTGAGCACCGCGGCGACAACGAGGGTGGTGTAGAACTTCGAGCTGATGATGCCGGCGTCGAAGGCGACGCTCGCCAGCACGATGCCCGGACCGCCCCGGCCTGACGCCGCTTGCCAATGTGACCGCGGCCCCCCAGTGTGAATCCAGGTCTTTGAGTGTGCGTCCAAGACGGCCAAAGCCCGCCAGCGGCACCCGCACCGCACTATCGACGCCCCCACCGCACACTCAAACACCCGAGCGTCGAAGCCCCGAACGGGTTAACCGCTCAGCCCGGCCCGAACCGCCGAAATCGCTGCACCACAAGCGAATCGACACCCGGCCACAAGGCCCCAGGCCTAACCGTCGGCCACGGCCTGGAACACGGTCTTCTTGACGGCCGGCTCCTCGACGGGCGCGTGCTCCCACGGCCGTGCGGGCCACCAGCTCGCCCTGCCGAGCAGCGCGGCGATGGCGGGCACCGTGATGCTGCGCACCACGAAGGTGTCCACCAGGATCCCCACGCCGATGACGAAGCCAGACTGCACGACGGTCCCGATGCTGGAGAACAGCAGGCCGGCCATCGATGCGGCGAAGATCAGGCCGGCCGCTGTGATCACCCCACCGGTGGAACGCACGGTCCGGATCACCCCGGAGCGCACGCCGAACGGCGACTCCTCACGCAGCCGCGAGGCCAGCAGCATGTTGTAGTCCGCGCCCACGGCGACCAGCACCACGAACGCCAATCCCGGTATGCTCCAATGCATTTCTTGCCCCAGGAGCACCTGGAACACCAACACCCCGATACCGACCGCCGACAGGAACGACAGGATCACCGACCCCACCAGGTACAGCGGTGCGATGATCGCGCGCAACAACACGGTCAGGATCAGCAGCACGACGAGCACGGTCACGACCACGATCAGCTTGATGTCGTGGTTGTAGTAGTCGCGGGTGTCACGAAGGGTCGCGGGATAGCCGGAAATCGATACCGACGCGTCGGCCAGGGTCGTGTTGGGCTGCGCGCCTTTCGCGGTGTCCAGGACGGTGTTGACCTGATCCATCGCCGCGGTGCTGAACGGGTTCCGATCAGTCTGGACAAAGTACCGCACCGTGTGCCCGTCGGGCGAAATGAACGTCTGGGCAAGCTTTTTGAAGTCCTCGCTGTCGAGCGCCCCCTGCGGGATGTTGAACCCGGCCATCGACGGCGCCGAGGCGTCGTGACCCATGGCGGTGAGGAAGGACGACGCCGCGCCCATGCCCACGCCCATCTTCTTGACCTGGCCGACCAGGAGCTGCACGCCGTCGGCCAGCTGACGGCCGGCGCTGGCGAGATCGTTGGCGCCGTTCTGCATCATCGCCATCTTCGACCGGGCCGAGCCGGGGCTGTCGAGTCCCAGGTTGTGCAGCGAGACGGCGGCGCTCTGCATGGTTTTGTTCAGGCCGTTCACCATCGAGCTCACGGTTTGCGTCGACTGGGCCGACTGCAGCTGCTTGAAGAGGTCGGCGATCTTGCCGAGCGTTCCGTCGTTGCGCGCGGTGATCAGCCGGTGGAATTGGGCGCGCGCGTTGCTACACATCTGGCTGTTGTCGCAGACCACGCTGGTATCCAGCGCGGCCACCACGTCGTCGATCCAATCGAAGTGATCAAGGGTGCCACCGAGATACAGCTGCATCGCGGTGCCGAGCTGTCGCAGGCTGCCGACGAGCTGTGCCGCCGTGTCGAGCTGGCCCAGTGTCCTGCCGCCGCCGAAGGTGCCCTGAATCATCGACAGCGCGTCGACCAGACCGCTGACGCCCCCGATGGCCTGGTTGACCTGCGTCCGCACGTCACCCAGCTTGTCGGCCAACAGGCCCGCGCCCGAAGACAATCGGTTGAGGTCGTTGTCGTGGTCGTTGATCAGGTTGGCGCCGGCGCCCAGCTCCTTGCCGACCTGACCGGCCTGATACGTCGCCTTGGCCATCTCGAGCGATTGCCCGGTGGGCCGGGTGATCCCGCGGACCGAGGCTATGCCGGAGATCTGGCTCACGCGCTGCGCCATCTGCTCGAGGTCGGCGAGGGCCTGCGGTGTGCGCAGGTCGTGCGGGGACTGCACGAGCAGGTACTCCGGGATCATCTGGTTCACCGGAAAGTGCTGTTCCAACGCGGCGTATCCCACCGAGCTGCCCACGGATCCGGGCAATTGCTTGCGGTCGTCGTAGTTGAAGCGAACCAGCGCCGCGCAACTGGCCAGGGCGAGCAGCACCACGAGGCTTGCGGTCAGATATGTGGCGGGCCGGCGGACGATCCGGACCGCGGTTCGCCGCCAGAACACGGCGGTGCGCTCCTTGCGCGGGCCGACCCATCCCCGCGGGCCGGCCACCATCAGGATGGCGGGCAACAGGGTGACGGCGGCCAGGAAGGCCACACCGACCGCGATCGCCAGTGACAGCCCCACCGTGGAGAACACGCCGAGCTTCGCGAAACCCATGCCGAGGAACGTGATTCCGACCGTCCCGGCGGACGCGGCGATCACCTTGCCGATGGAGGCCAGCGCCTTGCGCACCGCGCGCTCCGGATCGTCGCCGAGGCGGACGTAGTCGTGATAGCGGCTGATCAGGAAGACGGCGTAATCCGTTCCCGCGCCGGCGATCATCGCGCTGAGCAACACGATCATCTGGTTGGAGACGGCCATCCCGGTCAGCACGGAGACGCCGGAGATCACCGCCTGAGCGGTCAACAGCGAGGCGCCGATCATGATGAGCGGCAGGAACATCGTGACCGGGTTGCGATAGATGACCGCCAGAATGATCAGCAGCGAGACGGCGATCGCCAGCTCGATCGACGCGCGGTCGTGCGACCCGGCGTCGGTCAGGTCGGCCACCGTGGCCGCCGGTCCGGTGAGGTTGGCCCGCACGGCCGTTCCACCGACGGTCCGATTCACGATGCCGGCGACGTCGTTGTAGGCGCGATAGGATTCCGGCGTGCCCAACTCCCCGGACAGGCCCACCGGCAGGATCCAGGCCTTGCCGTCCTTGCTAGCGAGCAGTTCTTTGAGCGGCGGGGTGCCGAGGAAGTCCTGCAGCATCACCACGTCCCTGGTGTCCTGGTGCAGCCGGTCGACCAGGGTGCGGTAGACCTGCTCGTCGCCCGGCTGAAGCTTGCCCCCGCCGTTCCTGGTCAACAGCACCAGCAACACGTTTTCCGACCCGGCCTCGTGGAACGCCTGGTTGATCTTCTTCGCCGTCGCCGCCGACGGCGCGTCGGCGGGCAGGATCGCCACGGGGTGCCGCTGGGACATCTCTGTCAACGACGGCACGGTCATGGGCAGCACCAGGGCGAGCACCGCCCAGCATCCCATCACGACCCAGGGCCGCCGCGCGACGAGCGCGCCTAGCCGCTGGAAAATGAGTCCACCTCCTGGGGTCTACGCGACATTCCGCCACTGCCCGCTCTCGGCGACGCGCTGGAAGACCGACCGCAGCACCGACAGGTAGCGGGGGACGGACTGGTGGGCCTCGGGAGTGTCGGGGAACATCACCGTCACCGCCGTCTCCTGGGCGACCCGGATCACGTAGATCGACAGCTGATACGAATACCGGTTGTCGCTGTACACCCCCACATTGAGGCCGTCCAGCTCCGCGGTGAGCAGTACCGAAAGCGGGGCGGTGCCGGCGTCGAGGAAGTTGACCACCGGGAAGTTCGGCCGCGCCGGGTGCACGGTGGGCGCCAACTCCACCACCCGGTCGTACGGCACCTCCGCCAAGCCCACGCCCATGTCGAAGGAGGCCTGCGCCGCGCGCGCGGACTCCTCGAACGACGACCCGGCGATGGGCGCCGTGATCGGGATCAGGCCGGTGAACCACCCTTGCGTCAACGCGTCGGTCGGCGTCTTGCGGGTGTCGCGCGGCGTCAGCCCGTAATAGTTTGCGGCACCGGTCAGTTCGTATTCGGCAAGGCCGCAGCAGGCCAGCACGCCACCGATGAATCGCGCGCCCGCCGCGGTGCAGGCCGACTCGAATCGGCCGGTCTGCTCCTCGTCGAGCATTGTCGCCGTGACGATCGCCGATTCGCTCGGCCGCGACGGGTCGCCCAGCGGAAGGGGGAACTCGGGCAGGCTGCCGCCATTGCTCTCGGCGAACTGCCGCCACAACCGGATCTGCGGCGATTCGGCGGTCAGCGCGTCGGTGAAGGCCCGCTGTCGGATGCAGAAGTCGTCGTAGCTGCCGGCCTCGGGCAATTCCAGCGGCGCCCCACCGCTGACCAGCGAGGCGTACATCATGTGGAACTCCGTCAGCGTCACGCCGACAAGCATCGCGTCCACGTGGACGTGGTCGACGCTGGCGTAGAACGTGAAATGTTCCTCGCCCTGGATGACCCCGAACTGGAAGCAGCCCCACTGCAGCGGATCCGGGGTACTCACTGCGAGTTGCCGGATCTCGTCCAGCGCCAGCTCGCCGTGGTCGACGGGTTCGAACTCGATACCGGTGGCATCCGGCAGCGTTCGGCGGATGATCCGCCCGTCGTCGGTGTATTCGAACCGGCTGCGGTAGGTGTCGTGCCGGCGGACGTGGGCGTTGACAACGTAATTCGCCGCGCGGATGTCGCACCGGCCGGGCACGTCGCTGCTGACGATCATCAGGCGCGAGTAGTCGAGCCCCTTCGCCTTTTGCTCGGCATACCCCCGGATGTGCTGTGCCTGCATGTAGCTGACCGGCACCGAACTCACCGGCGCGTGCCGCGCCCTCTCGGCCGTGGCGGCCGTCGGTTGCCACGACACGGTCCTTCCGGCCGCCGGTTGCCAATCGAACAACGTTCCCACGCCTAACGGCCCTACCCGCAACGCTCCCTCTCCCTCAACTCCAGTTCCCCCAAACGATCACGGCATGCCGCGATCAGGACGCCGCCGTTGCGGCTTCCAGATCGACCAATTCGTCGCACAAGTGGTCCGCGAGGCCGCGCACGGTGGTGATCTTCGTGGGGCTGATGCGCACACCTGTCTCGGTCTCGATGCGGGTGCGCAGCTCCAAGTTGCCGAGCGAGTCGAGCCCGTAATCCGACAGCGGCCGGTCCGGATCGATCGTGCGCCGCAGCAGCAGGCTGATCTGACCGGATACCAGCCGGCGGATCGCGCTCGGCCATTCCTCGCGGGGCAGGGCTTTCAGTTCGGCGAGGAACTTTCCGGTGTCCCGTTTACCCTGACTCATCGACTGGAACGCCTCGGCGAACCGGCTGCGCTGGGCGAACGCCGTCAGCCACGGTGTGCCCATGATCGGCGCATAACCCGCGTACGGACGGTCGTAGCGCAGCAGCGTCTCGAACGCGCGGTAGCCCTCGGCCGGCTTGATCGCAACGCCGGCTCCCTCGGCCAGGGCGGTGGCGCGCCCGACCTCCGACCACGCCCCCCACGCGATCGCGGTGCACGGCAGCCCCTGCGCGCGCCGCCAGTGGGCGAACCCGTCCAGCCAGCTATTGGCCGCGGCGTAGGCGCCCTGCCCCGGCGAGCCGACCAGCGCGGCGGCCGACGAGAACGAGCAGAACCAGTCCAGCGGCTGGCCCGCCGTTGCCTCGTGCAGGTTCCACGCCCCGTAAACCTTTGGCGCCCAACACCGGTCGATCAGCTCGTCGCTGACGTTGGTGAGCGTTGCGTCCTCGACCACGGCCGCCCCGTGCAGCACGCCGCGCACTGGCAACCCCGACGCGGTCGCGCATTCCACCAAGCGGCGGGCGGTGCCCGGATCGGCGATGTCACCGCACTCCACCTGGATGTCGGCGCCGGCGGCGCGAAGCCGCTCGATGGCTTCCTGTGCCCCCTCGTCGGGCGCCGAGCGGGAGTTGAGGACGATCCGCCCACAACCGGCCGCGCCGTCGCGCGACGCCATCTCGCCGGCGAGGAACAACCCCAGTCCCCCGATGCCGCCGGTGACAATGTAGGCGCCGTCGGACCGGAAGGGCCGCACCTGCTCGGGTGGCACCACGGCCACGCTGCTTCCCGCTTGCGGCACGTCGAGCACCACCTTGCCGGTGTGCCCCGCCCCGGCCACGAGGCGGACCGCCGCGGCCGCGTCGTGGATCGGGTAATGCGTCGTCTTCGGCAGCGGGAGCTCGCCGGATGCCGTGCGTTCGTACACGGTTTCCAGCAGGCGCCGCAGGGTCCGCGGGTGCGTGTAGGTGAGCAGCGCGAGGTCGACGGCAAACATCGACAGGTTGCGCCGGAACGGGAACAGCCCGAGGCGGGTGTCCCGATAGATGTCGCGCTTGCCCAGCTCGATGAAGCGACCGCCGAAGGCCAGCAGGTCGATGCCGGCGCGCTGCGCCGCACCCGGCAGCGAGTTGAGCACCACGTCGACGCCGTGTCCGTCGGTGTCCCGGCGGATCTCGTCGGCAAAGTCAGTGCTGCGCGAGTCGTAGACGTGCTCGATCCCCATGTCGCGCAGCAACTGCCGCCGCTCCGGGCTGCCCGCGGTGGCGAAGATCTCGCAACCCACGGCCCGCGCGATCGCGATCGCGGCCTGCCCGACGCCGCCGGTGCCGGAGTGCACGAGCACCTTGTCGTCGGGCGAGATGCGGGCCAGATCGTGCAGGCTGTACCACGCGGTTGCCGACGCGGTGGGCACCGCGGCGGCGTCCCGCAGCGGCACCTCGGGGGGTAAGGCCACCGCGTGCTCGGCGTCGGCGATGACGAAGGTGCCCCAGCACCCGTTGCGGGACATGCCGCCGACGTGGTCGCCGATCTTGTGTTCGGTGACGTCGGGTCCGACGGCGGTCACCACGCCGGCGAAGTCGCCGCCCAGCTGCTGCTGGAAGCCCTCGAAGGTGGGATACCGGCCGAAGGCGACGAGGACGTCGGCGAAGTTGATGGTCGACGCGGTGACCGCGACCTCGATCTCACCCGGTCCGGGCGGTACCCGGTCGAAGGCGGTGAACTCGAGCGATTCGAGGTCACCGGGGATCCGGATGCGCAGCCGCGTGCCGTCACGGTCGTGGGTGACCACCGCGGTGCGGCGTTCGGCCGGGCGCAGCGGGCCGGGCCGCAGCCGAGCCGTGTACCACTCGCCGCCGCGCCAGGCGGTCTCGTCCTCGTCCGAGCCGCTCGCCAATTGTGCGGCGACACGAGCGGGTTCGGTTGCCGCGTCGAGGTCGATCTGGGTGGCACTCAGATGCGGATGCTCGGCGTCTATCACTCGGAGCACGCCGCGCAGCCCGGCCTGCTCGAGGTTCGCCACATCGCCGGTGGCGACCGTGGCGGCGTTCCTGGTGACCACGAACAGCCGGGGCGCCTGGCCGGGCAGCTCGGAGAGCTCGCGCGCGACGGCCACCACGTGGGACACGTGGTCCCGGCCGCGGCGCAGCCGGTCGGCGCCCTCACCCGATGGCGCCGCCAGCACGACGACGCCGGTCAGGCCTTTCAAGACCGCGTGGGCCGCGCCGTGACCGTTGGAGGCGACCGCGCCGCGCCCGGACAGCAGCGATCGCAGCCGATCGGTGTCGCCCGATCCCAGCGGCAACGACGCCGTCGCGCATTGAGCGCCAGAGGTTTCCAGTGCTTCGGCGAGCTGCGTCGCGAACGGGTCGGCCCCGTCGGACGCGTCAAGCAGCAGCCAGGATCCCGGCTCGTTCGCCGGCGTTTCCGGCAGGTCGCGCGGCTCCCATTCGATGGTCAGCAACCGCTCGTTGAGTACCCGCTGGTCCTGCTCGTGCCCGGAGGCCCCGCCGGCCATGCGCAGACCCTCGACGGTCAACAACACCGTTCCGGCCTGGTCGAGCACCTCCAGGTCGGCCACGCACTCGCCGGGACGCGACGACGTGATCCGGGTCAGGCAGTAGTGCGCGTTGCGTGTCGACCGGTAGTTGCGCAGCCGGCGCACGCCCACCGGCAGGAGCAGGCCGCCTGCGCCCGCCCTCTGCACCTCGGGGTGGACGATGACCGACTGGAAGCACGCGTCCAGCAGGGCCGGGTGGGTGGCGTAGGCGATCTGCTGCGAGCGGATCGTCGGCGGCAGCGCCACCTCCGCGAGCACCGTCGTGACCTCGCCCTCGGCGGTCCGCGTCGCGGCCAGTCCCGCGAAGGCCGGTCCGTACTGAATGCCCACGGCGTCGAAGGCTTTCCGTAGCTCGGCGCCATCCACGCGGGATGGGTGCGCGGCGATCAGCGTGTCCAGGTCATGGGCGGGCGGCTGTTGCTCCTCCGCTTCCGCCTGGTTCGCGGAGTGCAGGACGGCGCTCGCCCGCCGGATGCGTTCGCCCTCCTCGTTGGTTTCCACGGTGAACTCGAGGACGCCCGGCGCGGCGACCGTGGCCGACGACGACGCCCGAGTGTGGTCGTCGAGCAGCAGCGTCTGCTCGAACTTGATGTCGCGGACCTCCGAGCCCTCGCCGAGGGTCGCGCTGGCCGCTGCGAGCGCCATCTCGCAGTACGCGGCGCCGGGAAGGGCCGCGACACGGTGGATTTGGTGGTCACCGAGCCACGGGTGCGCCTCGGTGCCGATCTCGCCCTGCCAGACATGGCGCTCCGGCTCCTCGTGCAGGTGCACGTGCGCGCCGAGCAGCGGGTGCACGGTCTGCACCGCCGTGCCGCGCGTCTGATCGAGCGACTCGCGGCTCAGCAGGAGGTCGCGGTGGGTCCAGGTGGGCAGCGGCGCGTCCAGCAGGCGACCGGAGGGGTATTGGACCGAGAAGTCGACCACGGCCCCGGCGCTGTGGACGTCGGCGACGAAGCCGCGCAGGCCGAACGGCACCTCCTGCTCGCGCCGCATGGCCGCCAGCGCGGCGATCGGCATGTCCAGGCTCGCCGCGTTCTGCTCGACGGCGTGGGTGAGCAGCGGATGCGGCGCGAGCTCACCGAAGACCCGGAACCCGTCCTTGAGGGCCGCCTGGACGGCCGCTGCGAACCGCACGGTGTAGCGCAGGTTTTCCGCCCAGTAGTCCGCGTCGAACTCGGGGCGTTCCTTGGGGTTCCACAGCGTCGCCGAGTAGTACGGCACCTCCGGCGTCCGGGGCTGGAGGTCGGCGAGGGCCTCGACGAGCTCGTCGAGGATGGGGTCCACCTGCGGCGAGTGCGAGGCGACGTCCACGGCCACCTCGCGGGCCATCACGTCCTGCTCCTGCCAGGCCGCGACCAGGTCGCGGATCGTCTGGGTGTCGCCGCCGACGACGGTCGACGTCGGCGAGGCCACCACGGACAGCACCACGTCGGACACCCCGCGAATGGACAGCTCCGAAAGCACTTGCTGGCCCGGCAGTTCCACCGACGCCATGGCGCCACTACCGGAGATCCGCTTCATCAGCCGTGAGCGCCGGCAGATGACGCGCAGCCCGTCCTCGAGCGAGAGCGCTCCGGCGACCACGGCGGCCGCGGACTCACCGAGCGAATGCCCGATGACCGCCCCGGGGCGCACCCCGTAGGACTTCATCGTCTCGGCGAGGGCGACCTGCATCGCGAAGATGGTCGGCTGCACGCGGTCGATACCGGTGACCGTCTCGGGCGCCGTCATGGCCTCGGTCACCGAGAAGCCGGATTCCTCGGCGATCACCGGCTCGATCGCGGAGATGGTCGCCGCGAACACCGGCTCGGTGGCCAGCAGCTCGGCGCCCATCTTCGACCACTGTGAACCCTGGCCGGAGAACACCCACACGGGGCCGCGGTCATCCTGGCCGACGGCCGACTCGAACGGGATGTCGCTGTCGGCCACTTCCCGCAGGGCCTTGCTCAGCTCGCCAAAGTCACTGGCCGCCAATACCGTTCGCACCGGCCGGTGTGCACGGCGCCGCGCCAGCGTGTAACCCAGATCGCGCAGGGCCGCGCCACCGGCGCCTTGGAAGTCGTCGACCCAGTCCGCCAGGCGGGCGGCGGTGACCCGCAACTGCTCGGCCGAGGTCGCGGAGACGGGAAAAAGCAGCGGCCCGCCTTCTGCCGGCACCTCCGGCTCGTCGAGGGGAGGGGCCTGTTCGAGAATGGCGTGCACGTTGGTGCCGGACAGCCCGTAGGACGACACGGCGGCACGCCGCGGGTGGTGACCGTTGGTGGGCCACGGCGTGTTGTCCTGCGGCACAAAAAGTTCCGTCTTGATCTCGGCCAGCTGATCGGGCAGCCGGGTGAAGTGCAGGTTCTGCGGAACCACGCCGTGCTGGAGCGCGAGGATGGCCTTCATCAGCCCCAGCGCCCCCGACGTGGACTGCATGTGGCCGAAGTTGGTCTTCACCGATCCGAGTGCGCACGGGCCTTCTGCCCCGTACACGGCGGCCAGGCTCGCGTACTCGATCGGATCACCGACCGGGGTCCCGGTCCCGTGGGCTTCGACCAGACCGATCGTCGAGGGCTCCACGCCCGCGGCGGCCAGCGCGTCCCGGTAGACGGCCACCTGCGCGGTCTCCGAGGGCGTCGCGATGTTGACGGTGCGGCCGTCCTGGTTGGCCGCCGTGCCGCGCAGAACCGCCAGGACACGGTCGCCGTCGCGTTGCGCGTCCGCCAACCGCTTGAGCAGCAGAACGACGCAGCCCTCGCCCGAGACGAACCCGTCCGCCGCCGCGTCGAACGCGTGGCACTTGCCGGTGGGTGACAGCATGCCCTGCAGAGAGCCGGTGATCGACTTGCGGGGTTCCAGGGTCACCACGACGCCGCCGGCCAGCGCGAGGTCGCTTTCACCGCTGTCCAGGCTGCCGCACGCCTGGTGCACCGCCATCAATCCGGACGAGCAGGCCGTGTCCACCGTGAAGGCCGGACCGTGCAGGCCCAGCGCGTACGCCACGCGCCCGGACGCGAGGCTGGGACTGGTGCCGGCGAATCCGTACGGTCCCTCGGCGGCGCCGATCTCGGCGGTCAGCAGCTCGTAGTCGCCATGGGTGAGGCCCACGAAGACGCCGGTCTGCGACCGGGCCAACGAGGCCGGATCGAGGCCGGCGTGCTCGATGGCGTCCCATGACGATTCCAACAACAGGCGGTGCTGGGGGTCGATCGCGATCGCCTCGCGTTCGGTCATCCCGAAGAAGTCACAGTCGAAGCCCCCCACATCGTCGAGGAAGGCACCCCACCGTGTGACCGACCGGCCGGGGACGCCGGGCTCGGGGTCATAGAACTTGTCCGCGTCCCACCGCTCGAGGGGGATCTCACCGACGAAGTCGTCGCCGCGCAGCAGCGCGTCCCACAATCGTTGCGGGGAATCGATCCCGCCGGGAAGTCGGCAGGCCATACCGATGACGGCAACGGGTGTGGCGTTTGCGGCGCGCAATGTGGGAGCCCCCTGTTCTCGCCCAACGGCATTGGGCATCCGACGGCCGTGCGAATGCTCAGCGCAGCCCCGTGCGCATCGGCGCGCACCATCTCGCATGCATCCGGGCTCGGAAGTTGATGTGCAGGTGTCAGCATACCGACCAACGACGCCGGCTCGACGGTACGAACGTACCGCAACTCAGCGAGCCGGCCGATTAGGGCGACGTGAAAACTGTGTTGCGAGTGAGGAATTCCACAACTTGGCGCCGACGCTGGCAAACACTTCGTTCAGCCACACCCAGCTCGCCGCGCGGTTCGGCCAAGACCGCCAAGGGTCGGGATTCGCTAGAGCTTTCCGGCGGTGTCGGCAGCACGTGCTGCATTAACGGCGTTAAGTCCTTTGCTGGCAAAGGAACTCGGAGAGAACCTCGGAAAGGCGGGCCATCCGACCGAGCGGCAGACTCCCAGGGCCACCCTTGCGCCGTACCCGATGACTCGGGCATACCGAAAATTCCTGGCGATCAGTCGAATTCGGGGGGATCTCCCGGACCGGCGGCCGGCTGAGCGCTGGCGCGGTCGGCACGATACGCCTCCGTTGGAAATCCGGCAATGCGGTGATCGGCGCCGCGCGAGTGGCGGCGACGACGCGCCGGGCGACACGCCGTGATGGGGAATAGCCGGAGATTCGCTGCGCCACAACTGAAAACACACTTTTCCGCCATGCCCACCGTCAATGACGAGGTAGCTCGGCGATGATCAGGCCTTCTCGGCTCGCTCCGCCTGCCCGGACTCGTCGGCCTTAGCCGGGTCCTCGACCACGTGATAAACCGGGTCGAGCATGCACATCGGGCGGTTGCCCGTTTGGCGGGCCTTGCCGGTGATCCGCAGCAGCTGGCCGGGCTGGATGTCGCCGCCACCGTGGCCGGGGCGGAACGTGACGGTCAGCTCGCCGCTGCTATCTCCGACAGTGATCTGCCGAAGGGTCCGTTTGCCCCGGGCGACGTCCTCGACCTCGCTGACCCGCCCCTCGACTGTGGCGCGCTGGCCCGAGATCAGGCCCGCCACCATGATCACCGACGGTGGCCGTGCGGGGTGCTCGTAGGCGTCGACTTTGTCGTCTTCACCCTTCGAGACCCACGCCTTGAGCTTGTCGATCTCGTCGACGATGCGCTGCTCGAAGGTGTTCGGGTACGCCTCCTTGATCCGGGATTCCACGTCATAGGGGACGATCGTGGCCGCGGCGTCGGGGATGACGCTGACGGCCCGGGCGATCTTGTCCGCCGTGCGGTCGTGCAGCAGCCGGCCCAGCAGCGGCGCAAACGTCCGGCGCGGCAGCAGCACCGTCACGTTGGTGTTCGGGTGCTCGTCCCGGGCCTTGGCGACGAACAGCTGCGCGGCGCGGGTGATCCGGCGGTCGGGGCAATCGACGATGCGCAAAGGGGTGTCCAGGTCGAAGTGATCCCACCGCTTGCGCAGTTGCGCCGCGTACGCCGCGTCGACCATGAAATGGACCGCCACCAGCTCGTCGGCCCGCAGGCCCCTGCCGTACCGCAGCGCTTCGATGACCGATAGGTCCAGCGAGTTGACGAAGACGAATACCCGGTGGCGCGCGTACTTGACCATCTCGGGACGATCGGTGCGGAACATCTCGAGGATGGCCGCCTCCGCCCGGTACTCGCGATTGAGCCGGGTGAGCGCGAACACCAGGAGCGGGAAGATGACGACGACCAGCCAGGCGCCCTCGGTGAACTTGGCCACCGCGAAGATGCCCACCACGATCGTCGACAGGATCGCCGCGGAGAGGTTGATCGCCAGCCGTCGGCGCCATCCCGGTTCCCGATGCGTCAGGTGGTGCTTGGTCATCCCGTAACCGGCCATCGAGAACCCGGTGAACACGCCGATCGCGTAGAACGGGACCAGGGCGTTGACCGAGCCGCCGGTGGCCAGCAGCAGTACCACGGACAGCGCGGTGAGCGTGATGATGCCGTTCGAGAAGACCAGGCGATGGCCGCGTTTGGTCAGCTGCCGCGGCAGGAAGCGGTCTTCGGCGACGAAACTGGCCAGCGCCGGGAACCCATTGAAACTGGTGTTGGCGCCGGTGAACAGAATCGCGGCGGTGGCGGTCTGGACCAGCACGTAGAAGACGTTGCCGATGACCCCGCCGCCGAAGACCCCGCGGGTGATCTGCGACAGGACGGACGGATATTCACTGAGATACGGGGTGGCATGGGTGGCATACGCGAGGTATGCGACCCCTGCCAGCAGGAAGCCGAGGATGCTGGCCATGATGGTCAGCACGAGCCGTGCGTTGCGGCCCTGCGGTTTCCGGAAGTAGTCGACCGTGTTGGAGATCGCCTCGACGCCCGTCAGGGACGAACCACCGTTCGCGAACGCGCGCAGCAACACCAGAACCGTCGCGCCCATCACCAGGCCGTCGGCGTGGTGGACCGGCACGGTCCCGGGCATGTGCGTGGGGTCGTACACCGGTAGGTCCCCCATGAGCACGCGCGTAACACCGACGACGATCGTCAGGCCGACCATGACGACGAAGAAGTACGTCGCGAACGCGAATGGCCACCCCGCCTCCCGCAGGCCACGCAGATTCGCGTAGCAGATGAACAGCACCACGGCGACCGTGATCTGCAGGCTGTGCGGCCCCAGCGCCGGGATGGCGGACACGACCGCGACGGTTCCCGCGGCCGACTGCACGGCGACCGTGACCACGTAGTCGATCAACAGGGCGGCCGCGGCGACCTGCGCGACGCGGGGCCCGAAATTGTCCCGCGCGACGATGTAGGAGCCGCCCGCACGCGTGTAGGCCATGACGACCTGCCGGTACGACGCCGTCACCAGCACCAGGATCAGCAGGATGACGCCGGTGACGGGCAGCAACAACATGAACGCCGCCAGGCCGGCGTGCGGAAGCAGTTCGATGAGGATCTGCTCGGGACCATAGGCGGTGGAGGAGATCGCATCCGGCGAAAGAGCCCCGAGCGCAACCGGATTCGAGAGCTTCTCCTCGCCGAGCTCCTCGGTGATCAGCGGCTTGCCCAGCAAGACGCGCTTGGCGATGTCCCCGAACGCCAGTGGGATACGTGGCTTGCCCGCCGAAGTTGTCACGACCACATTCCTTACCCGAGGTTGAGCACCGAAAACAGGGGAAACGCTGCGAAGCATTCTGCCGTCCGCGGCTCCCGGGCGGCGGATGAGCCGGGGTGGGCTTAGGCGAGTCTCTGCACGGCGGCGGCGATGCGCTCGTCGTCGGCGGTCAGCGCCACCCGCACGTGCCGTCCGCCGCGGGGGCCGTAGAAGTCGCCGGGCGCCACCAGGATGCCGCGGGCGGCCAGCCACGCGACGGTGTCGCGGCAGGGCTCGTCGCGAGTGGCCCAGAGGTAGAGGCCGGCTTCCGAGTGGTCGACGGTGAAACCGGCCGAGCGGACGGCGGGGAGCAGGACGGCGCGGCGCCGCTCATACCGCTCCCGCTGCGCCCGCTCGTGGGCGTCGTCGTCGAGGGCGGCCACCATGGCGGCCTGGATCGGCGCCGGAACCATCATCCCGGCGTGCTTGCGCACGGCCAGCAGCTCGGCGACGAGGTCCGCGTCCCCTGCGACGAAACCGGCGCGGTAGCCGGCCAGCGAGGAGCTCTTGGACAGCGAGTGGATCGCCAGCAGCCCCGTATGGTCGCCACCGCAGACGGAGGGATGCAGCACCGACAGCGGTTCGGCCTCCCAGCCCAGGCCCAGATAGCACTCGTCCGACGCGACCACGCCACCGCGGTCGCGCGCCCAGTCGACAACCTTCCGCAGGTGGTCGACCCCCAGCACGCGCCCGGTGGGATTGCTCGGCGAGTTGAGATAGACCAGCGCCGGGGCCCGCGGCCCCAGCTGGGTCAGCGAATCCGCACGCACTACCTCGGCCCGTGCCAGCCGCGCGCCGACGTCGTACGTGGGGTAGGCCAGCTCCGGCACGACGACCAGGTCGGCGGGGCCCAGCCCCAGCAGGGTGGGCAGCCAGGCGATGAGCTCCTTGCTGCCGATCACCGGCAGCACATCGTCCGAGGAGACGCCGGTGATCCCGAAGCGGCGCTCCAGCGCCGCGACAGCCGATTGCCGCAGGCGGGCGGTACCGGCGGTCGTCGGGTAACCCGGCGCGGAACTCGCGGCCGACAACGCTTCCCGGATCAGCGGGGCGACCGGGTCGACCGGGGTACCGACGGACAGGTCGACGATTCCGCCGGGGTGGGCCTGGGCCGACGCCTTGGCGTCGGCGAGGGTGTCCCAGGGAAATTCCGGCAGGGATTCGGACACTCGCCCGCGTGGGACGCGCGTCCCGGGCTGGTGCGGCACCGGCCCGTTCAGTCGCCTTCGCCCTGTGGCGGCAGGTCCTTGACCACCTGCGGGTCGTTCTCGGTCAGGCCGACCTTCGCGGCACCGCCCGGCGAACCCAGCTCGACGAAGAAGTCGGCATTGATCTGGGTGTACTGGCTCCACTGCTCGGGCACGTCGTCCTCGTAATAGATCGCCTCGACCGGGCAGACCGGCTCGCAGGCGCCGCAGTCGACGCATTCGTCCGGGTGGATGTACAGCATCCGGGCGCCTTCATAGATGCAGTCGACCGGGCACTCCTCAATACACGCCTTGTCTTTGATGTCCACGCAGGGTTCGGCGATTGTGTAGGTCACAGACGTCTCCTCCATGTGCTGCTCTTTGTGGGCTGGTTCAGCCGGCCCCTGGTTCAGCCGGCCACGGCGTTTCGGGCCGCTGCAGAGAAAGCTTTGGTTACTGATACTAGACGTTGCACATACACGTCAACCACCTGGCTCGCGGGTCGGATTGACCGCTGACGCGGTGCCCGCGACGCGGCTCGCGGGACCGCCCGCCCGGGACCGTGGCGGACCCGCGCCGACGGCTGGACCGCGGCTGGGGCGCCGAACTGTGGCGCATCGGCCCCCGAACCGCTCGTGCGGCGCCGCTTCGAGCGCGGCAACCGGCCGGTCGACCCCGTTCTGGGGGCCGTTCGCCCACGGCGAACAGCCGTCTGACCTGGGAATTGTTACACCCGGAGCCGAGTTGCCGATAACGATTGCGAGGGAGAAACCTCACGGGGGCTGGTAATCTCAAGGGGAGACGGCAACCGCTGGGCAATGTCGTCGCCGTTCATTTGACGGTGCATTAGTTCGGGAAGGGTGTCCACAAGATGAGGCTGTCGTTGACTAAACTGGCTACCGCGTTCGGCGGTGCCGCGATCGCGTTGACCGCCGCTGCCGGGATCGCATCGGCCGATCCCCTGGATCCGGTGATCAACACGACGTGCAACTACGGGCAGGTGATCGCTGCGCTCAACGCGACGGACCCGGGCGCTGCCGCCCAGCTGAATTCGTCGCCGCTGGCTCAGGGTTACCTGCGTCAATTCCTCGCTTCGCCCCCGCCGAAGCGCGCGCAGATGGCGCAGCAGATCCAGGCCATGCCGCAGGCCGCGCCGTACTTCAACGACGTCCTGTCGGTGGCGGGTAGCTGCAACAACTACTGAGCGCGCACTCAGTAGCCGCTGAACAAGCGGCGGACCAGGCCTAACGCAGCGGACCCGGCATGGCTGTACAGCCGTGCCGGGTCCGCTGGTCGTCGCCCCCACAGCAGCACCCGGGCCGCGGCGTCGGTCTCGATGGTCGCCGGGCCCTCGGCGGGTGCCAACTCGATGCTGGTGTCGTGGCCCTCGGCCCGCATCACGACGTCGTCGGTGTCCGGAACACGCAACCGGGCGTCGACGCGTTCCCCCGACCGCAGCCGCTTGGCCCCCTTGACCAGCAGCGGTCGCCCCACCGCAACGACGCTGTGGGTCGTCATCCACGGTTGAGCCGGGGGCGCCCCCATCTCGGCGTTGTCGCCGGTGAAATCCCAGTCGTGCAGCACCAGCTCCTCGCGCGTGTGCTCGGCGAACCACGGCACCTTCATGGTTCGGCCGGTCCAGCCGACGTCGGTGTCTGGCGGCACCCCGTCCGCGGCCCCCGCCATCTCGTTGAGCCTGGCCATTCGGTCGTGAAGCGCCTCCCACAGCTCGGCGTCGTCGAGGTCGCGCAGTGGGCCCTCGCGTTCCTACGACCGAGCCATACCCATCCGCCGCTGCGAGGATGCACCCCGCGCGATTCAGGCCGCGAGCGGGGCGTAGGTGGTCGTGCGTTGGCGCGCGGGGCGCCCGATGCCTTCCGCGATCGCGCTCAGCTCGGCCACGGTCTTGGACGAGCCGTGCTCCGAGCCGGCCATGCGCGAGATGGTTTCCTCCATCAGCGTGCCGCCCAGGTCGTTGGCGCCACCGGTAAGCATCACCTGCGTGCGTTCGACGCCGAGCTTGACCCAGCTGGTTTGGATGTGAGAGATGCGGCCGTGCAACATGATTCGGGCCAGCGCGTGCACCGCCCGGTTGTCACGGTGGGTCGGCCCGGGCCGCGCCGCGCCGGCCAGATACAGCGGCGAGTTCTGGTGCACGAACGGCAAGGGCACGAACTCGGTGAAACCGCCGGTGCGGTCCTGGATTTCGCGCAGGACGTTGAGGTGGCCGACCCAGTGCCGCGGGGTGTCGACGTGTCCGTACATCATCGTCGACGACGACCGCAGGCCGACCTCGTGCGCGGTGGTCACGATCTCGATCCACATCGAGGTGGGCAGCTTGCCCTTGGTCAGCACCCAGCGCACTTCGTCGTCGAGGATCTCGGCGGCGGTGCCCGGGATGGTGTCAAGACCCGCCTCGCGCAGGCCGGTGAGCCACTCGCGAATGCTCAATCCGCTCTTGGTCACCCCGTTGGCGATCTCCATCGGGGAGAACGCATGCACATGCATCGAAGGCACCCGGGCCTTGACCGCGCGGACCAGCTCGGCGTATCCGGTGACCGGCAGTTCGGGGTCGATCCCGCCCTGCATGCACACCTCGGTGGCACCCTGGACATGCGCTTCCCAGGCGCGGTCGGCGACTTCGTCGACGGACAGCGAGTACGCGTCGGCGTCGCCCTTGCGCTGCGCGAAGGCGCAGAACCGGCAGCCGGTGTAGCAGATGTTGGTGAAGTTGATGTTGCGGTTCACCACGAACGTGACGTCGTCGCCAACGGTGTCACGGCGTAGCGAATCCGCCAGTGCCGCAACCGCTTCCAGGGCCGGCCCGTCGGCCGTCGCCAGCGCCAGGTACTCGTCGTCGCTGCATCCGCCTGGGTTGCGCTCGGCCGAACGCAGCGCTGCCAGCACATCGGTGTCGATGCGCGCCGGCGCGTGCGCGGCCAGCTCGTGCACGCGCGCACGGATCGACTCCCAATTCCCGAACGCACTGTCGAGGTCGCTGCGGGCCTCGGAGTTGCGGCCCTCGGTGTCGATCGCTGCGTTGAGGTCGACCCGGCCGGAGGACTCGATGTCGTCGGGCTCCTGCCACGGCATGCCCACCGGGTTGACGTCACGGGCGAGACCGGTGGCGGGGTCGGCCAGCGCATCGACGTGGCCGCGCACCCGCGGGTCGATCCACGCGGCGCCGGCCTGGACGTATTTGGGCTGCGCGGTCAGCCGCTGCACCAGTTCGTAGCCGGCCTCGGCGGTCACCGCGGCCAGCTCGTCCAGCGCCGGCCAGGGGCGTTCGGGGTTGACGTGGTCGGGCGTCAGAGGCGAAACGCCACCCCAATCGTCGACCCCGGCGCCGAGCAGCGCCAGGCACTCCTCGCGGGACACCAGGTTGGGCGGCGCCTGGATGCGCATGCCGGGGCCCAGTACCAGCCGTGCCACCGCCACCGTCGCCAGGTAGTCGTCAATCCCGGCATCGGGGACGGCGGCCATCGCGGTGTGTTGCTTGGCCCGGAAGTTCTGCACGATGACTTCCTGCACGTGCCCGAATTCCTTGTGCAGCTTGCGGATCGCGTGCAGGGTGTCGGCGCGTTCGGGCAGGGTCTCGCCGATGCCGACCAGCAGGCCGGTGGTGAACGGGATCGACAACCGGCCCGCGTCGGTGAGGGCGCGCAACCGGACCGCTGGGTCTTTGTCGGGACTGCCATAGTGCGCAAGCCCTCTGGTTTCGAACAGTCGCCGCGACGTCGTCTCGAGCATCATGCCCATCGACGGCGCCACCGGCTTCAGCCGCGACATCTCCGACCAGCTCATCACGCCGGGGTTGAGGTGCGGCAGCAGTCCCGTCTCCTCGAGCACCCGGATCGCCATGGCCCGCACGTAGGACAGCGTGGAGTCATAGCCGCGTTGCCCGAGCCATTCGCGAGCTTCCGGCCAACGGTCCTCGGGCCGGTCGCCGAGCGTGAATAGCGCCTCTTTGCAACCGAGTTCGGCGCCGCGCCGCGCCACGTCGAGAATCTCGTCGGGCTCCATGTACATGCCGGTCCCCTCGGCGCGCAGCCTGCCCGGCACGCTGACGAACGTGCAGTAGTGGCAGTTGTCGCGACACAAGCGCGTGACCGGGAGAAAGACCTTCGGCGAATAGGTGATCGGCAGCCCGCCGCCGGGGCCGCGGCGTCCGGCCGAGTGCAGCCCCGCGTCGCGCACCCGCGCGGCGCTGGCGCACAAGTCCGCGAGGTCGTCGCCCCGGGCGGTCATCGCGACGGCAGCCTCATCGAGGTTCAGGGCGACCCCGTCGCGCGCCCGCCGCAACACCCGCCGCATCGCCGACGCGCTGGCTCGAGGCGGGAACAGGGGACTGGGCAGGGCGGTGGGCTCCTGGTCTGGAGTCAGCGGCACGTTGGTGTAACTCCCCCACGCTCGGATTTCATCCGCGGGTCCCGATATCCGGCGGATCGGCAACCTTGGCGGGTCCCATAGGCGCAACAGTAGCGTCAGGGCCGCGGCGGCAAGCGGTCGACCGTGCGGGGCGCCCGCGCGACGGCCGGCCGACCATTTTCCCGACATTCCCGCTAATTTGCTGGGATCGAGTTACGATCCGTGCGGTCGCCGGATCCCGCCATCGAAATCGTGCTGGTTGAGCCGAGGGAGGTACGAGATGTCTTTCTTGCTGACGGCCCCCGAGGCGCTGGTCAACGCGGCTTCCGACCTGGTGGGCATCGGCACCGGGCTCGACACTGCCCGCTCCGCGGCCGCGGCGCCGACGACGGGCATCCTGGCCGCGGCGGAGGACGAGATCTCGACGCAGATCGCCGCGTTGTTCTCCGCGCACGGGGTGGGGTTTCAGCAGCTCACCGCCCAGGTGTCGGCCTTTCATCAGCAGTTCACCGCTGCCCTGACCTCGGGCGCGAACGCGTACGCGCAGGCCGAGGCTGGCGCCGCGCAGACTCTGACGAACGCGGTAAACGCGCCCGCCACGGCTCTGCTGGGCCACCCGCTGCTGGGCAGCGGCGCCGGGGCCGGTATCGGTTCGCTGGCAGCGGGCGGCGGGGCCCTGTCGAACGCTGCCGCCGGCCTCCTGGCCCGCGGCGCCGCGGCGGCGAGTCAGGCCGGCGCGCTATTACTGGGTCCGACGGGCGGCGTCAGCGCCCTCACCGCGGCCGGCGCGCTGTTGTCGCCGGCCGCCATCACCGCCGCGGCCGCGGTGCCGGCGGCGAACGCCTTCGCGCCGATCGCCACCTCGATCGAGAACGCCTACCTGCAGATCGAGCCGTGGGTGCAATACGGGTTCGAGCTGCTCACCTATGCGGCCGGTTGGGTGCCCTACGTGGGCATCCTGGCTCCACAGATCATGTTCTTCTACAACCTAATCGAGCCCATAGTGCAGAGCGGCTTGTTCAACACGCTCGACTGGCTCGCCGGGGAGATCTCGTTCGCTCAGGGGCTGAGCAATTTCTGGGCGGCCACCACGGCGTCGATCAACTACTTCGTCAACACCGAGATCTACTGGGTGCTCGGGTTCCTGCCGCCGCTGCCACCGCTGCCGCCGCTCACCTGAGCGGCCCAGAGCCGCCAGGTCCGCCCTGGAAACCGCCGAAACCACCGAAACTCCGGTGCGGGTCGTGCTTTTGCCTCAAATCACGACCGACGCCGCAATCTCGACGGCAAAAACCTAGTGGGGGTGGCCGCGCCACAACACCCAGACCGGTGGCGCGACGCCGAGCACGAGCAGCAGCAGGGCTCCGTACGCCATCAGACCCTGGCCGCCCAGAATGACGTCGTCGCCGGGACCGCCCATGCTGATGACCGCCACCGTCAACAGCCACGTCCACAGCGGCAGGGCCGCCACTCGCGAGGACCGGGTCCATCGCCCGGCGGCCCAGACAAGAGCCGCGTTGAGCAGCCCGCTGAGCAGCCCACTGATGGGGAAAGGGACGGAACCGATGTAGGAGGGCAGGAGCAGCGCCGCGGCCAGCGCGGAGAGCACCCCGTCGACGGCCAGCAGCGCCAAGACGACAAACCGGATGGCGGGATCGGTCGCGCCGGTGTCCTCGAGGGACGGAGTGCGCGCCTCGGTTGCGGTCAGGTCGGAACGCTGTCGATGTTGGAGAGTATCGAGCCGATGACCCACTGCAGGCTGTCCAACCGGTCCTGCCAGTGCTGCATATTAGGGTCCATGTCAGGGTCCATCAGGGTTCCTTCCGTGGCTGCCTGTTCGGTAAGCCTACCGCCTCATGGTCCGCTGAAGCCAAGTCCCGCAAGCAAATCTGTTTCCCAGCCGCGCTCGTCGCGGGCGCCCGCCGTTCCCGCGGCCAGCACGTAGTGCTCCTCCGCGAGGATCGGCAGCGCCATGTTGTTCGACAGCGCGGCCGCCCGGCCGGTCGGTCCGACGACGACCTGGGTGGCGTGCGCGGCCAGCGCCGCGGTTTTGGCGGCGCGCGCCTCCGCCCCGGGCTCGATGACGGCGTCGATGTCCTCGTCGGCATAGCCGAAGTCGAGCTCGCCCTCCGGCGCGACCGCCCACCCCGGCCGCAGGTCTTGCGGGCTCAGCTCCCGCATGCCGGCGCCGAATGCGCTCAGCGCGAAGACCGTCCAGTAGAACTTCGGCACGGCCCACGGCTCGCCCGGGTAGTCCGTGCCCCCGGCGGCCGCCACCGCGGCGGTCGTGACGGTGTGGGCGTGCACGTGGTCGGGATGGCCGTACCCCCCGTTGGGGTCGTAGGTCACGACGACGTGCGGGCGCTGGGCGCGAATGATCTCCACCAGCGCCCCGACCGCCTCCCTTTCGTCGGCGTCGATGAACCGCCCACGACCCCGGGCGGGGGTGCCGCGCATGCCCGAATCGCGCCAGCGGCCCGCGCCCCCGAGGTAGATCGGTTCGCCGACGCCCAACGCGTTCAGCGCGGCGGTCAGCTCCCCGATGCGGTAGCCGCCGAGCTGATCGGCCCGGTCGACGGCGAGGCCTGCCCACCGGTCGCCAATGACCTCGCCCTCTTCGCCCAGGGTGCACGTCACGACGCTCACCTGCGCCCCGCGGGCGGTGTAATGCGCGATCGTCGCTCCATTGCTCAGGCTCTCGTCGTCGGGATGCGCGTGGACGAACAGCAGCCTTGGAGTCTCAAGCGTCTCGGGCATTGACGCACCCTACCTGGTAGCAAAGTCATCGACCTCGCCACTCTTTCCGCAGGCCGCAGCGAAATAGGAACGCCAGCGGCTACTATCGAACGATGTCCCAGCTCACCAAGACACCGCCGGCCGGCGGCCGCAGCCGCCGCCGGGGCGAGGTCCTTGAACGCGCCCTGTACGAGGCCACCCTGGCGGAGTTGGCCGAGGTCGGCTACGGCGGGCTGACGATGGAAGGGATCGCCGCGCGCGCCCACACCGGCAAGGCCGCGCTCTATCGCCGCTGGGCCACCAAGCAGGACCTGGTGCATGCCGCGCTGGTCCATACCTTGCCGCCATCCCCCGAGCTGCGTCCCGGCCGCTCGGCCAGGGACAACCTGCTGGCGGTGTTCGCCACCCATCGCGACATCTGCGCCGGCAAGACCGACTTCCCGGGGATGGCCACCATCAACCAGCTGCTGCATGAGCCCGAGATGCGCACCATCTTCGTCGACGCCGTGGTGGCGCCCCGCCTGCAGATCGTCGAATCGATCCTGCGCGATGCGGTCGCGGACGGCGACCTCGATCCGGCCACGATCACCCCTTTGACGGCGCGCATCGGTGCGGCACTGATCAACCAGCACTTCCTGCTGACCGGATCGCCGCCGAATAAGCGGGAGCTGGCGCTGATCGTGGACACCGTGATCCCGCCGAAGCCGTCGGCGTCCAAGGGCTAGGACGCCTGTTTCCTACAGCAGGCCCGCCAGGTCGACGCCGCCGGCGAGGATCTGGTCGAAGACACCCGGTATGCCGGCGGTGAGCCCGCCGTTGAAGACGCCGGAGCCGTTCCCGGTGAGGAAGCCACTCACGTTCAGCGCCGGGTTCAGGGTGCCGCCGCCGAGGAAGCTGTTGATCGTCTGTTCCCCGGTGAGCAGGGCCAGGTTGCCGGCGTTGAAGAAGCGGTTGATCGCGCCGTTCAATGCGACAGGGGTGCCGAACAGGCTTGTCTCCAAGCTCAATTCGTTGACCAGCAGGTTGGTGTTGAAGGCCGCCTCGGAGCCGGCCAGGTTGGTGAGCAGGCCAAACCCGGTCGTCCCGATGCCCTGCAGGCCCGCAATCGGTGCCGCCACCAGCGCCGCGCCCGTCGCGGGGAGCCCGGCAAACAGCGACCCGCCGAGGGTCGCGCCCAGCGACGCCTGCAGCCCACCCAGGTTGAGCGCGCCGCCGAGCGCGGTGGTGAGGCCACCGCCGCCCATGAACGCGCCCGCTATCGCCTCGACGACGCTGAGGTCCCACAGGAACTTGGTCGGCACGGCGGCCAGCAGGCCGCCGAACAGGCCGCCGCCGATGGTGGGGCTGGTTCCGATGGTCAGGCTGCCGGCCAGCAGGGCCGCCGGGAACTGGATGCCCAGCAGGCTGTTGACGGTCGCCTCGCCGGTGTCCAGCACCATGTTCCAGAAGTTGTAGAAGGTGTTGAGCACGTCGTTGCCGAGGTTGCCGAAGACGGCAAGTTCGATGCCGGCCTCCTGCGCGAGCAGGGCGGCGTTGAAACCGAGCTCCGCATTCAGCAGCGCGCTGTTGAAGGCCAACCCCATCGTCTGCAGCTGGGCCAGGAATGCGGCCGGTGAGGCCGCCGTCAGCAAGGCCTGGAAGGGCGCGACCAGCGCTGCCAGCGCGGCGGGGATTCCCGCCAGCGAGGCGGAAAGGCCGCCGCTCAGCGCCGCGTTGAGCGAAGCCCCCAGCCCGTTCAGGGCGAGGGCGATGTTCGCGCCCAGGGCGGGGCTGAAACCGAGGATGTTCGCCAGGCCGGCGAGGCTGCCGCTCAGGCTGGCGGTCAGCCCGGGGAATCCGGCCCCCAGGGCGCCCGTCAGCGCAGCGTTCAGCCCGCCCGTCAGCGCGGGCAAGTTCAGGCCCAGGCCGCCGGTGAGAGCGGGCAGGTTGATGCCCAGGCCACCGACCAGCGCGGGCAGGTTGATGCCCAGGGCGGGCAGCCCCGGCAGGGTGCCACCCAGGGCGCCGGAAAGCGCGGCGTTCAGCTGGGCACTCAGCCCCGAAAGGCTGGCGGTCAGGCCGGGCAGCCCGGCGGTCAAGCCGGGCAGGCCAGCGCTGATTGCGCCGGCCAGCGACGCCCCCAAAGGCGCCAGCGCGTTCAGCCCGCCGTTGATGTCGGCCGCCAGGGCGGCGCCCAGGGGCCCAAGCCCGGTAAGGCTGCCGCCCAAGCCCAAGCTGCCCGACAGCGCGGCGCTGAGTTGGGCGCCCAGGCCGGAAAGGCCGCCGCTGAGGCTGGCCGCGAGGCCGGGGAACGCGAGGCTCAGGCCACCGGTCAGGCCGTTCAGCCCGGCACCCAGGCTGCCGGCCAGGCCGTTCAGCCCCGCGCCGAAGCTGTTCGCCAGCGCGGTGCCGGTCTGAATCAGGCCCGAAAGTCCCGCGCCCAATCCCGGAAGGCTGGCGCCGAGGCCGCCCGACAACGCGGCGTTCAGTTGGGCGCTCAGGCCCGAAAGGCCGCCGCTGAGGCTGGCCTGCAGGCCGGGCAGGCCGGCGCTCAGGGTGCCCGAGAGGTTGGAGAGGCTGGCGCCGATGTTGGTGGCGAGCGAGCCGCCGGTCTGGGCGAGCGCGCTGAGCCCCCCATTCAGGTCCGCCGCCAGCGCCGCACCGAGCGGCGCCAGGCCCGAAAGGCTGCCACCGAAGCTGCCCGACAAAGCGACGTTGAGGCCGGCGCTGAGCTCCGACACGTCGGCACTGAGGCTGGCCGCCAGTCCCGCCAGGCCGCCGCTGAGGTCGACGCTCAGCGCGGGGACGGCCGCCGCCATCGTCTGAACGACGTTTGCCTCCGCCGCGGCGTAGGTGCCCGCGCCCGCGGTCAGGGCCTCAACGAAAGAGTTGTGGAACGCCGTCGCCGCCGCGCTCAGTTGCTGGTAACCCGCGGCGTGCTGGGAGAACAGCGCTGCGATGGCCGCCGACACCTCGTCGGCGGCGGCGGGGAGCACACCCGTCGTCGCCACCGCTGCCGCCACGTTGGCCGAACCGATGGTCGAACCGAGATTCGCCAAATTCAACGCCGCATCGGCGATGAATTCAGGCGCTGCAATCAGATACGACATCCTTGCCTCCCCGGCTTACAACTTCCAAAAAGTGCTGTCCCCCACGGCCCGTTCGTGCGGGTTATCGCGACGACGGCAGCGTATCGCTATGTCACCGTGAAAACGGCCGTTTGCATTAACTGGCGCCGCGGATACCCGGCACGAAGAATCCGTAATTCCTCCGTTACTTTTAGGCCATCTAATTTCCGCCCACGCCGCCCATGGACGAGGGTGGCTCCGGGTTGGCACGGAAATGTTTGTTATCGATTTAGCTGGGCGCAGAGTCGGCTGGCCGCTACGGCCCGGTTTTGACCCATTGGCCCGCGTCGCCCACGATGCCGACCGGCACCGCGCCCGACAGGCTGACGTTACGCACGCTGGGCCCGGCCGCGACGATCGTCGTGTCCTGCAGGATCGGCAGGACCGTCGACATGTTCCATATCCGGGGCTCGACCGCGGTGATCACGTCGTTGATGCTCTTGGATCCGTTGAGCGCGGCGTCGATGTTCGACTGGATGCTGCGATCGCAGATTCCGGTGAGGTTCGAGGGCGCCTGCACCAGCGCCCCGGGCTCGGGCGGGCGGCTCGGTGTCTGCGTCGGCGTGGGCGGGGTGGTGGCGGGCCCACCGGAGCCGGACGGACTGGCCGGACGACTCGCCGAGGGACTCGCGGATGCCATGTTCGACGTCGGCACCTGCGTCGTCTGCAGGGCCGGACAGCCGTAGCGCGAGGCCAGCAGCGTCGCCAGGTTTCCACCCGCCTGATGCCAGCCGACGATGGCGTCGACCTGATTGTCGGTCAGCGCGTCGTGGTACAGCGTCACCGGGTCGAGCGCCAGCACCGTCGCGGCGATCCCGACGTTGCGCAGTTGGTCGGCGACGGTGTTGGCCACCGCAACCGACGTCGAGTCGTTCGCCGCCACACCGATCACCAGCGACAGCTGCTGGCCGTCCTTGCTGATCCGGCCGCGGATGACCTCCGGCGGACCCGTGCTCGCCGGCGTCGGCGCGGGCGACGACGAAGTATTGGAGTCGATCGTGTACCCCGCCCCGGTCAGCAATGCCAGCGCCGCCGGCGTCGTCATCGCGGGCGGGGCGGTCGGCTCGTAGCCCGGGTCGCTCGGAGACCGGATCTGGGCCTGGTCCAGCGTCACGGTGTTGTCGCTGCCGGCGCCGACGGCCGCCAGCAGGTCGACGTCCAGCAGCCCCAGGATCGCCTTGCGGACCTGCGTGTCGGACAGCTTGGGCTCGTTGGCCCGCAGCGTGAGCTGCATGACCCGCGGGGTGACGATGCGCGCCGTCCGCACGTCGGGGATGGCGGACAGCTGCGCGAAGGCGGCCGAACCGCCATGTACCTGGGCCACCTGGGTGTCACCGTTGCGCACCGAGTCGGCCAGCGCGGCGGGCGCGCCGGCACGCCGAAACAGGATGAGGGCCGGTTTGGCCGGCGGCCCCCAGTAGCGGTCGTTGCGGGCGATCAGGATCTCGTCGCGTTGCGGGTCGATGCTCTCCACCCGGAACTGGCCGGCCGTGACCGGCATCGCCCGGGCCAGCCCGGCCGCGAAGCCGCCCGGCACGTCCTTGACGATATGCGCCGGCAGGATGTTGCTGAACAGTTCCTTCCACGCCGGGTACGGCTGGGAGAAGGTCACCACGGCCTGCTTGCCGCCCTCGAGCGACTGCACGCCGGTGATGAGGTCATACCCGGCCGGGTCGACGACGCCGGGCTGGCTGACCATCTGCCGCCAGAGGTACCAGAAGTCGTCCGCGGCGATGGGCGCATTGTCGGTCCACTGCGCCTCGGGCCGGATTTTATAGGTGACCGTGAACGGGTTCTGGTTCGTGACGTCCGCCGAGACGAGCAGCGTCGGGTCCATCTCCCAGCGGGAGCCCGTGGGCGTCCCGGGGTCGGGCACGGGCCGAAACGCGCTCGGCAACACCAGTGCGCTGATCGCGGCGTTCACCGGTGACAGGTCGGATAGCAGGTGCGGGTTGAACCCGGCGCCGATCGAGTCGATGCCCATGATGATCTGGGTGACCCGCGGGGGCGGCGGGGGCGCGTTATGCGGCGTGTCGGTGCTTTGCGGCGCCGGCGGCGGGTTGACCGTGCACGCCGCCAGGGTCAACCCCACCAACGAGACCAGGACGCCGATCGCGGTGAGCAGGCGTCGGGCTCGTCTCGGCACGCCGATCAGAGTATCGAGCAGCCGCCCAGCGGCCCGCCCAAGCACGCGCGATTAACCCCGCGCCTTGGCCCGCGACCGGCTGCGGGCCCGGCTTGTCGCGTCCAGTTCCACCTTGCGCACCCGGACGATCTCCGGGGTCACCTCGACGCATTCGTCCTGGGCGCAGAACTCCATCGCCTGCTCCAGGTCGAGCTCGAGCGGCTTGGCCAGGGTCTCGATGACGTCCGCGGTCGACGACCGCATGTTGGTGAGCTTCTTCTCCCGGGTGACGTTGATGTCGAGGTCCTCCGCGCGCGGATTGATCCCGACGACCATGCCCTCGTAGGTGTCCTGGCCGGGCTCCACGAAGAACTGGCCCCGGTCGGCCAGCTGAATCAGCGCGAACGGCGTGATGGTGCCGGCGCGGTCGGAGACCAGCGACCCGGTGTGGCGGGCACGGATTTCCCCCGCCCACGGCCGGTAGCCGTCGAACACCGCGTTCGCGATCCCGGTGCCGCGGGTGATGGTCAAGAAGTCGGTGCGGAATCCGATCAGGCCGCGGCTGGGAACGATGAAATCCATCCGCACCCAGCCGGCCGCGTGGTTGGCCATCTCCTCCATGCGCCCCTTGCGGGCGGCCATCAGCTGGGTGATCGCGCCGACGAACTCCTCGGGGCAGTCGATCGTCATCGCCTCGTACGGCTCGTGCAGCTTGCCGTCGATCGTGCGGGTCACCACCTGCGGCTTGCCGACCGTCAGCTCGAAGCCCTCCCGGCGCATCGTCTCCACCAGCACAGCCAGGGCGAGCTCCCCGCGGCCCTGCACCTCCCAGGCGTCGGGCGCGCCGATGTCGACGACCCGGATCGACACGTTGCCCACCAGCTCGGTGTCCAGCCGGTTGCGGACCATGCGCGCGGTCAGCTTGTGGCCGGGCACCTTGCCTGCCAGCGGCGAGGTGTTGGTGCCGATCGTCACCGAGATCGCAGGCTCGTCGACGGTGATGCGCGGCAACGCGTGGGCATGGTCCGGGTCGGCCAGCGTGTCGCCGATCATGATTTCGGGGAAACCGGCCACGGCCACGATGTCGCCGGCCACGGCCTCGTCGGTCGCGCGGCGTTCGACGCCCTCGGTCGCGAGCAACTCGGTGATTTTGGCGTTGGTGATGACGGGCAAGCCGTCGACCTCGCGCATCCAGGCGACCTGCTGGCCCTTGCGCAGCTTGCCGTTGTAAATGCGGACCAGGGCGAGCCGGCCGAGGAACGCCGACGCGTCGAGGTTGGTCACCAGGGCTTGCAGCGGCGCCTCGGGGTCCCCCGAGGGCGGCGGGATGTGCTCCATCAGCACGTCGAACAAGGGGTCCAGGTTGTCGCCGGCGGGGATCTCGCCGTCGGCCGGCTGGATGGTGCTGGCGACCCCCGCCCGGCCGGACGCGTACAGCGTCGGCAGACCCAGGGCGTGTTCGGCGGCCTTGGCGGCCTCGTCGTCGAGGTCGGAGGCGACGTCGAGCAGCAGGTCGTGACTGGCCTCGACCACCGCGGCGATGCGCGCGTCGGGCCGATCGGTCTTGTTGACCACGAGGATGACCGGCAGGTGGGCGGCCAGCGCCTTGCGCAGCACGAACCGCGTCTGCGGCAGCGGCCCCTCGGACGCGTCGACCAGCAGCAGCACGCCGTCCACCATGGAAAGACCGCGCTCGACCTCCCCGCCGAAGTCGGCGTGGCCCGGGGTGTCGATGACGTTGATCACCGTCACGGTCCCGTCGGGGTGGTGACGGTGCACCGCGGTGTTCTTGGCCAGGATGGTGATGCCCTTTTCTTTCTCGAGGTCACCGCTGTCCATGATGCGTTCCTGGGTGTCGTCACCGCGGTGCGTCAAGGCACCGGACTGCCGCAGCATCGCATCGACCAGGGTCGTCTTGCCGTGGTCGACGTGGGCGACGATGGCGACATTACGGAAAGGCACGTCGGTGATTCTGGCAGCGGCGACCTTAGATAGCGAACCGGCAGGTGCGGCCGCGTTCCCTCGCCGTCGGCGCCTACCAGCCCCGGCGGCGCGGCGCCGACCCGACCAAATTCCCCGTTGGCCGCGGCCTCCCGACTGCGGTAGACGATGTAGGACCGGAACAGGTAGGCGGCCGGCGCGCTGAACACGTGCACCACGTCATAAGTACAAACCTCTGTTGTGATAGTCCCGACATCGGCGACCTGCAACGCGGCCGTGTGTCGGCTGCGGAGCGGCTGTGGGCAATCTATGAAGTTGTTCTCAGAGCGCTCGCCGCAGGTCCGGGAGCCAGCCGCGGTCGGCGGCCACCCAGTCCACCTCGTCCAGTTCCGCGGCCGTCACCCAGCGCAGGGCCCGGTGGTCATGCGCCAGCGGTTCACCGCGGACCAATCGGACGCGGTAGGCGCGCAGCGTCGCCGTGGCGTGCAAGAAGACGTCGGCCCCCAGGCGGTGGCCGACCACCACGTCAGGCGCCGCCAGCCCGAGTTCCTCGGCCAACTCACGAGCCAACGCTTCGGGCTCCGTCTCGCCGGGTGCGACCTTGCCGCCGGGCAACTCCCACCGCCCGGCCAGCTCGGGCGGCCGGTCGCGCTGCGCGACCAGGAGCCTGGAGCGACGGATCACGGCCCCCGCGACGACGATCTGGGTCGGCATGGCCAGTGACGGTATACGGTCAAGACATGGCTGTGTTAACGGATGAGCAGGTGGACGCCGCACTGCCCGACCTCAACGGATGGGAGCGCGCCGACGGCGTCCTGCGCCGGTCGATCAAGTTCCCGACGTTTCTCGCGGGTATCGACGCGGTGCGCCGGGTGGCCGAGCACGCTGAGCGCAAGGATCATCACCCAGATATCGATATCCGTTGGCGGACAGTGACTTTCGCGCTTGTCACGCACTCGGAGGGCGGCATCACGCAGAACGACATCGACATGGCGCGCGACATCGACGGGATCGTCGGCGACTAGGGCGTGTCTGGTTGGCACCTCGCGCCTGCTGCCGAGCGCCCAGCTGCCGCTCGCGCCCGGCCGCCGAAATTGCCACAACGGTCGCACTTTCGCCGAGATCACGACCACCCGGCAATCTCGACGCCGACGAGACGCCTAGTCCCTTGCTTGACGCCCGGAGGCCGCGATCCATATCAACGTCGCCACCGCCGCCACGATGTATGCCAGGCCGGCCCAGGCCAGGTACCAGGGCCGGCTGATCTGCCAGATGTTCGGCTGCGCAAAACTCAGCAACCACGGCACGCCGATGATGGTGAACGCCAACCACCCCCAGCCCACCACCCGAGCGCCCGGGCGCCCGCGCCGAGGCCCGTGAATCGCCCACATCATGAGCGGCACCAACCACACCCAGTGGTGAGTCCACGAGATCGGGGACAACAGCAGGCCGAACAGTTCGACCACCAGCAACCTGCCCAGCCGGTCCGCGTCGTCGAGCGCGCGCCAGGCCAGGATGGCCGCGACCGCGGTGACGGCGACGGCGGCCAGCACGGCCGGACCGTAGCCGGCGTCGTGGCCCAGGATGCGCGAAATGCCGCCCCGCCATGTCTGATTGAACGAGGTGGCGATCGGCCCCACCCGGCGCGCGTCGCCCAGCAGCTGAGTGAAGTAGTACCGCGTCTGGTCACCGACGATTAGCGCCGACACCGCAATGGTCGCGGCAAACACCGCCGCCGAGGAAGCCGCCGCACCCCACCGCCGAGCGCCCACCAGGTAGACGCCGGCGATGGCCGGCGTCAGCTTGATTCCGGCCGCCGCGCCGACCAGCAGGCCCGTCAGCCACCACCGCGTGCTGTACACGGCCCAGAGCACCGCAAGCATGAGCAGCACGTTGACCTGGCCGTAATCGAACGTGCTGCGCAGGGGCTCGATCCAGATGGTGATCGCCGTCCACAGCATCGCGACGCCGCGACCGCCGACGCCCATGAGCCGCTGGCTGATCCGAACGGAGCCGTACAGCGCGGCAATCGTGGCGATCTGCCATAGGAAGGCGACGACGCCGAACGGCAGCAGGTGCAGCGGGTAGAAGACGACGGCGGCGAAGGGCGGGTAGGTGAACGGCAGCGGGAAGTCGGGCGTCTGTTCGGCGTAGACGTAGCTGTAAAGGGTGCCGGGGTGGTCGATCGCCGCAGCGCCGCCGAGGTAAACATGCAGGTCGACGAAGTTCGCCCCGTGTGGCGCCAGGTAGGTCCACGCCAGCCTGGCGGCGATGCTGGCAAGCAGCACCAGGGGCGCCGCCGCCTGCAGCGTCTCGGTGAGCCGCCGGGTTCGGGGTGCCGCCGTGGCGGCCGGGGTGGTGTCTATCCGCCCGACTTTAGCGACGCCCGCGGCGCCAGCCGCGCACCATACGCGGCGGGGGCGCTCCGCCGGGACGGTCGATAACCGCCGTCACTCGTATCGATAACGATCAAATAAATGCCACACGTGTCACTTGAGTCCCACCAGCATCAAAGTAGCTTCGGGCAGGGACCAGTCGTCGACAACCAGGGAGAGTCATGCCAACCATCTGGACTTACTTGCGAGCAACCGCCGTCGTAGTCGGTTCGTCCGCCGCGCTGCTGACGGGCGGGATCGCCCACGCCGACCCCGTGCCGGCTCCGCCGGTGCCGAACATTCCGCAGCAGCTGATCAGTTCGGCCGCCAACGCACCACAGATCCTGCAGAACCTGGCGACCGCGCTCGGCGCGACGCCGCCGGCGCCGCCGGCCACCCCGGGCATCAGCTTCCCGGGTGTGCCCTCGGCCGCCACCCCCGCCGCCCCCGCATCGGCCCCCGGCGCGCTGCCCTCCATTCCGGGGTTGACGTCGCCGACGGCACCGGCCGCGACCGCACCGACGACGCCTCAGGGTCTGCTGCCCGGCTTGCTGCAGCAGGCGCCCGCGGCGCCCGCGGCCCCGGCCGCCCCGTCGATTCCGGGTCTGCCGTCCATCCCGGGGCTTTCGGCACCGGCTGCACCCGCCACGCCGCCCGCCCCCCAGATGCCGCAGGCGAAGGTCGACATGCCGGCGTTGCCGGCGGGCCTGCCGGTCAACGTGCCGCCGCAGCTGACACTGCCCCAGGATCTGACGGCGCTGGCTACAGGCGCAGCACCGGCAGCGCCGGCAGCTCCGGCCGCAGCGCCCGCGGCCAGCCCTGCCGGGCCGATGTCGCCGTTGCTTTCGGCCATTCCCTGATCGACCCCTAAGACAGCTGAGCCACTACCCAGGACCGGAGGATTTCGTGGCAACCACTAGGTATCTGTCCAAAGGTTTGGCCGCTGTCGTCACGGCGTCGGCTGCCGCGCTCGGGATGTGCCCGAGCGCGGCGGCCGAACCGGCGGCGCCCCAGCCGAACACCCAACAACTTCCGGGCCTGCCGGCGTTATCGCAGCTGAGCCCGATCATCCAGCAAGCCGCCAGCAACCCCGGGCAGGCCACCGAGCTGCTCATGGCCGCCGCGCAAGCGTTCACTCACAACCCGACCGCGCCGTCGGAGTCCAAAACCGTTGCGGCAACGGTCAATCGGTTCGTCCAGCAGCCGGGTACGCCGGTCGCGCTGAACACGGGGCCGGAGCCGCACGTACCGGCGACCGGCATCGAACCCGGCCTGCAGTCGCACCTGCCCACGGGTATCGATCCCGCTCACGCGGCCGGCCCGGCACCCGTCGCCGCGCCACCTGCCGACGCGCCACCTGCCGACGCGCCGCCCGCGGCAGCCCCGCGCACGGCCGAGCCCGTCGCGGTGCCCGCGTCGGCACCCCCCGCGCCGGAGGCCGCACCCGCGCCCGCGCCCGAGGCCGCGCCCGCTCCAGCACCGGCACCCGCGCCGGCACCGGGTTTCGGGCCGGACGCGCCGCCCACACAGGACTTCATGTACCCCTCGATTGGCACAAATTGCCTTGCGGACGGCACCAGCGCAATCGCCACCGCGCTGTCGGTCGCTGGGCCGGCGAAGATCCCGACGCCCGGCCCAGGCCCCGGGCAGACGGCCTACGTGTTCACCGCGGTCGGCACCCCGGGCCCCGCTGAGGTGCAGAAGCTGCCGCTGAACGTCACCTGGGTCAACCTGACCACGGGCAAGTCCGGAACGGTGGCGCTCAAGCCGCGCACCGATATCAACGGCGACGGGCCGACGACATTGACCGCGATCGCCGACACCGGTTCGGGGAGCATCATGTCGACCATCTTCGGGCAGGTCACCACCAAGGAACGGCAGTGCCAGTTCATGCCCACCATCGGTTCGACGGTGGTGCCCTGACGGGTCGGCTTCGGTAGGACGGCGGCGCGCGTGTCAATTGGCACGCGCGCCGGCGTCAGTACGCCATGAAGAGGATCGCGTCGCGGTCGTACTCGAGGTTCGGGTGTGCGCTGGCGAGATGGGCCTGGGTCAGGTCGACCAGCTCGTCCTCGTCCTTGCCGACGATGGCTTCCCCGCACGGACAGTTCAGGTGTGTCTTCACGTTCCCGCCTTTCCCTTTGCTGCTGCCTTCATCTGCTTCTTGTAGGAGCGCACCTGCCCAAGCGACTGGGCGTCGACGATATCGGCGACGGAGATGTGGGTGCCGGGCTGACCGAATTCGCCGGCCGCCTCCCGCCAGCCCGTCGGCGTCACGCCGTACTGCTTGCCCAGCAGCGCCAGAAAGATCCGCGCCTTCTGCTCGCCGAAACCGGGGAGCCCCTTGAGCCGACGCAACAGTTCCTCGCCGTCGGGCTCGCCGGCGGTCCACAGTCGTGCGGCGTCACCGTCGTAGCGGTCTACGACGATCTGCGCGAGTGCCTGGATGCGCTTGGCCATCGAGCCCGGAAAGCGGTGTATGGCAGGCTTTTCCGAGCATAACGCGGCGAATTTGTCCGGGTCGTAGTCGGCGATCTCGCCGGCGTCGAAGCCGCCCATCCGGTCCGCGATCTTCTTCGGCCCCGCGAAGGCGGTCTCCATCGGCACCTGCTGGTCGTGAGCAACACGACCGAGATCCCGAGCCGCCAAGCGGTCTGCGATTTTCTTCGGCCCTCGGAACGCGACTTCGAGCGGAATCTGTTGGTCCAGAACCATCCCAACCAGGAGCGCGAAGGGATTGTCGGCCAGTAGTTGATCGGCCTCGGGCTCCTGCGCCAAGCAGAGCATCACGGTCAACGAGATTCCCTATTCTCATCGGAGAGGATCAACACCATGCCAGCAGTAAACACCGCGTGGTGACCGATGGCCACAACGCACACCCGGAAACTGTCGACACCGGTCTTGTAGCGGCTGCGGCTGTGGCCATCGGCGGCGCCTCCAGGTTGGGGCCATCTATCCCAATGCCGTTACCAATTCGCTCGAGGAGTTGGTGACTCGAAGATGTTTGGCGTCTGTCTGACCGCGATCACCCGGAGGGCCAGGGACACCGTCTGGAACTGCGTTTCCCGTTGTCCGTCGCCGTGATCGTGGACTAGCTGATGTGGCGACTTCACCGGACGAGGCCAGGGGCCATGCAGGCCCCGGGCTTCATCGGTTTGCGTTTTGTCGGGTCACTCCACGACGAAGACCGGGATCTCCCTCGTCGTCAGGGACTGCAACTCGATGTAGTGCGGATAAGCTTCGGTTCCCCTCTGCCACCACGCTTCTCGCTCAGCCCCGAATACCTCGCGTGCCTTGCCCTCGAATACCTTCTCACCATCCTGGGCCGTGACCTCGGGGTTGGCGCGGACGTTGTGGACCCAAGCCGGGTCCTTCGGGGCTCCCCCGGTAGACCCGATCATCGCGTACTGCCCGTCCTTTTCCACCCGCATCAGGGGGACGTACCGCCTCTGGCCCGACTTCGCGCCTATCACGGTGAAGAGGACGATTGGCCGGTTGAAGGTCCTCTCGTCGCCTTCACCTATCCCTTCCGTGGTGCCCTGTTCCAGTATTTGTTCGGTGTGTACTCGCACCCAATCGGTGGTGCTGAGCTGTGCTTGTTCGGTCATGCCCGCCTCAACACGTCGGCCCCCCAACGCATTCCCTCTGCCACGGCCCGGGCACAGCCGACGATTCCAGCCCCAGCGCACCACGCCGAGCGCCGCTCGTAGTGACGGGTCGTCAGGTTCGAGCCCTCGGACGGCTTCGACTTCAAGAAGGGGCCCTGTTGGGGGTGACGCAGCGGTGCCTGATCGGCCCCGGCCCTCGATGCCTTCGGGTACGCCTACCCGCTCTTGCGGCGGAACTCGCGGCGGTTCTCCACCGGGCCGTGGGCCCGAGGTTGGGCGGCGCCGGCGTTCTTGTGGTCCGATCCGCCGGACGACTTCGCCATCTTACGGTCGAGGGCTTCCTTGAACTTGCGCTTGTTGTCGTCCTCGGGTGCCGACTCGGAAGACTTCGATGCATCCATGCCCGAAGCCTAACGGCTACCGAACCCCGGGGGGCATGCCATACACGTGCGAAATCGGCAGCGTCAGCAGGACCCGCCGGTCGGTGACCATCGCCCGGCGGTAGTCGTCCCAGTCGGGGTGCTCGCCGGCGATGTTGCGATACAAGGTAATCAGGGCCTCGACGGTGTCGTCGTCGGGGGCCGCCGCGGGCGGCGTGAGCTCCGCTGTACCCTCCGCCACGGCGTACGACCAGCCGTCGTCGGCGTCGACCAGGATCGACGCCCGCGGGTCGCGGCGCAGGTTGCGCGTCTTGGCGCGCGGCTCGGTGATCGAGACCCGCAACACCAGCTCGCGCGGGTCGAAGTGGTAGCTCACGTTCGACAGCTGCGGGCGCCCGTCGCGTTTGATGGTGGCAAGCACCCCGAGCGAATTCCCGCTGATCACGGCCAATAGCTTGTCGTCGAAGACCTGGCGTCCCATGTCGAAAGCCTACGTCGCCGTTGCCGCGTTCTCGGGCGGCCTGATGGAATCGGATCATGACCAGGTACGCGGCGTTCCTGCGCGGCGTCAACGTCGGCGGAGTCAACCTCAAGATGGCCGAGGTGGCGCGCGCGCTGACCGAGGCCGGATTCACCGACGTGCGCACGATCTTGGCCACCGGCAACGTGCTGCTGGACGCGTCCGGGGGTGTCGCCGCGGTGCGCCAGAAGGCGGAATCCGCGCTGCGCGACAGCTTCGGTTACGACGCGTGGGTGCTGGTCTACGGCATCGACACAGTGCGCGCCGTCGCCGACGCTTACCCGTTCGAGCGCGAGGTCGACGGCTACCAGTCCTACGTCACGTTCGTCGCCGACGACGCGGTCCTCGATGAACTGGCCGGCCTCGCCTCGGACGCCGGTCCCGACGAGAAAATCAGCCGCGGTGACGGGGTCATCTACTGGCAGGTGCCCAAGGGCGGCACGCTGGACAGCACGATCGGCAAGACGATGGGCAAGCCGCGCTACAAGTCGTCGACGACGACGCGCAACCTGCGCACGCTGGATAAGGTGCTGCGGTGACTCCTTCGCGGCACAAGGTCGTGCTCACCGGCGTGTCCGAGACGGCGTTGCTGACGCTGCACGCCCGCGCCCGGGAGGCCCGCCGCGCGGACGCGATCCTCGACGATCCGATGGCGATCGCACTGCACGACGCGATCGAATTCGACTTCGCGAAGTTCGGTCCGACGCGCCAGGACATCGCGCTGCGTGCCTTGGCCTTCGACGCGCAGACCCGCGCCTATCTCGCGGAGCACCCCGATGCGACGGTCGTGGCGTTGGCCGAAGGCCTGCAGACCAGCTTCTGGCGGCTGGACGCGGCGGATGCCAGATTCCGTTGGCTGACCGTGGATCTGCCGGCCGTCACGGAGGTGCGCTCTCGGCTGCTGCCGGCGTCGCCACGGGTGTCGGTGTGCGCGCAATCCGCCCTGGATTACAGCTGGATGCGCTCGGTCGACGCCGCCGGGGGTGTGTTCATCACCGCCGAGGGGTTGTTGATGTACCTGCAACCCGAGCAGGCCCTGGGGCTGATCGCCGCGTGCGCCAAGACCTTTCCCGGTGGGCGCCTGCTGTTCGATCTGCCCCCGGCCCTGTTCGCGAGGGTGAACCGGTACGGCATGCGAACGTCGTTGCGCTACAAGGTGCCCCCGATGCCGTTCGCCCTGTCGGCGCGGCAGGCCGCCGAGCTGACCGACACCATCCCGGGGGTACGCGCCGTCCATGACCTCCGGTTCCCACCGGGACGCGGCCTGATCTTCAACACTCTGCTGTCGGCCGTCTACCGGACCGGCGTGCTGCACCCGCTGCGGCCGCGCCTGACGCTGCTGGAGTTCGGCTAGTCGTCGTCCGGAACGGCCTCGACGTAGCGGACCGCGTCTTCCTTGCCCAGTCCCAGGTCTCGCGCAACTCGGACATACTCGCGGGCCGCGGCCGCCATCGCCGCGTCGGTCGGATCGTAGCGAGCAACGAAAGTGCCGAAACGCCCGCGTGTTTCGATGAAGGCCGCCGATTCCAGCTCGCGGTAGGCGCGGGCAACGGTGTTGGCGGCAACGCCGAGTTGGCCGGCCAGCTCGCGGACCGTCGGCAGGCGGGTACCTGGCGGCAGCGTGCCCTCCCGCACTCCGTCGATGACCTGGTTACGGAGCTGGTCGAACAACGGCCGGCCCGCCTTGACGTCGACTCGCATCCACTCACGCAACTCCACCAGTTCAGTATCCACCCGGCCCGACTATCTTGGTGGGATGCGTGTAGCGGTGCTGAGCGGCGCGGGGATCTCCGCGGAGAGCGGCGTGCCGACGTTCCGTGACGACAAGAACGGATTGTGGGCCCGCTTCGATCCCTACGAGTTGTCCAGTACGCAAGGGTGGCGCGACAACCCCGAGCGGGTCTGGGGGTGGTACCTGTGGCGTCACTACCTGGTGGCCGAGGTTCAGCCCAACCCGGGGCACCTCGCCATCGCCGACTGGCAAAAGCACGTCGAGGTCACCGTGATCACCCAGAACGTCGACGACCTGCACGAGCGCGCCGGTAGCGCCCCAGTACACCACCTGCACGGAAGCCTCTTCGAATTCCGTTGTGCGCATTGCGGTTTGCCCTACACCGGCACGCTACCCAAAATGGCGGAGCCGGCGCTCGAGGTCGAGCCACCGGTCTGCCACTGCGGCGGCCTGATCCGGCCCGACATCGTGTGGTTCGGCGAGCAGTTGCCCGACGAGCCGTGGCAGCGCGCCGTCGAGGCGACTCAGGCCGCCGACGTGATGGTGGTGGTGGGTACCTCCGCGATCGTCTATCCGGCCGCTGGGCTCCCCGAGCTGGCCCTCTCGCGCGGCACGGCCGTCGTCGAGGTGAACCCCGAAACCACCCCGCTGTCCAAGAGCGCCACGATCAGCGTCCGCGAGACCGCCAGCCAGGCCTTGCCCGGCCTGCTCGAGCGGCTCCCCGCCCTGCTGGGGTAATGGAGACTGCGGCCGCGGCGGCGAGCACATCGAGCGTCCACGTCGCCATTTACGCCAAAACCAGGCGCTGAGCGAAAACTCGGCGAAGCGGCGAGAGTTAAGGCCGGCGTGCGCGGCCCAGCGCCAGCTCCGACACCGGCAACGGCGCCCACAACGGTAGCGTCAGCTCGCGCCGCGACGTGTCGACCTCGAAGCCGGCACCGACAATCGAGCGCTCGGTATCGCGGTGAGTGTGGCAGTTCCCGAAGAACCTGGGCCACAACGTCGCATCGGCGAGCCGCTGATACCGGCCCCGCACTCCCGCGCTCGCCACGTGCTCGAGATACCGCAACTCCCCGCCCGGGCGCAGCAGGGAGTAGAGGCGCCGCAGCACACCGTCTGGATCGCGCACCGAGCACAACACCAGCGAGCACACGATCGCGTCGAATGGATCCTCGCCGCCAAGCCCCTCCGCGCTCTGGTTGGTCACGACGATCGGGACGGGCACGGCGGCGGCCGCCGCCTCGGCTTGGGCGGCGAGCCGGGGCTCGGGTTCGACGGCCACCACCTGTTCGACCGAGTCGGGGTAGTTGACGAAGTTGGTCCCGACGCCCGCCCCGACCTCCAGCACGCGCCCGGACAGGCCGGCCAGATTCTCCCGGCGCAGGGCGCGCACCGCCTCGGTTTCGTGTGACGCGACGACGGGCCAGATCCGCGCGAAAAAGGGGTGGTCGATCTTCACCGCACCGGCCTGCGTCATTTCTGCGGATCCTTCCACCGACGATGTGTGGTCACCCACTCCGCCAACATTTGCGGCGTGGCATCTGCGTCGCAGTATCCCATTACCACCTGACCACAGAAGACCGAGCACAGCACGCTGTCGGCAAACATCTCGACCTCACCAAAGGGTAAGTGCGGCTTGGCAATCACCATCGCCGCCACCCCGTGCGCCGCGCTCCACAATCGCAGCGCGACCTTGGTCGGGTCATCGCGCTGGTAGATACCGTCGTCCATCAGCCTCCGCACGGTGGCACGCATGTACGTGAAGGCCGAACTGTCGAGTGTCGCGTCCACGCTGCTCCCCGACCGCCATTGCCCCATGGTGGCGATCCGGTAGAGCTCCGGGTTCTGCGTCGCGAACCGGACATAGGCCAGCCCCTGGGCGCGCAGCACCCCGACCGGTGACGTGTGTTCCACCAGCGCGCGCCGCATCTCGGAGTCCAGGTTTTCGAAATAGCGCGCGCACACCGCGTCCATCAGGGCTTCTTTGTCGGCGAAATGCAGGTAAATCGAGGGCGGCGTGACGCCGACGCGCTCGGCCACCGATCGAATCGATACGGAGCGGGCATGCCCGGTCTCCAGCAACAGGCCGGTGGCGGCGTCCAGGATCTCGGCACGGAGCCGCACTCCGGCACCCCGCGGGGCCCGCGCCCGGCGCAGTCCCTCGACGGGCCGGCTAACCAATTTTGGTCACCGACTCACTGATTACGCGGCCGTTATGCCGCACCGGCCCGGCGATCGGCTCGTCGGGGCCGGACGCCGGCGGCAGCCCCTCACTGATACCGAACCGCTCATGCAGCCACACCAGCGGCTTGGGCGCCCACCAGTTCCACCGGCCCATCACATGCATGAACGCCGGAACCAGCACCATTCGCACCAGCGTGGCATCGGCGAACACGGCCAGCGTCAGTCCCAGGCCGAACATCCGCATGAACGACACGTGGGCAGCGATCAGGGCGGCGAAGGACATCGACATCACCAACGCGGCGGCGGTGATCACCCGCCCGGTGCGTGCCACGCCCAGCGCGACACTTTCGTCGTTCGCGGCATGCGCCTGCGCCCCGCCCACCTTCGCCGGGCGGGCCGCGCCGGACGCGAGCCAGTACTCCCGAATCCGGGACACCAGGAACACCTCGTAGTCCATGGACAGGCCGAAGGCGATGCAGAACAGCAACACCGGCATGTTGGCCACCAGCGTGCCGCTCGGGGTGGTCCCCAGCGCCCCCAGATGCCCGTCCTGGAAGATCCACACCAGCGCACCGAACGCCGCCGTCAGCGAGAGGACGTTGCAGAGCAGCGCCTTGACCGGCAGCACCACGCTGCCGGTCAACAGGAACAGCAGGGCGAAGGTGATGGCGGCCATCAGCCCCAGTACCAGCGGAAGCCGGCCGGTCACGGCGTCGACGCTGTCGCGGTTGACCTGCGCGACGCCGGCTTTCTCGACGGCCCGCCCGGCCGGCGCGGGCACCTCGCTCAGCTGCCTGAGCTGGGCGTCGGAGGCCTGCGAGAACAGTGGTGCGGTGCTGTTGACCGTCAGGAACGCGCTGCCGTCGGCCATTCCGGTGGCGCCGGCCGGCGGCCCGACCCGATTGCCGCCGACGAACGTCCCGGTTGGCGCATTCACCGCCGACACGCCTGGGACGCGCGACAGGTCGGCCGCGTACGGGTCGAGGTCGGCCGGGCTCAGCCCCCGCGCGTCCGGGATGACGACGGGCACGGCCGTCGCGGAATCGTTGACGAAATTGGTGCGCAGTTGGTCGCCGACCTGATGCGACGACGCGGAGCGCGGTAGCACCCGGTCGTCCGGGAACCCCCACTTGACCCCGGTGAACGGGAGTCCCAGCAGCACCAGCAGCGCGATGACGGCGATGCCGATCGGCAGCCAGCGGCGCATGACGAACTTGCTCGAGCGGTACCAGAACAGCTCCTCGACGGGCTTGTGCACGGGCTCCCGCCGGCGCAGCGCCCGGCGCACGAGCCGACGCACGTCCAGCGCGTCGAGCCTCGGGCCGAGCAGCACGATGGCGGCGGGGGTGATGACGATGGACGCGGTCGCAACGAAGGCGACGGTGGCCACCCCGGCGTAGGCGAACGACTTCAAGAAGTACATCGGGAACAGGGCCGTGGCCGACATCGACAGCGCCACGGTCACCGCGGAGAACAGCACCGTGCGGCCCGAGGTGGCCATCGTCCTGATCAACGCCTCTTCCGGGCTGCTGCCGTCGGCCAACTCGTCGCGATAGCGACTGACGATCAACAACGTGTAGTCGATCGCAAGTGCCAGCCCCAGCGCTGTACTCAGGTTGAGCGCGAAGATCGAGACGTCGGTGGTGAACGTGATGAGCCGCAGCACCGTCATCGACCCGACGACGGCCAGCGCTCCGAGGGTCATCGGCAACGCCGCCGCGAGCAGACCACCGAACACCCATACGAGAACGAAAAAACTCAGCGGGATCGCGATGATCTCCATCACCAGGAGGTCTTCCTGGTTCTGCTTGTTGATCTGCGCATACTGCATCGCCGAGCCACCGGCACGGACGGCCACTCCGTCACGGTCGTGCACAAACGCGTCGGACAACTTCTGCGCGTTCTTCTGAGCGTCGTTTTCGCCGCCCTTGAGGTTGACGACGATCAGGCCCGACTTCCCGTCGGCGCTGGTCAACGTCTTCGCGGTTTGCGGCGGCGCGGTCCACGCCGAGGAGACGTTGTAAACCAGCGGCGACTGTTGGAGATCGCCGGCCAGCTCGGTGGCCACCTTGCGGGCCTGCACACTGTCGGCCCCCGACGGCGCGGTCACCAGGATCAGCAACTGCTGGCCGCTCTGCCCGAACTTGTCGGTCAGCACCCGGATCGCGCGGGCCGACTCGGAGTTCGGATCCTGGAAACCGCCCGCCGACAGACTGTCGGCGACCGGGATGCCGAAGACCGCGGCGGCGACGAAGACCAGGAATCCGATCGCGACGATGCGTCGCGGGGCGGCGATGGCCAGTCGAGCGATCCGCTGCAGCATGTCCAGCCCTTCCGCCGCCGTTGCCAAACGCGCTGGCCGCTTGCTAATTCGCGATAACTTATCAACGCTAACTTACAGGCGTCAAACAACGCCTCCCCTAAGCACGGCGACAAGCGGATCCCGGTTCAAGGCATTTTCAAACCGGCGCGACGGTAAGAGTCCGGCCAGAAAAATATGCCGCGAATAAGCCGCCGGGGCTGGGATCGCGGGCAAGACCGCGAAAAACCTACCCGCCGGTAAATTGCCATCATTTTCCGAATCGAGACTCAAAGATTCCTTAGAGGCGACCCATACGCTCAGTGTCATGTGGATCGACGACACGAGTGCCGACGTCATCAAGGCTGACTTCGAGGCCCTCTACCACGGGGACGTGTTGGTGGAAGGCCTGACGTCAGAACAGTTCGACGAGTACCAGCCACTGCCGACGGCGAGTTGAGGTAAATCATGAGCATGCTTGCACGGTTACTAATGGCCGAACCCGCCGTCAGCCGGTGGTTCCGCCGCTAGGCGACCTCACCCATAACGAAAGCCCCCCGCGCAACGCGGGGGGCTTTCGTTATGCCGACTTACTCAGCGGGGCGCCATGCGGATGGCGCCGTCCAGGCGGATAACCTCGCCGTTGAGCATCGGGTTCTCGATGATGTGCACGGCCAGAGCGCCGTACTCGTCGGGGTCGCCCAGGCGGGCGGGATGCGGCACCTGCTTGCCGAGCGATTTCTGCGCCTCCTCCGGCAGCGAGCCCAGCAACGGCGTCTTGAACAACCCGGGCGCGATGGTCACCACCCGAATCAGCTCGCGGGACAGGTCGCGCGCGATCGGCAGGGTCATGCCGACCACTCCGCCCTTGGAGGCCGAGTAGGCGGCCTGGCCGATCTGGCCGTCGAACGCAGCGACCGAGGCGGTGTTGATGATGACGCCCCGCTCCTCACCGAGCGGCTCCGTCTTGGCGATGCGCTCGGCCGCCAGCCGCAACACGTTGAACGTGCCGATCAGGTTGACCTCCACGACCTTCCGGAACCCCGCCAGCGGGAAAGGGCCGTCCTTGGACAGCGTCTTGATGGCGTTACCGATGCCGGCACAGTTGACGTTGATCCGCACCGGGCCCAGCGACTCGGCAGTGTCCAGGGCCTTGGTGACGCCGGCCTCGTCGGTCACGTCGGTCTGCGCGAAGTGCGCGCGGTCGCCGAGTTCGCGAACGGCCTCTTCGCCCCGCAGGTCCAGCACCACCACTTGAGCGCCGGCGTCCAGGAGCCGCTTGGTGGTGGCCAGGCCCAGGCCTGACGCGCCCCCGGTGACGACTGCTACGGCGTCTCTGATCTCCATCCGAACCCTTCCCAATCCAGCCAACCAGTTGGTTGGTGACTATACCCAGTCGCTCAGGACCGCTTCGATGTCGGCTGCCGGCGCCGCCGGCCGCGGGGTCTCCGGCGCGGTGCGGGAGAACCGCGGCGCGGGCAGCGGCTGCAGGCCGCCGTTCACCTCGTAGAAGGTGTTGCGCTCGGTGATGTGCGGTTCGGTCTGTACCTCGCCGAACGCCAGCACCGGCGTCACGCATGCGTCGGAATCGGCGAACACCTTGGCCCAGTGGTCGCGATCGTGCTTGGCGAAGGTCTCGGTCAGAGCGGCCCGCAACTCGGGCCAGCGGGCGACGTCGTTCTGCGCGGGCAGCTGGGCGCCCTCGAGCCCCAGGCCGGCGAGCATGGCCGCATAGAACTGCGGCTCGATGGCGCCGACGGCGACGTAGCGGCCGTCGGCGCACTCGTAGGTGTCGTAGTACGGCGCGCCGCCGTCAAGCATGTTGGTGCCCCGGACGTCGGACCACAGTCCGGAGGCACGCATCTGCCACATCATCTGGATCAGCACGCTGGAGCCGTCGACCATCGCGGCGTCGATGACCTGACCCTTGCCGGAGACCTGCCGTTCCCACAACGCCGAGAGGATGCCGACCAACAGGAACATCGAGCCACCGCCGAAGTCGCCGACCAGGTTCAGCGGCGGAACCGGCCGCTCGTTCGCCCGGCCGATGGCGTGCAGGATCCCGTTGAGCGAGATGTAGTTGATGTCGTGGCCGGCTTGCTGACTGCGCGGGCCGGCCTGCCCCCAGCCGGTCATCCGCGCGTAGATCAGCCGGTCGTTGACCTCGGCGCACTGCTCGGGGCCGAGGCCGAGCCGCTCGGTGACGCCGGGCCGGTAGCCCTCGATCAACACGTCGGCCTTGGCCACGAGCGCGAGGACGAGTTTGCGGCCCTCCTCGGATTTGAGGTCGGCGGTCACGATGCGCCGGTTGCGCAGCATCGCGTCCTTCACGGCGCCGCTGGGCCCCTTCGAAGGACGGTCGATGCGAACCACGTCCGCGCCGAGATCTCCCAGGATCATCGCGGCATGCGGACCGGGACCGATGCCAGCCAACTCGACAACCCGCAGCCCATTCAACGGTCCAGCCATGATGTTCCGACCTTTCGTCCGCACCGACGTCGTTGGCATCTTCTCAGCCGCGGTCGACGGCCGCGCAGCCCGGTCACCTAATCTGAGGCCCATGCCGGATTCTGGAATCGCCACCCTTGCACCCGTCGCGGGCCTCGACGTCACGCTGACCGACGGCGTGCTGTCGGTGACCATCAACCGCCCGGACAGCCTGAATTCGCTGACCGTTCCGGTGATCACCGGGATCGCCGATGCGATGGAACGCGCTGCCACCGACCCGGACGTCAGGGTGGTCCGCCTCGGCGGGGCCGGCCGCGGCTTCTGCTCCGGGGCGGGCATCAGCGCCGACGACACGTCCACGGGCGGCGGCATCCCGCCGGACGACATCGTCCTGGAGATCAACCGGCTCATCCGCGCCATCGCCGCGCTGCCGCACCCGGTGGTGGCCGCCGTCCGGGGCCCGGCGGCCGGCGTGGGCGTATCGCTCGCCCTGGCATGTGACGTGGTGTTGGCTTCGGACGCAGCGTTTTTCATGCTTGCCTTCACGAAGATCGGGCTGATGCCCGACGGCGGCGCGTCGGCGTTGGTCGCGGCCGCGGTCGGCCGCATCCGCGCGATGCGGATGGCCCTGCTGCCCGAGCGGTTGCCGGCCGCCGAGGCGCTCTCGTGGGGCCTGGTCACCGCGGTCTACCCCGCGGATGGCTTCGACGCCGAGGTGGACAAGGTGGTCGGCAGGCTGTTGGCGGGTCCGGCGGTGGCGTTCGCCAAGACCAAACACGCCATCAACGCGGCCACGCTCACCGAATTGGATCCGGCCCTGGAGCGCGAGTTCGAGGGGCAGACACGCCTCTTGGTGTCGCACGATTTCAAAGAGGGCACCACCGCCTTCCAGGAACGCCGCGCGCCGAACTTCGCCGATCGCTGAGTTCCCACGCTTACCGGTGGGCAGAGGCGGTAACCCCTCCTTGACGTCGGATCCCTACGACTGACCCGCGAGGAACGGAGAACCGATGGCTCAACAGGTGCGCTGCCTGGTGACCGGGGCGACCGGTTACATCGGCGGCCGGCTCGTGCCGCGACTGCTGGACGAGGGCCATCAGGTTCGCGCGCTGGCCCGCACGCCGGACAAGTTGGCCGGCGTGCCGTGGCGAGACCGGGCGGAGGTCGCCCGGGGCGACCTGGGCGACGCCGATTCGCTGGTCGCGGCGTTCGACGGCATCGACGTCGTGTACTACCTGGTTCACTCGATGGGCTTGGCGAAGGATTTCGCCGACGAGGAGGCTCGCTCGGCCCGCAACGTCGTGACGGCCGCGTCGCGCGCCGGGGTGCGCCGGGTGGTGTACCTGAGTGGGCTGCATCCCGAGGGTCGCAGACTGTCGCCGCACCTCGAGTCGCGCCGGGCCGTCGGCGAGGCCCTCATCGACTCCGGGATCGAGACCGTCGTGCTGCAGGCGGGGGTCGTCGTCGGCTCGGGCTCGGCTTCGTTCGAGATGATCCGCCACCTGACCGACCGGTTGCCGGTGATGACCACGCCGAAATGGGTGCACAACAGGATCCAGCCGATCGCGGTGCGCGACGTGCTGCATTACCTGGTCGCCGCGGCGACGGCACCCGTCCCGTCCTCGCGGACGTGGGACATCGGCGGCCCCGACGTCCTCGAATACGGCGACATGATGCGGGTTTACGCCGACGTGGCGGGGCTGGGCAGGCGCCACCTGATCGTGCTGCCGTTCTTGACGCCGACGATCGCCAGCCTCTGGATCGGTGCGGTCACCCCGATCCCGCCGGGGCTGGCACGGCCACTGATCGAGTCGCTGGAATGCGATGCGGTGATGCGCAACCACGACGTCGACAGCATCATCGAACCGCCGCCCGGCGGCCTGATCGCATATCGGCGCGCCGTCGAGTTGGCGCTCGACCGGGCCAAACGCGGGCTGCCCGACGCCACCTGGTCCTCGCTGCGGACCGAACCGGCCGCAGCGCTGCCCAGCGACCCCGACTGGGCCGGCGAAATCGTCTACACCGACGAGCGGTCGGCAACCACCTCCGCCCCGCCCGAGGAGGTCTGGAAGGCCGCGGAGGATGCCGTCAGGTCCCGGCCGGTCTTCCAGGTCCAGGAGCGCGCGGCAGGAACCCTGTTGCGGCTGCGCTCCACCCGGAGGGCGCCGGGACGGGAATGGCTCGAGATCACCGTCGCGCCGCAGGACGGTCACGGCACCCGGTACACCCAGCGCTCCATTTTCCTGCCGAGCGGCGTGCCCGGCCGGGCGTACTGGTTCTTCGCGCGCCCGGCCCACACCGCCGCGATGCGGGCGCTGACCCGCGAGGTTGTCGGTTCGACCGGATAGCAGGCGTCAGACCCCGAACATCGGGGGCAGCACCAGCACCATGATCAGGCCCCACACCAGGTGCGTGAGCATCGGCGCCAGGACACCACCGGTCGCCCGGCGCTCGAATGCGCACACCGTTCCCAAGATGATCGCGGCGAAGCCCAGCATGGGGTTGCCGCTGGCGAGCGTCGCGCACGTGTAGAGGACGGTCGAAATGACGACGGGGTGGTAGCGCCCCAGGGCGGTGTAGAGCGCGCCGCGAAAGAACACTTCCTCGGCGACGCCATTGACGAGGGTGATCACCACGATCACCGGGTACCACCCGTGGTGCGCGTAGAGCAGCACCCGGGTGATCAGCTCCGCGACCGGCGTGATCTGCCGGACGATCAGCCCGCCGACGACGAAAGCTCCGCCCAGCAGCAGGCCGACCGTCGTCCCGGTGATGACCGGTCGCTGGTTGCGGCCGCGCCAGCAGATGCCGCCCAGGTGCAGGGGGCCCGAGACGAAGCCGCCGGCGAACCACACCCCCGCCAGCGCAAGCGTCAGCCAGTAGAAGGTCGACTCGCCCGGATGGACCCGCAGCGAACAGCCCAGCACAGCCGCGCCGATGACAAGGGTGGCTACGACAATGACGCGTCGTCGTCGCACCACGCCGGGCGGCTCGTTGTGCCGGGGGGCGACATTGGTCGCCGCGCGCCACAACTCGGCCAGGGCGCTGCCGTGGACCGGTGTGGTGGACCCGCTCACGCCGACCACACCTTCGCGTTCAGGGCAAACAGGATGTCCAGGCCGGTCCGCAGCGCGCCGGCGAGCGGACCCGGGACGCTGTTGACCAGCCGCAGCGTCGGACGCGCGATGGGTGGGGTGAAGGCGCGGGCGAGGCGCCGGATCCGCAGGGCGTCGCCGCCCGACCAGGCGGGATCGGTGTCGGCCAGGTGGTGTGGGTCGGTGAGCGCGTTGACCGGCCGCGGCCTGCGGCTCGACCCCTCGAGCGCCAGCGCGATCGCGTCATCCACGCCGAGCAGCCCCCCGGGCGGATCGGGCACCTTGTCGCGCAGGCCGCTGACCGACGCCACCATCGGGTGGTCCAGCGACTCGACGAGGTCCCCGGCCAGGCCAGCGGGCACCGGCAACGCGACCTTCGTCACCAGCGACGCCAGCGCGGTGTCGATCCTGCCGACCGGCAAATCGGCGTGCCACCTGCCGGAGACCCGCGCGTAGGCCCTGAGCAGCGCGCGGTAGGACGTTGTCGCCGGACCGGAGATGTCGTAGGCGCCGGCGGGCACCTTCTCGGGATCCGCGGCGGCGACGAGATAGTGCAGCACGTCGCGGATCGAGATGGGATCGATTGGGTTGTCCATCCAGCTCGGGGTCGGGATGAGCGGGAACCGGTCGCCGACGTACCGCATCATCTCGAACGACGTGGAGCCGGCGCCGATGATGATCGCCGCGCCCAGCCACACCAGTTCCGGGCCGCCCTCGACCGTCAGCGCCTCGGCGACCTCGGCCCGGCTGCTCAGATGCGTCGACAGCGCCCCGCCGGCGGGAACGAAGCCGCCGAGGTAGACGATGCGCCGCACCCCGGCGTCCCGGGCAGCGAGCGCGACGTTGGTGGCGGCGGCCCGGTCGGCCTCGCGAAAGCCCGGCTGGCCGATCGCGTGGACCAGGTAATACACGACGTCGACCGGACCGGCCGCGGCGAAGGCGGCGCGTGCCGACGCCGCGTCGGACGCGTCGAGGGCGGCCGGGATGACGTCGTCGTACCAGCCGAACCGCCTGAGGCGCTGCGGCTTTCGCGTCGCCGCGAATACTTGGTGCCCGTCGGCGAGAAGCTCGGTGACCAGCCGCGATCCCACGTAGCCGGTGGCGCCGGTAACAAGAATCCGCATGCCCCGACCCTAGCGGCAGGATCCATTCTGTGACGGCCGGCACGTGAGATGGCTGCACCGCGGTTGGTTGATGGAGGAGATCAACGGGGGCAGTCCCGCGGGGATAACCACCGCAACGCTGACAGCGCAAACCTCGGCAACGAACCAGTCCGTCGAACCCGTCCGTCGCGGGGTCGCCGTCACATTCCCGCCCCAACGGGTACACGCAAGACGAAGCCATTAGCGCGCGGACTCCCGGCGACGTCTCGACGTGGGTGTGCCACACTGCCCGACCCAAGGCGATCGACGTCGTCGAAGCAGTGCTGGACCTGCCCGCCGACGCCCTGGAGCACACGAGAAACTCGTTGCGCCAGCACGGCAACCCGTCGTCGGTGTCGCTGCTGGACGTGTTGCGGTCTCAGCTGACCGACCCGCCCGCCGAGGGCTCCACCGGGCTGATGATCGCAATGGGCCCCGGCTTTTGCTACCGAACTCGTACTGCTCGGCTGGTCACGCTGGTGGACACTGTAGGCATGTATTACCTGCTGATCTTCGCGGTCGCGCTCGAGCGCGTCGCGGAGCTGGTGGTGGCCAAGCGCAACGCCCGGTGGTCTTTCGCCCGGGGTGGCAAGGAGTTCGGTCAATCCCACTACCCGGTGATGGTCGTCCTGCACACCGCGCTGCTGCTCGGCTGCGTCATCGAGCCCTTGGCGCTACACCGGCCGTTCATTCCGTGGCTGGGCTGGCCGATGCTCGCCATCGCGGCGCTGAGCCAGCTGTTGCGCTGGTGGTGCATCACCACGCTGGGTCCGCGGTGGAACACACGGGTGATCGTCGTCCCCGATGCGCCGCTGGTGCAAGGCGGCCCCTACCGATGGATTCACCATCCGAACTACGTTGCGGTGGTGGCTGAGGGGTTCGCGCTGCCGCTGATACACACCGCATGGCTGACCGCGGTCATCTTCACGCTGGCGAACGCGATGCTGCTGAGGGCGCGCATAAACGTGGAGAATTCGGCGCTGGGCTACGCATGACGGACTACGACGCCGATCTGTTGATCGTCGGCGGCGGCCCCGGCGGCCTCGCCGCGGCGTTGAACGCCCGCCGGCACGGGCTTTCGGTGATCGTCGTCGACCCCCGCGAGGGCCCCATCGACAAGGCGTGCGGCGAGGGCCTGATGCCCGGTGGACTGGCCGAGCTGACCTCGCTCGGCGTCGACCCGGCCGGCATGCCGCTGCGCGGCATCGCCTACGTGAGCGAGGACCGCCGGGCGAGTGCCCGGTTTCGCGGCGGTCCGGGCAGAGGGGTGCGACGCACGACGCTGCACGCCGCGCTGGCCGCGCGCGCGAAAGAGCAAGACACCGAATGGATCCGGGACCGGGTGACCACCGTTCGGCAGGACGCGCACGGGGTCGCGGCGGCGGGTGTGCACGCCAAATGGATGGTGGCGGCCGACGGGCTGCATTCCCCGGTACGCCGGGCGCTGGGCATTAAGGCCACGGCCGGGACCCCGCGCCGCCACGGCGTGCGGTGGCACTTCAAGGTCCCCGCGTGGTCGGAGTTCGTCGAGGTGCACTGGTCACGCTTGGGCGAGGCGTACGTAACGCCCGTGGAGCCGGACCTGGTAGGCGTGGCTATATTGTGCGCCGGGCGGCCCGACCTCGCCTGGTTTCCCTGGCTGTCCCGCCACTTGCAGGGCGCGCCCCGCGGGCAGGCGCGCGGCTGCGGCCCACTGCGTCAGGTGGTCTCGCGCCGCGTCGCGGGACGGGTGTTGCTGGTGGGCGACGCGGCCGGTTACGAGGACGCCCTCACCGGCGAGGGCGTCAGTCTCGCCGTCAAGCAGGCAGCAGCGGCGATCGATGCCATCGTCAACGACGCACCGTCGTCGTATGAGGCTGCGTGGCAACGGGTTACGCGCAAATACCGATTACTCACCCGGGGGCTGGTGCTGGCCAGCGCGCCACCGGCGGCGCGGCGCGCCATCGTGCCCGCGGCCGCCGCGCTACCGCCCGTGTTCCGGTGGGGCGTGAACACGCTGGCGCGCTAGCTGTTCCGCACCGCGAGCAGACGCAAAAGCCGTCCACGGCTCGGCGTGTCGCGGGCTCTTGCGTCTGCTCGCGCCCTTTAGCGGGCCTTCCAGACCGGTTCGCGTTTTTCGGCGAACGCCAAGGGGCCTTCCCTGGCGTCCTCCGACCTCATCAGGGTGCGCATCTCGTGCACGGTGCGCTCCCATCCCGGTTCGTCAGCGGTGATGACGCCGTCGTCGACGCCATAGGCAATGCGCTTGCTGGCCTGCACCGACAACGGCGCGTTGACGGTCACCCGTCCGGCCAGCGCCAGCGCGGCATCGAGCGCGGAGCCGTCTTCGACGACCTGGTTGATCAGGCCCCACCTGAGGGCATCCGGCGCGCTGAGCGGTTCACCCGTCATCAGCAGTTCGAGCGCCACCTTGCGGGGCAGCTGATCCACGATCCTGAAGACGCCGCCCGCGGCCGCGATCAGCCCCCGCTTGACCTCCGGCAGACCGAAGCTGGCGTTTGTCGCGGCCACCACCAGGTCGCTGGCCAGCGCGATCTCGGTGCCGCCACCGAGCGCGGCGCCGTTGACCGCGGCGATGGTCGGCTTGTCGATGAAGTGGCGCACGTAGCCGGCGAAGCCCCACTCGGCGTGATCGGGGTGGTAGATATTCTCGCGGCGCGCGATCGCCTTGAGGTCGGCCCCCGCGCAGAACGACTTGTCGCCCGCGCCGGTGATCACCACGGCACGCACGTCGGGGTCGCGCTGGGCCTCGTCCAGCGCGACCCCGACGCCGATGCTCACTGCCGCGTTGATCGCGTTACGAGCTTCGGGGCGGTTGATCGTGATGACCATGACGTTGCCGCGGCGTTCGGCCAGCACAGCCGGCTGACCGTTCCCGGCTTGCGTCACAGCAGTTCGACGATGGTCGCGTTGGCCTGCCCGCCGCCCTCGCACATGGTCTGCAGTCCGTAGCGAATCCCCTTGTCCCGCATGTGGTACAGCAGAGTGGTCATCAACCGCGCACCCGAGCCACCGAGCGGGTGGCCCAGCGCGATGGCGCCGCCGTTGGGGTTGAGCTTCTTCTCATCGGCGCCGATCTCCTTGAGCCACGCCAGCGGTACCGGGGCGAACGCCTCGTTGACCTCGTAGGCCCCGATATCGCCGATGGAAAGGCCCGACTTCTTCAGCACCTTCTGCGTCGCGGGGATCGGCGCGGTCAGCATGATCACGGGGTCGGCGCCGGCCAGCGTCGCGGTGTGCACCCTGGCGATCGGCTTGAGCCCCAACGACTTCGCCTTCTCGGCCGACATGAACAGGAGGGCCGCCGAGCCGTCGGAGATCTGCGAGGAGTTTCCGGCGTGGATGACGCCGTCCTCCTTGAACGCCGGCTTCAGCGACGCCATCTTCTCCATCGGCGTGCCGCGGCGAATGCCCTCGTCCTTGAGAACGACGTTCCCGTCCTGATCCTTGATGCCCACGATCTGGTCGTCGAACGCACCGGAATCCTGTGCGGCCGCCGCCTTTTCGTGCGAGCCCAGCGAGAACTCGTCGAGCGCGGTGCGGTCCAGCCCCCACTGCTCGGCGATCATCTCGGCACCGATGCCCTGATTGGGGATCCGGCCCTCGTAGCGGTCCAGGAACGTCTGCGGGTACGGCCGGCCGCCATTGGCGAGCGACGAGCCCATCGGCGTCCGCGACATCGACTCCACGCCGCCGGCAACGACGACGTCGTAGTGCCCGGCCACCACGCCGGCCGCGGCGAAGTGGATGGACTGCTGGCTGGAGCCGCACTGGCGGTCGACGGTCACGCCGGGCACGGTCTCGGGCCAGCCGGCGGCGAGCAGCGCGGTGCGGCCGATGTCGAGGGCCTGCTCACCGGCCTGCATGACGCAGCCCCAGATGACGTCGTCGACGATGCCGGGGTCGATGCCGGTCTTGTCGACCAGCCCGTTGAGGACTTGAGCGGACAGATCCGCCGGGTGTACCCCGGACAGTCCGCCGTTGCGCTTGCCGACCGGTGAGCGCACTGCCTCGACGATGACGGCTTCGGCCATGGTGTGTCTCCTTTGACGTTTGGTCTTCAGACGAAGTGGGCCTTTCGTCGATTGTCAACCAAGGGGTTGGGAGGTTTGAGGGCGGGGTGGTTCCTTTCAGGTGGCGCCGTGTCGACTTGTCGCCTTTCACGGCGTCCCGGCTTCTCACCCAGATAGCAGCCAGCGTCGCGATCTCGCCGGTGATCACAGCCCTGACCGCGATCTCGGCGACAGAGGCGCGAGAGGCGTCGGCGACGTCAGAGGCGTCAAGGCCAGCGGCGCCCCCTACCCCGCCGGGTAGGCCACCGACTTGATCTCGGTGTACTGGTCGAACCCGGCGACACCGTTCTGGCGGCCCACCCCGCTGGCCTTGTACCCGCCGAAGGGCGTGTCGGCGCCGTACGGCGCGCCGCCGTTGACGCCGATGAAGCCCGCCTTGATGCGGCGGGCCACCGCCAACGAGTGCTCCAGCGAGCCCGACATGACGTTGCCGGCCAGCCCATACGCGCTGTCGTTGGCGATCCGGATCGCTTCCTCCTCGTCGTCGAACGGGATGACCGACAGCACCGGGCCGAAGATTTCCTCCTGCGCGATCGTCATCTTGTTGTCGACGTCAACGAAAAGCGTTGGCCTGACATAGAAGCCGCGGTCGAAACCGGTGGGCGCGTCGGGCCCGCCGACCAGGGCGGTGGCGCCTTCTTCCACGCCCTTGTCGATGTAGCCGAGCACGCGCTTGCGTTGCTTGTCCGAGATCACCGGGCCGCACAGCGTTCCGGGGTCCTGCGGGTCGCCGCACGTAACGTTCTCGTAGATGCTCTTCAGGATCGCCACCCCCTCGTCGTAGCGGGACCGCGGCAGGAGCATCCGCGTCGGGTTGGCGCAGCCCTGCCCGGCATGCATGCACGGCGCGATGCCGATCGCGCAGGCCAGTCCGAAGTCGGCGTCTTCCAGCACGATGGTGGCCGACTTGCCGCCGAGTTCCAGGAACAGCCGCTTCATTGTCGCCGCGCCCTTTTCCATGATCCGCTTGCCCACCGCGGTCGAACCGGTGAACGAGATCAGGTCGACTTTCGCCGACAGCGTGAGCTCCTCGCCCACCAGGTGATCCGACGCGGTGACGACGTTGACCACACCCGGTGGGATATCGGTCTTTTCGGCGATCAGCCGGCCCAGCCGGGTCGCGTTGAACGGCGTGTCCGGCGCCGGCTTGAGCACCACCGTGTTGCCGGTGCCCAGCGCCTGACCGAGCTTGTTGATGGTGACCTCGAACGGGAAGTTCCACGGCACGATCGCGCCCACCACACCGACCGGTTCCCGCCACACCTTGCGGGTGGTCAGCGTTCCGGTCAGGCTGATCACCTTGTCGCCCAGGTCGGTCTCCCACGCGTACTCATCGATCAGCCGGGCGGGATACTTCAATCCGTCTTCCAGCGGGGCATCCAGTTGCGGGCCGAACGTGATCGCGCGGGGCGACCCCACCTCGAGGATGAGCTCCTCGCGCAGCTCCTCCTTCTCCGCTTCGATCGCCTCGTGCAGCTGCAGCAGGCAGCGCTTGCGCAACTCGTGGTTGGTCGACCAGTCGGTCTCGTCGAAGGCCCGCCGGGCGGCGTCGATGGCCCGGTGCATGTCCTGGACGGACGCGTCGGCGACCTCGCCGAGCGGCTCCTCGGTGGCGGGATTGACGTTGGTGAAGGTGCCGGCCTGGCCGTCGACCAGCTTGCCGTCGATCATCATCTTCGGTTCGAATCGAACCTTTACAGCCTCGGTCATATCTGTCACTCTCTTTTGAATCGCGGAGGGGCTTATGGAGAGCCTTACCGGAAACTAACCGATTGGCAAGGTCCAGCTCCTGCGGGGCCGGTTACCGGGGGTCGAAAAGCACCGGCACCGACGTCGGCGAGCGGAAAACCTGGCCGCGGATGTGCGGGTCGTCCGCGTCGGGGTCCAACCGCAGGTTCGGCAGCCGGTCGAGCAAAAGATTGACGGCGGTGCGCATTTCCAGCCGCGCCAGGTGCATGCCCAGGCAGACGTGCACGCCGTGCCCCCAGCCCAGGTGCGCCCGCGGTTGCCGAAAGATGTCGAACGTATCCGGATTGGGGTAGCGGTCTTCCTGCCGGTTGGCGGCGCCCAGCATCGGCATCACAGTCGAGCCGGCCGGTATCGGCACCCCTCCGAGTTCGGTGTCGCGGGTGGCGACCCGGGTGATGGTCAGCAGGGGCGCTTCCCAGCGCACGCCTTCTTCGATGGCCTGGGGCAGTAACGACCGGTCCGCGCGGACGGCATCCAACTGCGCGGGGTCGGACAGCAGCGCGAGAAGCAGATTGCCCAGCGACCGGTACGTCGTCTCCACCCCGGCAGGCAGCAGTAGGCGCAGGAACGAGTAGATCTCCTGGTCGGCCAGCTTCTCCCCGTCGATCTCCGCCTCGGCCAGCGCGCTGATCAGATCGTCCCTGGGTTGGGCGCGGCGGGCCCGCAGGATCGGCGCGAAGTAACCGCAGAGCGCGGCCGAGGCGGCAAGGCCACGTTCGGGATTCAGGATCCAGCTCAACAACGAGATCGACCAGCGTTGGAACTGCGGATAATCCTCCTCCGGCAGGCCCAGCAGGCCCGCGATGATCCGACTCGGGTAGTCGAAGGTGAATTCCTTGACCAGGTCGGCCTTGCCGTTCGCGACGAACCCGTCGATGAGGCTATTGCCCACCCGCCCGACCAGCTCGTCTTCCCAGCGCGCCAAGGCCTTCTGCGAAAACGCCTTTGACACCAGCGCCCGCAACCGGCCGTGCACGGGCTCGTCCATGCCCAGCATGACGCGCTCCCCCAGCACCGGGCCGAACGCCGCGATAACGGCCGCCGACGAAAACGTCTCGTTGTCGCGCAGCATCTGCTGGGCCTCTTCGTGGCGGTAGACGATGAAGACCGGCTTGGACTCCTCGTGCGGCATGCCGGAGACGTCCAGGCGCTGGATGGGCTCCTCGCGGCGCAACCTCGCCAGTTCGGTGTACGGGTCGCGCACGTCACCCGACACCGCGTCGTCGAAGGCACCGAAGTCTTCCAGGTCGTCGAAAAGCTGCTCCATCACTGCTCCTTCAGCTCGCGTCGGTTTGCCAAGCGCCGTAACAGCGGATTAGGCAGAACCCGCGTGGCGAACACCATGGCCCTCTGGCCCACTGTCAACGGCCACGCCCCGTCCCGCATCGAGCCCTGCCTGGGGATGCCCAGCACGATCCTGGACACGTGGTGCATGCCGGCGGCCGGCGCAATCCTGTTGGCAACCAACAGCATCGAGGCGTCCGGGCCGACCCCGCGGCGGCGGAATGCGCTGCGCTCATCCAGCGCCGCGACCAGGCCGTCGGTGAACCGTTCGGGCCGGCGGGCGAAGCTCACCGCGAACCGCCCCCGGCTGTTCATGGTGTGGTGCAGCCGGGCGTACGGGCCGCCGAGGTCACGGGTGTCGGTGGTGCCCGCGTCGGTGATGATGTCGGTGTCATACGTGCCGGCCACCAACACGGTGACCCCGAGGCCGAACGGCGCGATCTCCACGGCCATCGACTCAGCCCACCGCTCCAGGGCTCCCTTGGCCGCCGAGTACGGCGCGGTGCCCGGCTGCCCGCGGACCCCGGCCACGCTGGACACGAGCACGATGCGCCCCTGGCCCGCCGCCCGCATCGATGGCAACAACGCCTTGGTAAGCGCGACGGGACCCAGGACATGCGTGGCGAACATCTTCTGCCACAACATCGTATCGGTCTCCTCGACCATCCCGGCGGCGGAGATGCCGGCGTTGTGCACGAGTGCATATGGCGCGCCGACGGACTCTTCGATCGCCTCGGCGGCCGAGGCGATCGAGTCGGCGTCCAGCAGGTCGAGCTGCACGCCGACCAGCCGGTCGTCGCCCTGTCCGGCACCGGTCGCCTCGCGCAGCGGCGGCATTGCATTGTCGGGGGCGCGCATGGCCGCGATCACGCGCCATCCCTCGAAGTACATCCGCACCGCCGACGCGAAGCCCAGTCCTCGGGAGGCGCCGGTGATGACGACCGTGCGGGGCTCAGCCATTGTTGCCGGCACACCGGCCCCGACCCGGCGGTGGGGGTTGGACGTGCGGCCGTCCGCCCGGCTGCCCGCTCATCCACGTCGACCAGATGCCGACGGAGTATGGTCCTTGAGCACCGGCCCTCTCGTAGAAACCCTGCGGGTCAAAGACTTTGGCTTCCGGGTACGGCCAGGGGCAGGCGACCGACGTTGCCGCTTTACTGGCTTTGATCACGGCGAACCACGCCCCGTAGGCAAAATACGACACGTTGATGATCGCGAACATCACCAGGAACGTCCCGAGCACCGGGCGCGCCGGGAAGACTTCGGCTTTCGCGGCAAGTTTCTCCGCCACGGATCTACCGGTGTCGTCGCGATAACACAGGATCGCCGCGGGCACCATCACGAAGGTCACCGAGAACGACTCCCAGATCAGTGGGAACTGGAATGTCGTGCCGGTGAATACCGAACCCCAGGGGATCACCTGCGAGTAGATGTACATGCCCATGTGGACGAGCTGGATCTCCAGCCACGCGTCGAAGACGAAGCCGATCACACAGGTCAGCAGGCCGAGGCTGACCAGCGGGTGCCGCGACACGAATGCCCGGGGCCCGCGCTTGGTCTGCAGTTTGCGCAGGATCCAGACCGCCGGAAAATAAGGCCCGAAATAGAAAGTGACGTAACCGAATACGACGAACGGCTCGACGGTCGGCGAGAGCGACACCAGCGGCCACGACTCCGGCCAGTGGATCAGGTCGGGGTTGTACACCGCGAACGGCGCCCAGTTCATGATCGGGTCCTGCCACACGATCAGCGTGGTGCACAGGAACATCAGCAGCACCGGACTACCGGGGTTTCGCCGCCAGCCCCTGACGAACACCACGAGCAGCACCGACAGCATGACCACGGTGGAGATGTGCAGGAACGTGATGTAGTCCAAGCCGAAGACGAATCGGACGGGGCGCGGCCGGCCCTGCACGTTCGGGTTGGCCACACGCGGGTCGAGGGCGGTGCGGCAGTTCGCGACGAAGAACAGCACGAACGCCGCCAGGGCGGCGCCGGCGACCCATCCGCCCCGGCCGCGTTTCTCACCCGGCCGGCTGGCCGCCTCGTCCGTGGCGTGTGACTGGTCGGTGGACATGGGTCAGGCCTCCTCCCCGAACCGGTCGACCAGATGCGAAGTGACACCGTCGGCGTCGAGGGTGCGTGCCACCAGGTAGCCGGCACCCATCCACGCCCGTCGCGTCCATTTGCCGAACGACACGCGAGTGCCGGGTGCGCCCGACGCGGCGGGCATCATCTTCACCCTCTCCAGCGCCTCCTTGACACCACGCGGGCTGAGCGGGTGCGCCTCGGCAAAGGCATGCACGAGCGTGGCGGCGACGTCGTGATTGACCACGGGCACGCAGTATTCGGGGCGCCTACCGCCGTACTTTGTGGCGTACCGGTCGAGAAAGCCTTGGCCGAGCCGATTCCGTTCGTCGTACTGATCGACCCCGATCCAGCCCGTGAACGCGTCCCACATGGTCGGATTCACCCACGCGTTCTGGAAGGCCGTGGTCGTGAACCTGGGCGGGTCCCAGTCGACCGCCTGCAGCGCAGGGTTGACGAACACGATCCCGAACCCGAAACCCAGGTGCACGATCGCTTCGACCTTCGCGTCGTGCAGGGTGCGCACGGCGCCGCCGATGTCCTGCGCGGTCTGCGCGATCGCGGCTTCGGCGACGATGCGAACGCCCTTGCGCCGGCACGCGCTTCGCAGATTCCTGAGGTAGCTTTCGCCGATCAGGCTCTGCTCGACGAGGACCCCGATCTCGGTGATCCCCCGCTTGCCGACGAGGTCGGCGATGAAGATCGGCTCGTCGGTCATCGATCCCTGCGGGAAGGCGAAAGTCCACTCGCCCAACCAGTCATCGGTGCCCGTGACGCTGATCGCCGGGACCTTGAATCTATCTTCGATTGCCTCGCGGGTGGGCACGCAGTTGTCGGTGATGTGCGGACCGAACACCACCAGGCAGCCCTCGTCCACCAGCTCACCGAAGGCGTCGACTACCGCCTTGACCGAGCCCTTGGGCAGCCCCTCCACTTCGCGATACCGCATTTCGACGGGCCGGTCCAGCAGCCCGTGCTCGACGGCCTCGGAGAAGACGAGATCGAAGCATCGCGTGAAGTCGGCCTTCATCCCGTCCGGGAAACCCGGGGGAAGCGTGAAGTCCATCAAGTAGCCGACCTTGATCGGCTCCGCGCTGCTTTCGTAGGACATCCGACCTCCCGGATGACGGACCGGCGGACCGTCAGCGTCAACCTAATATTTGTTCCGACCCTAGCCGTGGCCGTATGCAGCGTCAATCACCGGAGCGCTGGGTCCCGTTCAGGTAGACGTCGATCATCTCGCAAAGTGCCCCGCCCACCGCCACGTCGTCAGTCAGCGGCCCGGCGATCGCGGCCCGCGCCGCCTGCCGCATCGGCAGCCCCTCGGCGACGAGCCTCCCCGCGGCGACGAGCACCCGGGTTGACGCGACTTCACGCAGCCCCCCCGCTTCCAGCCGCCGGATGGCCTGTCCGAAGCGCACCAGCTCGGCCGCGGTGGCACCGTCCACGCCCGCCTCGTGCGCGACGATCTTCTCTTCGACGTCCGGTGCGGGAAAACCGAATTCGATGGCGACCATGCGCTGCCGCGTCGAGTCCTTCAGGTCCTTGAGCACGCTTTGGTAGCCGGGGTTGTACGACACCACCAGACCGAATTCGGGCGCCGCGTCCAGCGTGACGCCGAGACGCTCGATGGGCAGCTGCCGGCGGTGGTCGGCCAGCGGGTGCAGCACCACGGTGGTGTCCTGCCGAGCCTCGACGACCTCGTCGAGATAGCAGATTGCCCCCTCGCGCACCGCACGGGTCAGCGGGCCGTCCACCCAGACCGTCTCGTCGCCGCGCAGCAGATAGCGGCCGACGAGATCGGCGGTGGTGAGGTCGTCATGGCAGGCGACCGTGATGAGCGGCCGGCCCAGGTCGTAGGCCATCGCTTCGACGAAGCGCGTCTTGCCGCAGCCCGTCGGCCCCTTCAACACGAGTGCCAGACCCTGTCGGTAGGCCGCCTTGAAGACCGCCTCCTCGCCCGCGATGGCCGTGTAATAGGGCCGGACGTCGTTCGTCACGCAAACCTCCGATGGACCGCGCGGCGCGACTCGGCCGAGCGCAGCGCGGATCGAAACAGCGGTCCGATCACACCGGCGAGTTGATCCGGGCACGAGGCGGTCGTGTGCGCGGCGCTGCCGAACACCCGCCGCAGCGAGCGCACGTCGGTGCCCGCGCCGACTGTCAGGCACACGCAACCGGTGCCGCGGCGGCGGGCCTCGCCCAGGGCGCGGTGCGCGTCCGCGGCGCCGTAGGGGCGTTCATACCCGTGGTCGTAGGCGAGTCCGTCGGACACGACAACCAGCAGTCGCCTGGACGTGCCGCCGCGGGCCTCCAGGACCGCCGACCCGTGACGGATGGCCGCCCCGAGGCGCGAGTAGGCACCGGGCTCGAGGCTGTTGAGCCGCTTCATGACTCGGGAGTCCAGGTGGTCGTCGAACCGTTTGACCGCCACCATGCTCACCGCCCGCCGGCCCTGCGAGTAGTAGGCGTACAAAGCGACCCGGTCACCGAGGCCGTCCAGCGCGACCGCGAGGTTGGCAACGGTCGCGCGCTGGTGCTCGTGCACCGTCCGTCCCAGGGTCCCGGGCTCCCCCGCCGATCCCGAAACGTCGAGAAGGAGCAGCACGGCCAGGTCGCGCCGGCGCCGCACGGTGTCAAAGTAGACCGCTTCGCCGGGTACGGACCCGGCCGCCGCGTCGACACGCGCTTCGACCGCCGCGTCGATGTCGATGTCGTCGCCCTGCGACTGGCGGCGGCGCCGGTGCAGGCCCATCCCCAGGCGCGAGAGGGCGCGCCGCACGCCGGCAGCATCGTCGATTGCCTGCGTCGCCTGCGCTTTGATCGCCGGCTCGACCTCCCACACGGTGCACCATGCGTGCCGATACGTCCGACGGGTGGCGTCCCATTCCGGATACGGGATGCCCTGCCCCGCCGTCGAGGGCCGCTCGTCGCGCACATCGGCCCCCGACGCAGACGCCAGCGACGACACGGCGCGCGAACCGCGGGGCCCCGAATTAGTCCGATGCGTGGGCGAATCCGCACCCGGCGGTCCGGCCCCGCGGCCGTTCTTGCGCGCCGGCGACAGCAGTTTCTTCAGCCATCTCCCGATCAAGCCGCCCCCGCCGACGAGGCTGGTGAACAAGTCCGGGCCATCGGAATCGTCGGTCGCGCCGTCATCGAGATCCGCGAGTTCGCGCGCTCCGGGACCCCGCGGCACATGTTGCGGATCCTCCCGGTCCTCCTGTCGTTGCGCCGCTGCGGAACACGCGGAGAGCACCTTGGCGGGACGAATCACCCCGAATTCGGTCGGCGGGTCGTCGAGCTTGCCGCGCCCCATGGCTATCCGAAGCGACATCGCCGGCGAACGGCTGCGACCCGCGATCTCCTGGTCGCCGAATGATGCCAGAATTCCCGGCAGCACATCGCGATTGGCGGCCAGCGCACGGTGGCCCTCGACCGCCAGGAAGCGCCTGGCCAGCCGCGGGTGTCGCACCATGGGGCGAAGCACGTCTGGGTGCAGGCTGCCCGCCGCGATCATCGACGCATGCACGGCGACCGCCTTCAGGGCGCGGTGTTCGCCCCCGGCCGGAGCACCGGCCGCCACGTGAATCGTCTGGCCGTCCGTCCACGGCGATTGGCCCGCTGGCAATTCGACGACCGCCACCGTTCGGCCAGCGAGCGCGGACGCGATCATGCCCAGGCCCGGCAGCCGGTCGGCACGGGCGTCGTTCCCCACGCTCAACCTCCGAGCCGTCAGCGGTTCATTGACCAAATTTCTGTTCCACCGTAAGGTCCGCTTCGATTGCCGTCAATCAACAGCTGGCGGTCGGCTTCGGTTGGTCAGGAGCGCAACATGATTGATTTCACCGGCCGGGTGGCCGTGGTCACCGGCGCCGGACGCGGGCTGGGGCGACTGTACGCGCTGGATCTGGCGCGGCGGGGGGCCGCCGTGGTGGTCAACGACCTCGGCGGGTCGATGCGTGGCGGGGGCGCCGACTCCGGTGTCGCCGACGAAGTGGTCGGCGAAATCACAAACGCGGGCGGCACGGCGGTCGCCTCCTATGACTCGGTCGCCACCGCCGCGGGCGGCCAAGCGATAGTCGAGGCGGCAGTGGAGTCGTTCGGGCGACTCGACGCGGTCGTCAGCAATGCGGGAATCTTCGGCAGCGTGCCGTTCGAAGAACTCTCGCCCGACGACTGGACACGCATGCTGCGCGTGCACCTCGACGGCGGCTTCTATGTGTCCCAGCCGGCGTACCGGGTGATGAAGCGCAACGGCGGCGGCCGTTTCGTCTTCATCTCCTCCTCCGCCGGGATCTTCGGGCAGCCGATGGAAGCTCACTACGCCGCGGCCAAGGCCGGACTGGTGGGGCTGACCAACGTGGTCGCCATCGAGGGGGAAGCTCATGGCATCCTCGCCAATTCCGTCATGCCAACCGGATTTTCCCGGATGGTCACCGAAACCGTCGGCGACCCGAAATTCCTTGCCGAGTCAGGCTTCATGCGGGCCATTCGGCCCGAACTCGTCGTGCCGCTGGTGACCTTCCTGGCGAGCACCGCCTGCACCTTCACTCACCGCAACTATTCGGCCGCCGCCGGACGCTACGCGCGTGTGTTCGTCGGCCTGGGCGAGGGTTGGTTGGCCGACGCCGACAGCGAGCCGACTGCGGAAGACATCGAGGACCATCTCGAGGAGCTGTCCTCCACGAAGCCGTTCTTAGTGCCCGCTTCGATCGTCGACGAGGTGCTGGAGGTGTGTGAGCGCCGTGGCATCAGCGCTATGCCGAACGATGCCGACGTCGCATTCCCCCGTCCTCGCGGGTGATCACCATGGATGCCATGGTCACGCTCGTTGTTGACCAAAAATATGCTCCGACGTAGAGTCCGGCTTAGTCGCAGTCGAACGGTCAGAGTCAAGGAAAAGTGGACTTCTCCTACCCAGCGGAAGTGGAACGCCTCCGCACCGATCTGCGCGACTGGCTGTCCGCGAACCTTACCGAGGAGCTGGTGGCCGCCCGGCGCCCCGCGGGGCGCGACGACGCCGCAATCGAGATGCTGCGCGCCTGGAGCCGGACGATGGCCGACGCGGGCTGGGCCGCCGTCTCGTGGCCCCGCGAATACGGCGGCCGGGGCGCGACCGTCCTCGAACAACTGGTCTACACCGAGGAGACCACGCGTGCCCGGGCTCCCATGCCGCTCAACGTCATTGGGATGAACAACATCGCACCCGCGATCATGCAGTACGGGACCGAAGAACAGAAGAAGACGCTGCTGCCCCGAATGCTGCGGGCCGACGACATCTGGTGCCAGGGCATGTCCGAGCCTGAAGCGGGATCCGATCTCGCCTCCCTGCGCACGCGCGCGGTGCGCGATCGCGACGGCTTCGTCGTCAACGGCCAGAAGATCTGGACCTCGCTCGGGCATCGCGCGGACTGGTGTCAGTTGTATGTGCGCACCGATCCCGAGGTCCCGAAGCACAAGGGCATCTCATGCCTCATCGTCGACATGGCGCTGCCCGGCATCGAGGTGCGCCCGCTCGTCACGCTCAACGGTGAGGCCGATTTCGCCGAGGTGTTCTTCAACGACGTCCGGGTACCGGGCGATGCGTTGCTCGGACCCCTCAACTCCGGCTGGCAGGTGGCCACCACCACGCTGAGCCACGAGCGCGCCGGAGCCGCGCGGCTCTACGCCGAGATGCAGGCCAGGCTGGAAGAAATGGTGGACGACTTCGCCGCGGCCCGGGAAGGACGCGCGCCCGGCCCCCTGGAGGACCCGGTGATACTGCGGCGTCTCGGCGAAATCGCCGTCCGCGTCAAGTATCTCGAGGTGCTCTGCCAGCGGTCGATCTCGGCGACGCTGCACGGCGGCGACCCGTTCGCGTCGGCCAGTCTCGCCAAGACCGTGTGGGGCGAGATCGGGCAGGATATGGCCGCCCTGGCCTTCGACGTGCTCGGCAGCCGCGGCGCCGACGGTTCGTGGGCAAGCTACCGCCTCACCTCACGTTCGCTGACAATCGCCGGCGGAACGACACAGATCAACAAGAACATCACCGCGCAGCGGGTGCTGGGGTTGCCCCGCAAATGAACCTCGAACTCACCAACGAGCAGGTAGCTCTGCGCGATACGACGAGGCGCTTTCTCGCCGAAAAGGCCTCGGTGGCAGCACATGTGCGCGCGCTGCTCGACGATGACACCGGTACGACGGACGCCGTCTGGCGTGGCCTGGCCGACCTCGGGGTCACCGGGGTCCTCGTGCCGGAGGAACACGGCGGCGCCGGGATGACGATGATCGAGGCCGGGGTGGTCGCGGAGGAGCTCGGCGCGGCACTGCATCCGGGGCCGTGGTTGTCGAGCGCGGTGGCCGCGCCTCGGGCGTTGGCGCGGCTCGGCGGCGCTGGCGCCCGGGCCTCCGACATCCTGGTCGGCATCGCCGACGGGACCACCGTCGCGACCGTCGCATTCCTGGATTCCGGGCGTGCCTCCGTCGAAGTGGGCGCGCGGGGCGGCGACGTCGTCCTGCGGGGCGGGATCGCCGGCGTGCCCGACGCCGCGGCCGCCGACACGCTGCTGGTGTTGGCCGAGGATGCAGCGGGCATCGGCGTTTTCGTGGTGGAGACCGACTCCGCCGGGGTTGTGGTGGTACCCGAGCGAGGAATCGATCAGACACGCAAGCGGTTTCGGGTCGAGTTGGACGGCGCGTGCGCATACCGGCTGGCGTCGGCGTCGCCCGACGTGGTCAGCGCCGTCATCGACGACGTACTCGTTGCCGCCGCAGCCGACGCGCTGGGCGCCGCACGGGCGGTCATCCACCTTGCCGTCGAATATGCGAAGTTCAGAAGGCAATTCGGCCAGGCCATCGGCTCATTCCAGGCGATCCAGCATCTGTGCGTCGATATGTACGAGACCGTCGAGCTGGCGCGCAGCGGCGTCATCCACGCTCTCTGGGCCGCCGACGCCGAGCTCCCTTCCGAGGAGCGGCACCTTGCCGCGCTGCGCGCCAAGGCGTTCGCGGGGCGACTGGCCACCGTGGGCGACACCGCCATCCAGGTGTTCGGCGGAATCGGATACACGTGGGAGCACGACGCCCACCTCTACCTCAAGCGCCTGCTGAGCTGGAGCGAGTTCCTGGGCAGCCCCGACCGGTACCTCGCTGAAGTCGGTGCGCGCCTTGCCGAGAGGGGTTCCTTCTGAAGGTGCGGCCCGGCACCGCGAGGAAGACTCCAGCGTCGCGGGTTCGCTCCGCCCAATCTGATAGCCTCTAACAAACTTTTGGTTCGGTCGGGAGGACGAATGCGCGCTCTTGCCTATTCGCCATCGCCCCCCAGTGCGCAGCGCTAGACATGGCCAAAGCCGACTCGTTGCCCAAGGGCCGGCCGCCGGCAGAGGACGCCGGAACCCGTCGCACCGAGATCCTGCAAACTGCGGCCGCGTTGATCGCGTCCTCGGGGTTGCGGACCTCACTGCAGGAGATAGCTGACGCGGCGGGCATCCTCCCCGGAAGTCTGTATCACCATTTCGAATCCAAGGAAGCGATCCTCATCGAGTTGATCCACCGCTATCAGGAGGATCTGGACCGGATCGGGCAAGCCGCACAAGCGAAGCTGGACGAACCCGATTCCCGTCCAGTGTCGGAGCAGATCGTCGAACTGGGACAGTCGATCGCCGACTGCGCCGTGCGGCACGGGGCTGCCCTGCAGATGTCGTTCTATGAGGGTCCGAGCGCGGATCCGGAGCTGATGAAGCTGACCCGGCAAGAGCCCACCGCTATCCAGGAGGCGATGCTCCAAACGCTTCGCGCCGGCAGATGGAGCGGCTACATCAAGCCGGACATCGACCTGCCCACGCTGGCCGACCGCATCTGCCAAACGATGCTGCAGGTCGGCCTCGCCGTGATGCGCGGCAATTCACCGGCCGACCAGGTGGCGGGGCTGCTGTGCCGAATCATCCTGCAGGGCTTGGCCAGCCGGTCGCCCACGGATTCGGAGCTGGACCGGTCCAAGGCCTTGAGGGCCGCGAACGACGTCATCGCGACGTGGGCCGACGACAGTGACGCGGACCCGGGCGACAAAGCCGCCCATGTCCTCGCCGTGGCACGGGCGGAGTTCGGCCGCAGGGGGTACGAGGTCACCACGATCAGGGACATCGCGGCCGCGGCCGGCCTCGGCACCGGAACCGTCTATCGCGTGATCGGATCCAAGGACGAACTCCTCGCGTCGATCATGGAATCGTTCGGAAGGAAGGTCGAGGCGGGCTGGGTGGCCGTCCTGCGCTCGGAGGCCACGCCCGTCGAGAAGCTCGACGCCCTCAGCTGGGTCAACGTCAACGCGCTCGATCGGTTCTCCGACGAGTTCAGGATCCAACTCGCCTGGATGCGGCAATCACCACCGAACACCCCCAATCCGGGGTGGCTGTACACCACACGGCTACGGCAGATGAAAGCTCTCCTCTCCGAAGGCATCCGCTCGGGGGAGATCGGTATCGACGCGCCGTCCACGACGATGCTGGCTCGATGCCTCATCGGCCTGCAATGGATACCGGAGAACATCCTTCGCGCCACCGGCAAGCGCGCGGCCTTGGTGCACGCCCGTGACACGGTGCTGCGCGGGGTTGCGGTTCACGGCAACTAGGTATTGAACCGAATAACTGTTCTACATACAGTTGGGCAATTAGAACCGGGTTGGCAGTGAACGAGAAGGGGATTTCCATGACTGTTGTCGATCGCTTGCGGTATGACGGCAAGCGCGCGCTCGTGGTCGGCGGCGCGACCGGAATGGGCGCCGCGGCGGCCAAGTCAGCGGCCGAGCTCGGTGCCGAGGTCATCGTCCTCGACTACGCGCCGGTGAACTATGAGGTCGCCAGGGCCATTCAGGTGGACCTTCGCGACCCCGCGTCGATCGACGCCGCGCTCGAGCAACTGGACGGACCGATCCACGCGCTCTTCTCCGCCGCAGGGATCGCCGACGGGACCACCGACCTGATGGCAATCAACTTCATCGGCCACCGCCACCTCATCGACCGCCTCCTGGAGAAGAACCAGCTTCCCTCAGGCTCGGCGATCTGCTTCATCTCCTCCGTCGCCGGGATGGGCTGGGAGAACGACCTGGAGCTGCTGACGGAATTCCTCGCCACGCCGGACTTCGCGTCCGCGCAGGAGTGGGTCAAAGCGCACGAGGCGGAGGGCATCGTCCACTACGGCTTCTCCAAGAAGGTCGTCAACGCCTACGTCGCGACGCAGGGCTTCCCGTTGCTGAAGAAGGGCATCCGGATCAACGCGATCTGCCCGGGCCCCACCGACACCCCGCTGGCCCAGGCCAATGCCGACCTCTGGCTCACGTTCGCGCAGGACTATCGCGAGGAGACCGGCTCCAAGGTGCACACCCCCGAGCAGATGGGCGACGTGATGGCGTTCCTCAACAGCGCCGCCGCGTTCGGCATCAGCGGGATCACGCTGCTGGTCGACTACGGGCACACGATGGCCTCGCTCACCAACGCCTACCCGCCGGGGAAGCCGATCATCGACCTGATCATGGGGCGCGTGAAGCTCTAGTGGTGATCGCGAGCGCGTGCTGAAAAACTGCGCCCAACGTCGAGTTGTTGAGCCAAAACAAGCCAAAATCTCGACAACAACTCGACGCTGGGCGAAGCGGGCCCTGGTCGCTCACGAGTCCGCCTGCACGAGCAGGCGTGCGGGGCTGCGACCCAGGATGCGGCGCCAGGCAATGTCGGCAGGATCTTCGGTCAATCGCAGCGGGGGCTGTGCTGCCAGGACGGCCCGCACGCACTCCTCCACGGCGACCTTCGCCAACGAGGTACCGAGGCAGTAGTGCGCTCCTGCGCCGAAGTTCATGAGCCGTGGAGTCCCTCGGGTGAAGCGCTCGGGATCGAAGAGGTCCGGCGACGGCCACGCCGACGCGTCCCGGCATGCCGAGGCGATGCACAGCAGAACCATGGAGCCGGCCGGGATGATCGTGCCGTGCAGCTCGATTGGCGTGATGGCGGTGCGCGGAATCAGCGGGATGCTGGGTTCGAAGCGCATGGTCTCGGCGACCGCGCTCGCGAGCGACGCGGCGTCGCGCGCCACACCGGCAAGCCGATCGCGGTGCCGCAGGGTCACCAGCAGGCTGCACGGAATCTGGCTGCCCATGGTGTCATGTCCGGCCACAAGGAGATTCGCGATCATCGACACCGTCTCGTCTTGGGTGAGCCGCTCACCGTCGCTCTCCGCGGTAAGCAAGCCGGTGATGAGATCCGAACCGGGATCCTCGATCCGCCGTTGCACCAAGTCGTCCACGTAGCTTTGCAACTCGGTGATCGCGCGCGTGGCATCCGCTATCTGGTCGGGTGTCATCATGTAGAAGACCGGGCTCAAGGCATCGGCCCACTCGGTGAAGACATCGACATCGCTGTCGGGCACTCCGAGAAGGCGGCAAATCAGCGTGGTGGCCAGTGCCGCGGAGGATGCCACCAGGTCTCCCCCATCCCGCCCGGCTGATGCGACGGCGGCGGCGGCCATGCTCGCGGCCGCCGGCCTGAGTTGGGCGACGGAACGCGGCGTGAAGGCGCGAGACACCAACGAGCGAATCCGGCGGTGATAGTCACCCTCGGTCGTGAACATCAGCCTGCCGTACCAGTCGCGCAACGGCCCTTCGCTGATGCCCATGGTGTCGAACAGGGCCAGCCCTATGCCATTCAACCGCTCGTCGCGGGCGAGTGCCTCTACGTCACGCTGGCGCAGCACCACGGTGGCTCCTGTGACCTCGTCGGTGGCCAGCGGGCCGTGTCGCACCGCCTCGGCGAGGACTGTGTGCATCTGGGTGGTGAAGCTGCCGGTCAGGTCTACCAGCGGTTTGGTCGGCATGTCTCACTTCCTTCGAAACAGACTCAGTGCCGCCACGCGGTCGGCCGTCACAGAGCGTGGTGATGCCGCAGAATCTGACCCGCGCGTTCGCCGATGATGACGCAGGGCGCCATGGTGTTTCCCGTGGTGACCCGCGGCATGATGGAGCCGTCGGCGATCCGCAGGCCCTGCAGTCCATAGACTTTCAGTGACCCATCGACCACCGACATGCTGTCGCAACCCATCTTCGCCGTGCACGTTTGGTGGTGGTAGGTGGTGACCTCGTTGCGGATGAAGCGCACCAATTCGGCATTGTCGAGCTTGCCGGGCATGACTTCACGCTTGCTGAACCGGCGAAGCTTCGGGGAATTCCCGATCTCGCGGCACATTTCGATGCAGGCGATCGCCGCCTTCAGGTCCTCGGGGCGAGACATCAGACCGGCGTGGATCTTCACCGGGTCGGTCGGATCGGCCCCGGTCAGGCAGATGTGCCCGCGGCTCTTCGGCCGTACCACCGCGCCGTACATGGCCCAGCCCGCCTCGGGGACACGGTATCTGGTTGCGTTCTCCGTGCTCGAGAACGGAAACTCCAGCTGGTAAGCCTGCAGGTCTGGCGACTCCAGCCGCGAATCGCTCTTGGCGAAAAAGGTCACGTCGCCGCCGCTGTTACGCCAAGCCAGGGGCTCTTTAGATTCCCAGACGCAGGAGAAGCCGGGGTGGTCCTGCAGATTGCGGCCCACGCCGGGCAGGTGCTGGACCACGCGAATCCCGTGTGACTGCAGGTGCGATTGATCGCCCACGCCCGATTGCATGAGCACCTTCGGCGTGTGGATGGCACCCAGGGACAACACGATCTCCGAGCCCGCACCGACCCGGTGCAACTTGCCGTCGCGCAGGAATTCCACGCCGGTGGCCCGCGCCGCATCGAAGGTCACGCGGGTCACCAGCGCGCCCGTCAACACCGTCACGTTGGGCCGATCCATGACAGGGAACAGGTAAGAGCGAAAAACCGACTCGCGCTGGCCGTCGCGGATACGCACATCGACCATCGAGCCGCCACCCGCACTTTCCATCAGGCTGCCGTTCTGGCTCGGGAAGGCCGGAATGCCAACTGAACAACCCGCTTCCAGGCCGGCATGGGCGATCGGGCTCGGTTCGGCGGCCGGCGCGACGTAGACCGGACCGCCGATGCCGCGGTGCTCAGGGTCGGGATCGCCGTGCCAGTCCTCGATCGCGCGGTAGATGGCGAGGACCGAATCGTAGCTCCAACGCTGGTCCTTCGCCTCCGAGGCGAAGTAGTCCCAGTCGGTCTTGTGACCGCGCGCCCACACCATGACGTTGATGCTCGAGCCTCCGCCGAGCACCTTCCCCATCGCATACGGGATTGCCCGCCCGTTGAGGTGACAGTTGGGCTCAGCGGTGAAGTTCCAGTCGCGCTCGCTGCCCAGGTTCGCGAGCCACATTCCCGGTTCCGTGATCTCGGGCCCTTCGTCGGGGCCGCCCGCTTCGAGTACCAGGACGCTGGCATTGGGGTTTTCGGCGAGGCGGCGGGCCACCACCGAGCCGCTCGAGCCCGACCCACACACGATGAAGTCGTATTGCGGCTTCAATTCCGAGCCGAGCCATCGCTGATTGCGGCGGACCCGATCTGTGAATTCAGCTGCCGGAAGTCCGGTTTCGGTGACGGGCGTCGTCATATCGGCTCTCGTTTCAGACGGTGGGGACGGGGATCGGTGCGCTCAGCCACGTCGACGCGACCCCACACTCATTCCTCGGCATGGAGTCAGATGCTTTGTGTCCGTGCATACTTCCTGGCTACCCGAGCGTCATACCGTGCGGCGACATGTAGCTACCCCGGCCGCGTTATCCGGCTATCGATCCGCGCTGAGCGGACAGCGTCCGCCGCGGCCGCGTTTAATCGCCGCCCGCGCGCAGGGTCTGCAGCGGTGTCTCCCCGTACATCACCTTGTAGGCGGCGGCGAACCGCCCCAGGTGCCCGAACCCCCATCGGTGCGCGACGGCGGCGACGCCGGTGTGGGAGGAGTGGGCAGCGCGCAGATCGGCGCGCGCACGACGGAGCCTGACCTGGCGAAGGTACGCCATGGGCGACATTCCGACGTGTCGGTGAAAGCCCTCTTGCAATGCGCGGACGCTGACGTGGCACTCCAGCGCGAGCCGGGACGTCGTCAAAGCCGATTGCGGTTTGCTCTCGATGATGTCCATAGCCGTGCGGACAGCAGGGGGCCGGACGGGTCGCGTCGAGGCCGCGAGGCCTTCGCGGTCGGGATGTCCGGCGACTAGTAGCAGGCCGCAAACCACGCTCTCCACCAGCGGGTCCAGAACCGCCGGATGCTGTAGGGGGCTGTCAGGACGCGCGAATTCGCGATTGATCCAACGCACCTGGCTCACCCAGCTTTGGGCGGCATGGTCGGACAGCGGCAGTGTTGCGGTGAAGGCGACGGAGGACTCCGGCGAACGGCCCAGCAGGGCCTTGAGCGCCGTATCGACGACCAGCTGGTCGATCTTGATGCCCAGATGGCGGGTACCACCGGGCCACCGAGTGACGCTCATCTCTGCCTCTGGCCGGTATATCGTCGCGACCGCCGGAGTAGAGACCAGATGCCGGCCGAGATACTGCGACTCGAGCCGACCGTCGAGTGTGAGGTGGATGTAGTAGCTATCTCGGTCGCCAGCGAAGCTGAGCGACACGTCGGTATCGTAGGTCAGGTCGGCCAATGTGATGGGCCCGGCGCGCGTCAAATGCTGGGCGAAGCCGAAGCCGCCGGATTCCAGCAACTCGAGCCGGTGCGGATGAAACGCGGTCTCGCAGAGGTGGATCGCGTGATCGGGCGATCGCGTGCGAAACCAATTGGGCAGTTCGCGGCTCGAATCCATTTCGCCGCCGGGGCCGGCCATCAGATCATCGATTCCGTTCGGAGGTTGCCGGGCGGTCCAACCGGGGGACCGCCGACGCGAGCTCACTGAGCCATGCCGCCAGCCCCGCCCCGGTGGCATGCGGGTCGTCAAGCGGTGTCCAGTGCAAGCCTTGCACGGTGGCCACCGTCGAGTTGGGCAATGTGCTGATGATCTCGCGGCGGCGCCCGCCAACCTTGTCGATCCCCCCGGGCATCCCGGCCAGGTGCAGTTTGGGAATTGGCGTGGCGCCCAGCCACGCCGCCTGCGCCTCCAGGACTCGACGTATCTCCGTGTCGTCGTCCCCGAAGGGGATCGACCGAGGCCAGTCCAATGTCGGGCGGCGATCCTCGCCGGGATTCGCGTAAGGCCGGACCATCTCGCCCCACTCCTGCGGCGCCAGCATTCGCAGCATGTTGGCACGCGAGAAGTTCACAGAGAAATTGTTCTCGAGGACATCGTCGCCGCCTTCCCCGGTGCGTAGATGCCAGAACCCGTCGCGCACCATCACGGGCCAGTCCGCCCACTCGAACGGCGGCAGCAGGGCCTCACCGAACGCGAGCCCGCACACGCGGTCCTCGTGCCGCATCGCCCAGTCGAAGGCCAGGTTGGCGCCCCAGTCATGGCCGACCAAGGCGATGTCATCCCCCAGTTCCAGCTCGTCCAGGAGCTCGCCGAGGTAACGGGCGTGGGTGTCGAAGCTGTACGTACCCTCGCCGGCGGCGGGGAGTTTGTCGGAGTCGCCGGCGCCGATGAGGTCAACGGCGATGGCACGACGGCGGTCGGCGATGTAGGGAATGACGTTGTGCCACAGGAACGATGACATCACATCGCCGTGGATGAGCACGACCGCCTCACCCTTTCCTTCCTCGATGTACGCCATGGTGTGCCCGTTCACCGTGGCCTGCTTCTTCACATAATCCGAAGTCGGGGCGGTGGGCAGTCCCTGCGGCAGAGCGGGCCGCAGCAGAATGTTCTGCGACAACGCGCCGAGCGGCGTCAAGGCGGTCCCGCCGATATTGATCTGGTCGAAGTAGCCGTACCAGCCGGACGCGGCAATGCCCGCCTCGATCAGCCGTCGCGTGCCGGGGTCAGGCACGCGGTAAGCGCCGAAGAAGTCATAGGGTGCGCGACAGTCGATTTCCGGATCGTTCGCGCCGAAGCCCAGGACTTCTACGCCTCGAGACTGAAGATCTCCGATCGCGCCAGCGATTCGGTTGACGAACGACTCGCGCTCCGCCGCGGGCAGGTCCGTCCATGCCTGGCGGTATCGGTACAAACCAATGAAGATCTGGTGCACGACAGTACCTTTCGCTGTTTCCCAGGGCCGGTCCGAACGGGCTAAGCGGGCGCACCGGCAAATCGTTGGCGGTACTCGCCCGGCGTCGTGCCCAGGCGGTCGCGGAACAGCCGGTAAAGCGTCCTCGCCGACCCCAATCCGCATTCGGACGCGATGCGCTCGGGCGCCAAGTCGGTGCGCTCGAGCAGACGGCGGGCGTGTTCGACCCGCATCCGCTCGACGAACTCGCCCGGGGCCAAGCCCACGTCGAACTGGAACACCCGCGTCAGGTGCCGCGGCGTCACCGCCACGCGGCGCGCGAGGGCGGGAACGGTCAGGTCGTGGGAAAGGTGCGAGCCGATCCACCGCCGCAATTCGGCGATATCCGGCCTCGACCCCGACGGTAGCGATAGCGCCGCACTGAATTGACTCTGCTTGAGCGGCTGTCCCCCAGTGCGTGGTCGCACAGTGACCGTCGAGAAGCCCCGCCGCCGCGACGATGTTACTGCCCGCGCAAACCGCCGCGATGCGAGCGGCAGCGGCGCCATGGTGGCGCAGCCAGTTCACCACCTGCGGATCGACGACCGCGACGGGACCGCGCATCGGGCTCATGTCGACCCGTCCGGTCACCACGAGGGTGTCGGGCGGCCGGTCCAGCTCGCCGAAAGCCTGGTCGACGGCCAGCCGCAGCCCTGAGAAGGTGCGTACCGGCTCACGGCGGCTCGCAATCACCCGCACCTCGTAGTGCGGCGCGCCATCCGGCAGCGCGAGGTTGGCCATCGCGAAGACCTCGGCCGGCCAGGCCACGTCCACCGCGTCGACACCGGGAAAGACGGTGACGGCGACCAAATGGGTGGTTCTTGCGCTCATGAACCCAGCATGATGACCGAGCGCATGGGTCCGCAATGACGAACAACTGCCATAAACGGACATCACCCGCTGTCCCGCCGTCGATTGCTAAGTGGAGATCTCTCCGGTAACTTCCCAAGCAGCTTATCGGAGAATTCTCCGCTACACCCTTTCAAAGGAGCGACCGTGGAATACATCAAGCTCGGCACGTCAGGACTCGACGTGTCTCCCATCGCGATCGGGGCCATGACATACGGCGATCCCGAGCGGGGCCATCCCGTGTGGTCGCTGCCCGAAGGCGCGGCGCGACCACTGATCAGGCACGCGATCGAAGCCGGGATCAACTTCTTCGACACCGCCAACATGTACTCGCAGGGCAGCAGCGAGGAAATCCTGGGTCGGGCGCTGCGCGACTATGCCGATCGCGACGACGTCGTCATCGCGACGAAATTGAGGCATCCGATGCGGCCCGGACCGAACGGGAAGGGCTTGAGCCGCAAGGCGATCATGACGGAGATCGACCATTCGCTGCGCAGGCTGGGCACCGATTATGTCGACCTCTACCAGATCCATCGCAACGATCACGCCACTCCGCTGGAGGAAACGCTCGAGGCACTTCACGACCTGGTGAAGGCCGGCAAGGTCCGCTATCTCGGGGCTTCGTCGATGCCGGCGTGGGAGTTTTCCAAAGCCCTGCACCTTCAGCGCGCCAACGGCTGGTCGAGATTCGTTTCGATGCAGGATCATTACAATCTGCTGGCCAGGGAGGAAGAGCGCGAGATGATCCCACTCTGCCTCGACGAGGGTGTGGGGGCCATCGTCTGGAGCCCCCTGGCGCGCGGACGACTGGCGCGGTCCTGGGGCGACGCCAAAGCCACGGCGCGGTCGTCGCAGGACGGGTTCGCCGACATGCTCTACGCCCTTACCGGTGGCGACTCCGACAAAGCCATCGTCGACGCCGTCGGCGCTACCGCCGAGAGGCACGGCGTCAGCCGAGCCCAGGTGGCGCTGGCCTGGTTGCGCGCCAAACCCGTCGTGACAGCACCCATTGTCGGCGCGAGCAGTGTCGGCCAGATCGACGAGGCGATAGCCTCCCTCGAGGTGGAGCTCACTGACGCCGACATACGCATGCTGGAGGCGCCGTACACACCGCGGTACGACTTCCAGGGCATCTCGGATGAAGCGCAGTTGCGTGCGATAACGGAACGCATCCCGCAGTTGAGCCCCGCCGGATAGCGTTGGCCCGGAGTCGCGGGGGCACCCCAGCGTGAACCGCGGACATCGCTTCGCACGTGAACGTAATCCGTTCGAGCTTCGCCGGATGCCGGATGCCGGATGAGTGAAATGTCCACGCTGTCAACACCATATGTCGCGAACTGACAGTCATTGATCGTCGCGGTCCCGGCTCCGAAGCGTGGAATCCTGAAGCTATGCGACGAAATCGGCTCCCGGGCAACCGAGAACGCCGAGCCGCACGCAGCGCATGCGTTGTTCACCTGGCGACGGGCTCTGTTGCTTGGTGTTGAACGGGCTGGTCCTGTTCGGCCCCGCGGAGTGGGGCGATACCGAGCATTGCGACGGCGGCAACCGACGGCTCCGCCGCCAAGTCGAGTCGTTCCCGAGCCGCGCACGTCCCGTCATCTCCTCATCACCAGATAATCAGGGGATCATCGACTGGCTCCGGTGGACGTCATGGAACGGCGGCGACGGTACTGGCCCGGTCGCTCGGCCTTGGCGAGCAGGCGTGCGCGGATTGGCTGTGGTCGCGCCACTTCGTTGTGCCTCGCCTGCTCGTACGGAGACGTTCTCCACTTATCCTCGGTACAACAGCGGAGCGGTCTCCGTTGACCAAGGAGGTGCGGTCCGTGGCAGACGACGGCGTCACCCGGATTCGCGCCGACGCGCTGCGCAATCGGGAACACATCATCGACGTGGCACACGACGCGTTCGCGGAGTCGGGGACCACCTCGCTCAACGAGATCGCCAAGCGCGCGGGGGTGGGGGCCGGAACGCTGTACCGCCACTTCCCCACCCGCGAAGCCCTGATCCTCGCGGTATACCGGTATGACGTCCAGCGACTGGTGAGTGCGGTGCCCCGGATGCTGCGCACCCATCCGCCGCTGGAGGCGTTGCGTCTGTGGTTTCTCAAGCTCGCCGACTATGTTCGCGTCAAACACGGCCTGGGCGACGCGCTCCATAGTGCGGCGGCGCAGGATGCGATCAATGAGACGTACGCGCCCGTCGTCGCCGCGGTCGGTCAGCTGGTCGAGGCTTGCGCCGAGGCGGGATCCTTGCGGTCCGATCTCGATCCCGCCGACGTCCTACTGCTGATGAGTTTCCTGTGGCGGGTCGGCGCAGGGGCGGAGGGAAAGCGGCAGGCCAAACGGATCATGGAGCTCGCGATCGAGGGACTGCGGAGCGACTAGCCCAGTTTAGGCGGGTACGGTCGGTTGGCATGGCACGCATCGCCGTCATCGGCGGCCACGGCAAGGTCGCGCTGCAGCTGTCCCGCATCCTCACCGGACGCGGTGACGAGGTCAGTTCCGTCTTCCGCAACCCCGAGCACTCCGACGACGTCGCGGCCACCGGCGCCGATCCGGTGGTCGCCGACATCGAGCCGCTCGACACCGACGAGTTGGCGCAGCTGCTGGCCGGCCACGACGCGGTGGTGTTCTCCGCCGGGGCCGGCGGCGGCAACCCGGCGCGGACCTACGCCGTTGATCGCGACGCCGCCATTCGGGTGATCGACGCCGCCGCGCGGGCGGGGGTGCGGCGATTCGTGATGGTGTCGTACTTCGGCGCGGGTCCCGACCACGCCGTGCCGCAGGACAACTCGTTCTTCGCCTATGCGGAGGCCAAGGCGGCGGCGGACGCCCATCTGCGCGCCAGCGGCCTGGACTGGACCGTCCTGGGACCCGGCCGGCTCACCCTGGACCCACCGACCGGCCGCATCGAACTGGGCGAGGGAACGGGCGCGGTGTCGCGCGCGGACGTCGCGGCCGTCGTGGCCGCCGCGCTGGCCGACGACTCGACGATCGGCCGAACCGTCGACTTCAACAACGGCGACATCCCGATCGCCGCCGCGCTGGGCGGCTGACCCCGGCACGAACGTGACGCTGCTGTCCGTCACGGCACCACCGTGACCGTGGCGTCACTCTCGACGCGCTCGCCGAGTCGTTGGGGACCCCCGACCGGCGGGGGGTAGGCTCCGCTACGCAGCTGGTCTGCCGTCGCCGCATCGCGCGGCGCCGGCATCGAACGAGGCAGGTTAGTAACGCTTCGTGAGAGGGAACCCGGTGGAAGTCCGGGACTGTCCCGCAGCGGTGAGCAGGAACGACCGCCGTCAACAGCACTGGTCTCACGGCAACAGAGGCTGGGAAGCGACGGCCACTAGGAATTCTGCCCGGCTCCTGAGCGGCCCTTTCGGGCCGCATAGTCGGCCGGGCGGAGCACCAACCGGGTGCGCGCCTGCGAGTCCGAAGACCTGCCGGCTGTGCCGGGCGCGCCGCGTCCGGCGGCTCATCGCCTCGTGGAATGGGCGTTAGGCTGTGCGCGTTGCGGAGGTGGGCCAAAGGTGCGCCGCGCAGCGCGGATTGGCTGCGCGTCCGCCGGCGGTGACCACCCGTCGATCGATAGGACCAGATCGTGACCTCACAACCCTTCACCGCCACCGTTACCGGTTCCCCGCGCATCGGCCCCAACCGCGAACTCAAGCGCGCTACCGAGGGCTATTGGGCCGGACGCACCAGCCGTTCGGAGCTGGAGTCCGTCGCCGCGACGCTGCGCCGCGACATGTGTTCGCACCTGGCCTCGGCCGGACTGGATTCCGTGCCGGTGAACACGTTTTCCTACTACGACCAGATGCTCGACACGGCTGTCATGCTGGGCGCCCTACCGTCGCGCGCTGCGCAGATCCCCGATGAGCTGGACCGCTACTTCGCTTTGGCGCGCGGCAACAAGGACGTCGCGCCCCTGGAGATGACGAAGTGGTTCGACACCAATTATCACTACCTGGTGCCCGAGATCGAACCCGCCACCACGTTCGCGCTGCATCCGCACAAGGTCCTCGCCGAACTGAACGAGGCGCTCGAGCAAGGAATCCCGGCACGTCCCGTCGTCATAGGGCCGATCACGTTCCTGCTGCTGAGCAAGGCAGTCAAGGGAGCCGGCGCGCCGATCGCGCGGCTCGAGGAACTCGTGCCGGTCTACTCCGAGCTGCTGTCGCTGCTGGCCGCGAACGGCGCGCAGTGGGTGCAGTTCGACGAGCCGGCGCTGGTAACCGACATCTCCCCCGACGCCGCCGCGCTGGCCGAGGCTGTCTACAACAAGCTCGGTGCGGTGGCCGACCGGCCCGCCATCTACGTCGCCACCTATTTCGGTGACCCCGGCGCCGCCCTGGCCGGGCTGGCGCGCACGCCCGTCGAGGCGATCGGCGTCGATCTGGTGTACGGCCCCGACACCGCCGTGGCCGGCGTGCCCGAGCTGGCGGGCAAGACGCTGGTGGCCGGCGTCGTGGACGGGCGCAACGTCTGGCGCACGGACCTCGAGTCGGCGCTGGACCGGCTGGCCTCCCTCATGGGATCGGCTGCGACGGTGGCCGTTTCGACGTCCTGCTCGACGCTGCACGTGCCGTACTCGCTGGAACCCGAGACCGGAATGGACGACAACCTGCGCAGCTGGCTGGCGTTCGGTCGGGAGAAGGTCGCCGAGGTGGTGACGCTGGCGCGCGCGCTGCGCGACGGGCGGGACGCGGTTGCCGACGCGATCGCGGCCTCCAACGCGGCCGTGGCCTCCCGCCGCAACGACCCGCGTCTGCGCAACGAGGAGCTGCGGGCGCGCATCGCCTCGATCGTCGCGGCGGGCGTGCACCGCGGGGATGCGGCCCAGCGGCGGGCGAATCAGGAGGCGCGGCTGCACCTGCCGCCGCTGCCGACCACGACAATCGGCTCTTACCCACAGACCTCCGCGATCCGCAAGGCGCGTGCGGCTTTTCGGGCCGGGGAGATCGACGAGGCCGAGTACGTCCGCCGGATGAGGCAGGAGATCGCCGACGTCATCAAGTTGCAGGAGGAACTCGGGCTCGACGTGCTGGTGCACGGGGAGCCGGAGCGCAACGACATGGTGCAGTATTTCGCCGAACAGCTGGAGGGTTTCTTCGCCACACAGAACGGCTGGGTGCAGTCGTACGGCAGCCGGTGCGTCCGTCCGCCGATCCTGTACGGGGACGTCTCGCGGCCCAAACCCATGACGGTGGAATGGATCTCGTATGCCCAGTCGCTGACCGACAAGCCGGTCAAGGGGATGCTGACCGGGCCCGTCACGATTCTGGCGTGGTCGTTCGTCCGCGACGACCAGCCGCTCGCCGACACCGCCAACCAGGTGGCGCTGGCCATCCGTGACGAGACCGTCGACCTGCAGGCCGCGGGCATCGCGGTCATCCAGGTCGACGAGCCGGCGCTGCGCGAGCTGTTACCGCTGCGTCGGGCACAGCAAGATGAGTACTTGCGTTGGGCCGTCGGCGCCTTCCGGCTGGCCACCTCGGGCGTCGACGATTCAACCCAGATCCACACCCACTTGTGCTACTCGGAGTTCGGCGAGGTGATCGGCGCCATCGCCGACCTGGACGCGGACGTCACGTCGATCGAGGCGGCGCGCTCGCACATGGAGGTGCTGGACGATCTCAACTCGGTCGGCTTCTCCAACAGCGTGGGTCCCGGCGTCTACGACATCCACTCGCCGCGGGTGCCCAGCACCGGCGAGATGGCCGAGTCGCTGCGCGCGGCGCTCAAAGCCGTCCCACCCCAACGTCTCTGGGTGAATCCGGACTGCGGGCTGAAGACGCGCTCGGTCGACGAGGTGACCGCGTCGCTGCGGAACATGGTCGCGGCGGCGCGGGAGGTCCGGGCGGGGGCGTAGGGTTTCGCGAGCGTAACCCCACTGCGATTTTCGCGCGATTATTTCGCAGTGCGGTTACGCTCGCGGCCCTAGTCCGAGACCACCTCGACGGGAACGTCGTCCGCCCAGGGCTGCCGGGTCACCATGTCGGCCACCCGGACGAACCCGCGCTCGAACTCCCCCGTCGCCGCATCCACCAGGCGGTAGGCCTGCGTCTGCTTGTGAATCGGTTGCGCGTCGAGCAGGACCACCCGCACCTCACCCGGCTCGAAATGGCAGCGCTGCTGCAACGCGGCGATCAGTTGCTCGTTGTGCATGTGGCCGTCACCGAAGTTCCACCCGAGGGCGGTGCTGCAGATCCGCTCACCGTCGGTGATGACGTAGTCGTCCTCGTTCTGGCCCGCCATGGCGCGGTGCGCCAGCGTGAACAGCGCCCGGCCGTGAGTGTTGAAGCCGCGGAACGCATATCCCATGTAGATCGGGATCTGCGCCGCCTCGGGGCTGCCGTAGAACCGCTCCAGCTGGGCCTGCGGCATGCTGGCGATCGCGACGATGCCCCGCGAGATCTTCTCGCTCGCCGATCCCTTGATGCACCACAGCGTGGTGTCCCAGTTGCCCGCGTAGTACCGCATGCCGGGCAGGAACGAGATCTTGCGCGGGAACATGTTGCCGAGCACCACGACTCCCACGATGACGGCGAACAGAACCGCGACCAAAACCGGGTGTCTCAAATCGGCCAGCCCGAGGCGGGCGTGCGCGACGAACAGCGACAGCACCCCGAAGATCATGAAGACGTTCCACTCCAGCGGCACCCCCATCGGGATCGACAGCAGGATGCCGAGGTGGAAACACACCATCACGACGGCGGCCACGGTGATGGGCCAGCCGCCGTGACAGAAGAACAGTGGCAGCGGCACGAGCATCTCGATGGCCGTGCTGAGGTGCGCGAGCCAGCGCGACAGCCGCCCGGGACGCAGGTCGTCCGGGAACTTCTCGAAGAAGCGCCGTTTCAGCCACCGGGGTCGCACCAGTGGGTTGTTGGACATCATCGTGGAGATGACGAACGGGAAGTGCTTGTTGAGCTTCGACGTCGCCGCGCCCATCCAGATGACCAGGAACACCACCTTGGACCCGACGATCATGTCGACGCCGCCGAAGAGGAAGGTTACGGCCATGGTGGCGTACACCTCGCCGCGGGCGGCCAGGAAGATCACCTTGTCGCGCAACCCGAGCACGCCCAGCGTCAGCAGGATCAGGACGATCTTCCACCACGGCAACAGCCCCACCATGGTGCCCAGTTCCGGTACCGGGCCGGTGCCGTCGGCGAACAGCGCGCTCAGCGTCAGCAGGAGCAAGAGCGCGTACAGCGCAACATCGACGGGCTTGCGCTTGGTTCCCCTGGTCCACGGGACGCGGTCGGGCCACGGTGGCAACCGGATGGTGCCGAACCGCATCCAGTACAGGATCGAGCCCATTGGCGGGAAGAAGCGGTTGTTCAGCGGCCCGAAGCCGCAGCCCAGGCCGATCACCTCGAACAGCATCGTGTAGAGGACGACCTTCTCGAACACGATTGGCTCGGACCACCACGACGCCACGTGAGTGAATCCGCCGAGACCATTGGTGGCCGACGCGAACAGCCAGCCGCCGAGGATGTAAAGGAGGATCTTGACGACGTAGAACAGGTGCAGGACGATCGGCGTGCCGAACCCGACCTCGGCCCAGTGTTTGGCCATCGGGCGGATCTTTTCGCTGCGGGTGCCCTTGTTCCATTCGTCCATGTCGATCTGCGGCAGGTCGGGCTTCAGGAATCCCATGGTCTGAAGACTAGAACCTGTTCTAGCCCCGCGCGATCACGTTCGGGCAAAGTTTCCTTTGCCCGCGGGTTCTTGGCCGGATACCGTCGGATGAAGCCGCGCCCGAGGAGAGTCCACCATGAAGACACTTCGGTTCGCCCTGGCCGCAGCGCTGGCCGCCGCCTCTCCGTTCGCCTTCGTCGCCGGTCCGTCCCGCGCCGACGCCCCGGGGCCCGGCGAAGCGTGCACCGTGCTGCACGCGACCACCCAGGACGCCAACGGCCGGACCATGTGGTGCAACCCGACGATGACCGGCGCCCACACGCTGGTGTGGCAGTATGGCGGCCCGGCCTAGGGGCTGGGGCCGTCCGCTAACCGACCACCACCAACAGGTCACCACCCTCGACTTGAGCGGTCCGCGAAACGGCAATCCGCGCGACCTTCCCGGCCTTCGCGGTGGTGACCGCGGCCTCCATCTTCATCGCCTCGATCGTCGCAATCGTCTGTCCCGCTTCCACTTCGTCCCCGACGTCCACGGTCACCGTGACGACGCCGGCGAACGGCGCGGCGACGTGGTCGGGGTTTGTGCGGTCGGCCTTTTCGGCGGCCGGCACGTCCGCGGCGATGCTCCGGTCGCGCACCAAGACGGGGCGCAACTGCCCGTTGAGGATGCACATCACGGTACGCATGCCGCGCTCGTCGGCATCGGAGATGGCCTCCAGACCGATCAGCAACTCCACGCCGCGCTCGAGCTCGACGCGGTGCTCATCGCCCTGCCGCAGCCCGTAGAAGAACTGGTTGGCGCTCAGCCGCGACGTGTCGCCGTACTGCTCACGGTGATCCTCGAGCTCTTTCGTGGGCCCGGGGAACAGCAGGCGGTTCAGCGTCGCTTGGCGCTCGGCGCCCGGCAGGGCCAACGCCCTTTCGTCTGCGGACGACAGGTGTTGTTCCGGCCTCGCCGGACCGCGACCCTGTAACGCCTTGGTGCGCAACGGCTCCGGCCAGCCACCGGGCGGGTCACCGAGTTCCCCGCGCAGAAAGCCGATGACGGAGTCGGGGATGTCGTAACGGGCGGGGTCGTCGGCGAAATCCTGCGCGCTGACGCCCGCACCGACCAGCGCCAGCGCCAGGTCCCCGACCACCTTGCTCGACGGGGTGACCTTCACCAGGTGCCCCAGGATCGCGTCGGCCCCGGCATAGGCGTCTTCGATGTCTTCGAAGCGGTCACCGAGGCCCAGGGCGATGGCCTGCTGGCGCAGGTTGGACAGTTGGCCGCCCGGGATTTCGTGGCGGTAGACCCGGCCGGTTGGAGCCGGCAGCCCGGATTCGAACGGCGCGTAGACCTTGCGCAGCGCCTCCCAGTACGGCTCCAGTTCGCACACCGCCGCCAGCGACAGCCCCGTGTCGCGGCTGGTGTGCGCCGCGGCGGCCACGATCGACGACAGCGCGGGCTGGCTCGTCGTCCCTGCGAGCGGGGCCGCGGCGCCGTCGACCGCGTCGGCTCCGGCGTGCCAGGCCGCGGCATAGGTGGCGAGCTGCCCGCCGGGGGTGTCGTGGGTGTGCACGTGCACCGGCAGGTCGAACCGCGACTTCAGCGCCGAGACCAGCGTGGTGGCGGCGGGGCGCGCAACAACCCGGCCATGTCCTTGATCGCCAGCACGTGCGCGCCCGCCGAGACGATCTGTTCGGCCAGCTTCAGATAGTAGTCCAGGGTGTAGAGCTTTTCGGCCGGATCGCTGAGATCGCCGGTGTAGGACATCGCCACCTCGGCGACGGCGGTGCCGGTGTTGCGGACCGCGTCGATCGCAGGGCGCATCGAGTCAACGTTGTTCAGCGCGTCGAAGATTCGGAAGATGTCGATGCCGGTCGCCGTCGCCTCCTCGACGAACGCCGTCGTGACGGTCGCCGGATAGGGCGTGTAGCCAACGGTGTTGCGGCCGCGCAGCAGCATCTGCAGGCATACGTTGGGCACCGCCTCGCGCAGGGCCGCCAGCCGCTCCCACGGGTCCTCTTTCAGAAAGCGCAGGGCGACATCGTATGTCGCCCCGCCCCAACATTCGATCGACAGCAGCTGCGGCATTGTGCGGGCGATGTGGGGCGCCACCATGATCAGTCCGCTGGTGCGCACCCGCGTGGCCAGGAGGGACTGGTGCGCGTCGCGGAACGTGGTGTCCGTGACGCCCACGCCGCGCGATTCCCGCAGCCAGGACGCGAAACCCTCCGGTCCCAGTTCGGTGAGGAGTTGCTTGGATCCAGCAGGCGGGTCCGCCGACAGGTCGATGTCGGGGAGCTTGTCGTAGGGATACACGGTCGAGGGGCGCTCGCCGTGCGGCTTGTTGACCGTGACGTCGGCCAAGTAACTGAGGATCTTGGTGCCGCGGTCGGCCGAGCTGCGCGCGGTGAGCAGCTGCGGACGCTGTTCGATGAACGACGTCGTGATTCGGCCGGCCCGAAAATCGGGATCGTCCAGAACCGCTTGCAGGAACGGGATGTTCGTCGACACCCCGCGGATGCGGAACTCCGCGACCGCGCGCCGCGCCCGGCGTACGGCGGTGGCGAAATCGCGCCCTCGGCAGGTCAGCTTGATCAGCATCGAGTCGAAGTGCGCGCTGATCTCCGCACCCAGCGTCGTACCGCCGTCCAGCCGAATCCCCGCGCCGCCCGGGGTGCGATAGGCGGTGATCCGGCCGGTGTCGGGACGGAAGCCGTTGGCCGGATCCTCGGTGGTGATGCGACACTGCAACGCGGCACCGTGCGGGACGACCGAATCCTGGCTCAGGCCAAGCTGTTCCAGGGTCTGCCCGGCGGCGACCCGCAGTTGGGCAGACACCAGGTCGACATCGGTGATCTCCTCGGTGACGGTGTGCTCCACCTGAATGCGGGGGTTCATCTCGATGAAGACGTGGTTGCCCCGCTCGTCGAGCAGGAATTCCACCGTGCCCGCACACGTGTAGCCGATACTTTGCGCGAACGCCACCGCGTCCGCGCAAATGCGCTCGCGCAGTTGGGGATCCAGGTTCGGCGCCGGCGCGATCTCGATGACCTTCTGGTGGCGGCGTTGAACGCTGCAGTCCCGCTCGTAGAGGTGGATGACGTTTCCCTGGGTGTCGGCCAGGATCTGCACCTCGATGTGGCGCGGGTCGAGCACGGCCTGCTCGAGGAACACCGAGGCGTCGCCGAAGGCGGACTCGGCCTCGCGGCTGGCCGCCTCGATCGCCTCGGGCAGGGCCGCCGGGTCGGCGACCCGCCGCATGCCGCGGCCGCCCCCGCCGGCCACCGCCTTGACGAACAGCGGAAACGTCATCGACTCGGAAGCCGACACCAGCTCTTCCACCGACGTCGAGGGCGCGGAGGAGGCCAGCACCGGCAGACCCGCCGCCCGCGCCGCTGCGATGGCCCGCGACTTGTTGCCCGTCAGCTCCAGCACCTCCGCGCTGGGGCCCACGAACGTGATCCCCGCCGAAACGCATGCCGCGGCCAGGTCCGGATTCTCCGACAGGAATCCGTAGCCCGGGTAGATGGCGTCCGCTCCGCAGGCCAGCGCCGTCGCGACGATGTCGTCGACCGACAGGTAGGCGCGCACCGGATGACCCTGCTCGCCGATCTGATACGACTCATCGGCCTTCAGCCGATGCACGGAGTTGCGGTCCTCGTACGGATAGACCGCCACGGTGGCGATTTCCAGCTCGTAGGCGGCGCGGAAGGCGCGGATCGCGATCTCCCCGCGATTGGCGACCAGTACTTTGGCGAACACGCTCTTTACGATAGAGCGCGCTGCGCCGGCCCGACGTATTCGCTGAGCGGACGGATCAACGCGTTCGACGCGGTCTGCTCCATGATGTGGGCCGTCCACCCGGTGATGCGGCTCATCACGAAGACGGGCGTGAAGCAGGCGACGTCCACGCCCATGAGGTAGTAGGCGGGCCCGGTCGGGAAGTCCAGGTTCGGCTTGATGCCCTTGGCCTCGGCCATGCCCTCTACCAGCACGTCATAGATGTCGAGCCACTTCTGACCGTGGCGAACGGCGGCGACGCGGTCGAGGGCTTCCTTCATGGTCGGTACGCGCGAGTCACCGTTCTTGTAGACCCGGTGGCCGAATCCCATGATCTTCTCTTTGCGGGCAAGCTTGCCCTGCAACCACTCCGAGGCCTTTTCGGCGCTGCCGATTTCGAGCATGTCGTGCATCACCGCCTCGTTGGCGCCACCGTGCAGCGGACCCTTGAGCGCGCCAATGGCCGCCGTCACCGCGCTGTACATGTCGGATTGGGTGGAGGTGACCACCCGTGCGGCGAACGTGGAGGCGTTGAAGCTGTGCTCGGCGTAGAGAATCATCGATTGCTCGAAGGCGTCCACGATCACTTGCTCGGGGACATCGCCGAAGCACATGTGCAGGAAGTTCTGCGCGTAATCCATGTGGCTGTGCGGGGCGACGGGTTCCAGGCCGCGTCGCCGTCGCATGTCGGCGGCGACGATGGTGGGCAGCACCGCGAACATCCGCAGCGCCTTGGCGTGGTTTGCCGCCGCGCTGCTGTCGTCCTCCTCGGGATCTTCGGCGCCCATGGAGCTGATGAAGGTGCGCACCACGTCCATCGGGTGGCAGGTGTCGGGCAATTTGGCCAACAGCGACAACTGGGACCGGTTTAGCCGGCGGGCGGCGCGTTCCCGTTGGGTGAACAGGGCCAACTGCTGGTCGCTGGGCAGCTCCCCGTGCCACAGCAAGTAGGCAACCTGCTCGAAACTGCAGTGCGCGGCCAGATCCTGCACCGCGTACCCGCGATAGGTCAGCGAGTTGGTCTCCGGCACCACCTTGGAGATGGCGGTGGTGTCCACCACGACACCGGCCAGGCCCTTGCAGATGCGGGGTTTGTTCTCTTCGATGGTGCTCATTGCGCGACCCCTTCGAGGGTGAAGTTGTAGGTATCGGAATCGAATTGGTTGTAGTCGGCGTAGCGGAGCAGCTCGTAGAGCCGGCTGCGGGGCTGCATGCGCCCGACGAGCCCGGATTGTGTTCCGGTGTCGTCGATTTCGCGGAGGCCGGCCTCGACGGCATGCATGGCCAACCGCAAAGTTGTCACGGGGTAGATCACCAGGTTGTAGCCGATGTCGGAGAGTTGCCGGGCGCTCAGTAGCTGCGATTTGCCGAATTCGGTCATGTTGGCCAGTAACGGCGTGTCCACGGCGGCACGGAACTGTTCGAATTCGGCCGGCGTGTGCAGGGCTTCGGTGAAGATCAGGTCTGCGCCCGCGTCGGCATAGGCCCTGGCCCGATCGACCGCGGCGGGCAGGCCCTCGATGCCCGCGGCGTCGGTCCGGGCGCAGATGACGAAGTTGGGATCGCGCCTGGCCGACACCGCGGCCCGTAGACGTTTGATCATCGAGGGGGCGGGCACCACCGTCTTCCCGTCGAGGTGGCCGCAGCGCTTGGGGTTCTCCTGGTCCTCCAGGTGACAGCCGGCCAGCCCGGCGTCCTCCAACACGGCCACGGTGCGGGCGGCGTTCATCGGTTCACCGAAGCCGGTGTCGGCGTCGATGAACGTCGGCAGTTCGGTGGCCGCGGCGATCTGCGCGCCCCGGGCGCTGACCTCAGTCAGCGTGGTGAGCCCGATGTCAGGCATGCCCAGGTCGGCCGACACCACCGCACCGGAGACGTACACGCCATCGAACCCGAGATCGGCGACCAGCTTGGCCACCAGGGGTGAGAACGCGCCCGGAAACCGTTGCAGGCGCCCGCTTTCCAGCGCAGCTCGAAAGGCTGCGCGTTTGCCGGATGCAGGCACGGCGCTGCTGACGAGCCCGTTCATCCGAAGATCCCCGGGGGAATCGCGGGCGCCTTGTCGAGCACCCGCGGACCGACCGCGATGTTGAGCGCGCTCAGAGTCCCGGCCTGCAGGTCCGGGAGGGCTTCGGCCGACGACAGGAACCGCCGCTGCTCGGTCGCGCTGACGACACCCTCGGCCAGCTCGGTGAACTTCCCGATGTACTGCTTGCGCTCGAACGGCCGAGCCCCCAGCGGATGAGCGTCGGCGACGGCGATCTCGTCGACGATGACGTCGCCGTTTTTCAGGGTGATTTCCGCCCGCCCACCGAATGCCTTCTCGGCAGGATCGATGGAGTGGTAGCGCCGGGTCCATCCGGGATCCTCGACCGTCGAGATCTTCCGCCACAGCTCGATGGTGTCGGGCCGGCGTGCCCGTTCAGTTGTGTAGGACCGCTCGTGATGCCAGGTGCCGTCCTGCAGCGCGACGGCGAAGATGTACATCACGGAGTGGTCCAGCGTCTCACGCGATGCGTCGGGGTCGAACTTCTGCGGATCACCTGAGCCCGTGCCGATCACGTGGTGCGTGTGATGGCTGGTGTGCAGCACGATCGCCGCGACCTGCGCCAGATCACCGATCCGCTCGCGCAGCCTGCGGGCCAGGTCGATAAGGGCCTGGCTCTGGTATTCCGCCGAGTGCTGCTTGGTATAGCTGTCCAGGATGGCCCGTTTGGGCTCGCCGGGCTCCGGCAGTGGGACCCGGTAGGTGTGTTCGGGACCCGAGAGCAGCCAGGCGATCACCCCGTCCTCACCCTCCCAGATGGGCGCCGGTGCGCCCTCGCCGCGCATGGCGCGGTCGACGGCCTCGATGGCGACCTTGCCGGCCCACGCCGGCGCGTACGCCTTCCAGCTCGAGATCAGGCCCTTGCGTGCCTGCCGGGTGGACGTGGTCAGGTGCAGCGCCTGGCCGATCGCCTGGTAGATGGTCTCCTTGTCGAGACGCAACATGGTGCCCAGGCCCGCGGCTACCGACGGGCCGAGGTGCGCGACGTGGTCGATCTTGTGCTCGTGCAGGGAAATCCCCTTGGCCAGGTCGATCTGGATCTCGTAGCCGGTCGCGATGCCCCGGATCAGGTCCGCGCCACCGATCCCGAGGTGCTGGGCCACGGCCACCAGGGCGGGGATGTTGTCGCCGGGGTGCGAATACTCGGCGGCCAGGAAGGTGTCGTGGAAATCCAGTTCGCGCACGGCCACGCCGTTGGCCCAGGCGGCCCACTCCGGTGAGTAGTCGCCGTTGACGCCGAAAACCTTTGCGCCCGGGGATGAGACGGGATGCGCCTGCGCCTGGGCGCGGGCGACGGCCACCGGGCGGCGGATCACGGACGCGGCCGAGACCGCGGCGTTGTCGATGACGCGGTTGATCACCATCGCCTCGGTGTCCGCGGGCACCGCTACCGGGTCGGTCGCGACCTCGGCGATCTTCCAGGCCAGGTGCTCGCTTCGGGGAAAGTTTTCGGCGCTGCGCCGGGTGCGGACCTCGTGTACTCGCATAAGCCGCACAGTACGCAGCGCCCAACCCCGGGTAAATGCCCTAAATAAGCGTATTTATGTGTCCACATCCACGTGATCTTGCGGATCTTGTGTAAGCGCATGCGCGTATCGTGACACCCGTGGTGAAGACGTTTGCCGGCGCCCGCCTACGGCGGCTCCGGGAGGACCACGGGCTGAGCCAGGTGGCCTTGGCGCGCGCCCTGGGGCTGTCGACGAGCTATGTCAATCAATTGGAAAACGACCAGCGCCCCCTCACCGTGCCGGTGTTGTTCACCCTCACGGAGCGTTTCGGCCTGCCGGCTCAGTACTTCGCGCCGGAATCCGACGCTCGCCTGGTCTCGGATTTGCGGGAGGTTCTCGCCGAGGCGCCCGCCACCGCCGCGCAGATCGAAGAGTTGGTCGCGCGCATGCCCGCGGTCGGACAGACGCTGATCAACCTCCACCGGCGGTTGCACGACGCCACCGCCGACCTCGAAGCGCTGCACAGCCGGGCCAACGCCGAGGTTTCCGCGGCTCCCCAGCAGCCGATGCCCTTCGAGGAGGTGCGGGACTTCTTCTACGACCGCAAGAACTACATCGGTGAGCTCGACCTCGCCGCCGAGGAATTGTTCGAACTCAACCGCCTGCGGATCGGTGGACTCGACACTGCGCTGGCGCAGTTCCTCGATGAGGAGCTAGGCGTGACCGTAATCGTCGACGACGGCCGGACGCTGAATCGTAACTCCAAGCGCCTATTTCGGCCGGATCAGCGGACCTTGTACGTGGCGCGGTGGCTGCGTCCGGGTCAACGCGCATTCCAGTTGGCGACCCAGGTGGCGCTGCTCACCCAGGCCGAGCTGATCAGCGGCATCATCGCGGCCGACGACCAACTCAGCGACGACGCCCGCAGTGTGGCCCGCATCGGCCTGGCCAACTATTTCGCTGGCGCCCTGCTCCTCCCCTACCGGCAATTCCTCGATGCCGCCGAGAGTGTCCGCTATGACATCGACCGGTTGGCGCGACGGTTCGAGGTGGGCTTCGAGACGATCTGCCATCGGTTATCCACTCTGCAACGCCCCAGCGCACGGGGGGTTCCCTTCATCTTCGTCCGGACCGATAGCGCGGGCAACATCTCGAAACGCCAGTCCGCCACGGGTTTTCACTTCTCTCGGGTGGGTGGTAACTGTCCGCTGTGGGTGGTTCACCAGGCGTTCTCCCGACCGGGGCAGTTTCTGACGCAGGTCGCCCAGATGCCCGACGAGCGCACCTACTTCTGGGTTGCGCGGACCACGGCGGCGGACCACGACAGTTACCTCGGCCCCGACAAGAGCTTCGCGATCGGGCTGGGATGCGACGTGGCCCACGCCGAAAAGCTCGTCTATTCCGTTGGCATCGACCTGGGAAGTCGCGAGGCGACGGTGCCCATTGGGGCGGGATGCAAGATCTGCGATCGCCCGTCCTGCCCACAACGGGCCTTCCCCTACCTCGGCCGTCCGGTGCGCGTCGATCCGCACACCAGCACGGACCTGCCCTACCCACCGGCCATCGCACCTGAACCACCACGGAAATGTCCGTGAACCCGCTACTGTCGCGGCCGCGCCGGGTGTAGTTTGCTGCTGGGGTGGCGCTCATCGAGGAGCTGGTCGTGGCGGACGTCGATTACTGCGTGGTCGGTGCCGGATTCGCGGGCCTGGCGGCGGCCCTGCGGTTGAGCCGAGCCGGGCATTCCGTGACATTGCTGGAGGCGCGCGACCGCGTCGGCGGCCGCACATTCACCGAAACCCGCGCCGACGGCAGCTGGGTCGATCGCGGCGGGGCGTGGGTCGGCCCGGGCCAGGACCGGATCCATGCGCTGATGGCCGAGTTCGGCGTGCCGGAATACAAGCAGTACAACGACGGCGACGCCATGATGGTCATCGACGGCAAGAAGCACCGCTACGGCGGAACCATCCCGTGGACGATGAGCCCGTGGGCGGTCGCCAACCTGGGCCTGGCGCTGCGCGCGGTGGAAAAGATGTGCAATTCCGTTCCTGGCGAATGCCCCTGGGAGGCAAGGGATGCCGCCGAGTGGGACCGGATCAGCCTGGGCGAGTGGCTTGACCGGAACACCATGTCCAAACCGGCCCGCGAGATGCTCGACATGGCGCTGGCCGGGGCTTACACGTCCGCGGCGTCCGAGGTGTCGATGCTGTGGGTGCTGGCCCAGATGGGATCGGCCGGCGGCCCCACCTTCGTCATCTCAAGCAGGGGCGGCTCCCAGGACGCCCGCCCGATCGGCGGGATGGGCGCCGTCTACGGCCCGATGGCCGCCGAACTGGGCGATGCCGTGCAGCTGTCGCGACCGGTCCGGCAGGTCAGCCAGGATGCCGACGGCGTGACCGTGCGCGCGGACGGCGTCACGGTGCGCGCGCGGCGGGTCATCGTCACCATCCCGCTGGCGATCGCCGCCTCGATCGACTACGAGCCGATGCTGCCGGTGGACCGGGCGTTCCTGCACCAGCGCATGCCCGGCGGCGCCGTCCTCAAGACCTCGGTGGTCTACGACGAGCCGTTCTGGCGGGCGGACGGGTTGTCCGGTCAGACGGCCGCGCCGGGCTCACTCGCCTCGCTGACCATCGACGCCTGCACCGACACGGGCAACCCGGGGATCATGTGCGCCATCTCCGAGGGCGTCGCGGCGCGCCGGTTGGGCAGGCTCACCGAGGCCGAGCGCCAGGCGGCGATCGTCGGCGAGTTGGTCGACCGCTTCGGCGCGAGGGCGCGAACGCCGCGGGAGTACCACGAGCAGAACTGGACCACCGAGCGATACTCCGGGGGCGGCATGATCAGCCACGCCCCGACCGGCGTGCTCACCGAATTCGGCTACACCCTGCGCGAGCCGTGCGGCCGCATCCACTGGGCCGGGACCGAAAGCTCGACCGTCATGTGCGGGTGGATCGATGGCGCGATCCGTTCGGGTGAGCGCGCCGCCGACGAGGTCCGGGAAGCCGAGGCCGTCTCCGCCGGCTGAACGGCTCCGACCGTCACCCCGCTTGCTTGGCCGGCGGCCGGTAGAAGATCACCAGCTGGCCGATCGCCCCGGCAAGACCGAGGACGACCGAGATCAGCAGGCCGTACCAGCCGTCGAACCAGTTCTTCCCGAAGATCAGCCAGTCCAGGCTGAACTTGCCGGCGCCGAGGGTCGCGACGACGACGGCGGCCACCGCCAGCACCAGGTTGTACTCCCAGCCTTCCTTGACGATGAAGAAGCCGTTGGCCCGGTGCACGGTCCAGGCGGCGACCAGCATCAGCGAGACGAAGCCCGCCGCGGGGATAGGAGTGAGCAGGCCCGCCGCCAGCCCCAGCCCGGCGGCCATTTCGGTCGTGGCGGCCACCGTGGCGTGGAATTTGCCGGGCTTCATCCCGATGCTCTCGAACCATCGCGCCGTGCCGGGGATGCGGCCGCCGCCGAAGAACTTGTTGTAGCCGTGGGCGGCCAGCGTCAGGCCCAGCACCAGCCGAAGGATCAGTACGCCGACGTAGTAGGCAGTCATACGTGCAAACCTAGATCATGCGGCGGATCGGGTAATAGCGGCGCGAGCAGCTAACTTCACCGGTCCATGTGGGAACATAGCGGGCGTTCCGACGTTGGCCGAATGAGCAGCCGAATGGCGAAGGGGGTGCAACCATGGCTCGTGCCTCACGAGGCACCGTCTCCCCCGAAGGCACCCTGCACAACGCCGTGGTCTTGCTGGATGGGCGCGGCGACGAGCCACGGGAAGTCCTCGGCAACAAGGGCTACGGCGTCGAGCTCATGCGCCGGCACGGGCTGCCGGTGCCGCCCGCGTTCTGCATCACCATCGGGGTCGGGGCCCGGTACCTGACGGAGCCGGGCGCGACCGTGGACGCGATCTGGGACGAGGTGCTCGACGGGGTGGCCTGGCTGGAGCGCGAGACCGGCCGCACGTTCGGGCGCGGCCCCCGACCGCTGCTGGTCAGCGTCCGTTCCGGGGCCACCCAGTCCATGCCCGGCATGATGGACACGATTCTCGACCTGGGCGTCAACGAGGCCGTCGAGCGCTCCCTCACCGCGGCCGGGGCGGCGCGCTTCGCCCGCGACATCCGGGAGCGGTTGGACCGCATGTATCGGCGCATCGTGGGCGGCGCGGTTCCCGACGATCCGTACACCCAGCTGCACGCCGGCATCAGGGCGGTGTTCGACTCCTGGAATTCGCCACGCGCGGTCGCCTACCGCACGCATTACGGCCTCGACGACCGCGGCGGCACGGCCGTCATCGTGCAGGCGATGGTGTTCGGCAACCGTGGCTCCAGATCCGGTGCCGGCGCGTTGTTTTCGCGCAACCCGATCACGGGCGCCGATGAGCCGTTCGGCGAATGGCTACCCGGCGGCCAGGGCGACGAGGTGGTGTCGGGATCGGTCGACGTCGAACCCATCGCGGCGCTGCACGACGAGCAACCGGACGTCTACGACGAACTGCTGGGCGCCGCCCGCCTGCTGGAACGGCTCGCCTCCGATGTCCAGGAGATCGAATTCACCGTCGAGGACGGCAACCTGTGGTTGCTGCAGACGCGGGCGGCCGAGCGGTCGGCGCAGGCGGCGATACGTCTGGCGCTGCGACTGCGCCGCGAGGGCCTCATCGACGACGCCGAGGCGCTGCGCCGTGTGACCCCGGCGCACGTCGAGAATCTGCTGCTGCCCGCCCTGCAACCCGAAACTCGTTTGGCGGCACCGCTCTTGGCAAGGGGCCTGCCCGCCTGCCCGGGTGTGGCGACGGGCAAAGCCTATACGGACGTGGACGAGGCGCTCGACGCCGCCGACCGGGGCGAGCGGGTGATCCTCGTCCGCGACCACACGCGGCCCGAAGACGTGCTCGGCATGCTGGCCGCACAGGGCATCGTCACCGAGGTCGGCGGCGCCGCCAGCCATGCGGCCGTGGTAAGCCGCGAACTGGGCCGGGTGGCCGTGGTGGGGTGCGGCAGGGGCGTGGCGGCGGCACTGTCCGGCAGACAGGTCACGGTCGACGGCGCCGAAGGTGAAGTGCGCGAAGGCAACCTCACCCTGTCCGCGTGGTCGGAGAACGACACGCCGGAACTACGCGAGCTCGCCGACCTCGCGCGACGGGTCTGCCCGCTGCGGGCGCACGCTGTGGGCGCTCACCCGCGGCTGGACGACACCTCCGACGCCGCGGTCCGCGCAGCCATGGACGCCGGCCTGTCCGACGTGGTGTCGGCCACTCCCCTGATCGTCATGCTGACCGCCCTGCGGCTGGCGGGCCGGGCGGGCGGGTGACCGAACTGGCCGTGTTGCAGGCCGTCCGGCTCAAGGGCCGGGTGCGGCCCGCTGAGCTGGCCGCGACCTTGAACGACGACCTCGCGAACATCGGCGACACCGTCGAGCGGCTTACCGCGGCGGGACTGCTGATCGACGGCGCGACGCTGCGAATCAGTCCCGGCGGCCGCGCCAGGCTGGAGACGCTGCTGGCGCAGGAGCGCGACGGCGTCGATCACGCCGCAATGCTCGGCGTTTACAACGACTTTCGTGCCGTCAATGCCGAATTCAAATCTCTGGTCACGGACTGGCAGTTGTACGGCGGCCCGCAGGGCCGCCCCAACGCCCACGACGACGCGGAATACGACGCGGCGGTGCTGCGACGCCTCGACCGCGTGCACGCGCGGGTGGTCCCGCTCATCGAGACGGCCGCGACGCAGCTGCCTCGACTGGGCGGCTACGCGGTCAAATTGCGTGCGGCCCTGGACAAAATCAAAGCCGGCGACACTGCCTGGCTGACCAGGCCGCTGGTCGACTCCTACCACACCGTGTGGTTCGAGCTGCACGAGGAACTCATCGTCGCGGTCGGCCTGACCCGCGCGGCCGCCGCCAAATCCGGTGATGCGCAATAGGTTACAGCGCCGCATCCAGTAGCCGCACATACGCGTCGATGTCACCGACCGCCGACTCGGCCGCGTGCACGCTGATCACGACCGTCTCGCCGATGCCGTGCACGCCGTGGGTGAGGCCCATCATCGGCGACAGCGCCGGAAATCCCGCGGTCAACACCACCCGCGCCTCGCCGAGCCCGAGATCGGCGGCTCCCCGATACACGCTGGACACCACGGTGTTGCCGGCCACCTCCGCCGGGCGGACATCCGGGTCGAACTGGGCCACGCCCCACCGCAGCAGCGACGCCGGTACCGCCGCCAACGCCCGATCCGCGGCGCCGGTCGCCGGATGCTCGAAGCGGCGCCGCCCGTTGGCCAGGTCTGCGGCGATCCGCTCGGCGCGCAAACCCGGCTCGAGAGTCGGATACAACCCGACGACGACGTTCCCGAAGTGGTTGTTGGCTTGCCGTTCACCGGGTTTGGCCATCGGGACCTCCGCGCCCAGCGAATCGGCCGCCGCACCGATCAGGCGGGACAGCGCTGTGGACACGGCGCCGAGCACGCCAACGGTGACGGTGGGCCCGGGCAGCTGGGCGCGGCGGCGCACGACGGTGCGCACCGAGATGGCACCGTCCGGGCGGGCGTTGGTGGGCAGCGGCGGCCGCGACCCCAGCCCCGGCGCCAGCAGGCCCGCGCGGGTGTCGCGCTCGAACCGGTGGTGCGTGCGCGCGGCCTGGACCGCCCGCGCCGGCAGGAAGCCCGATCTTGGCTCGGGCACCCGCGGCACCGGGGTGGGCCGGCCCAACAGCCGGGCCGCCATCGCCGCGGCACGGTTCCCGTCGGCCAGCGCGTGCGCCACCTGCATGACCGCAACCGCACCCGGGCCGTCGACGCCCGGGATGCCCCGGACCGGGCTGAACAGGTGCAGTCGCCACGGCATGCGCCGCGCGTCGAGCTGGCTGCGCGCCAGGCCGACGACGGCGGTCAGGCATCCGCTCCAACTGTCGCCGCCAAGGTCGTGGCGGACCAGCCACTGCGGCCCGACGGTGGCCGGCACCCACCGCGGGTAGGCCAGCCGACTGCCCTCTTCGACTCGCACCGCCAGCTCCGGGCACCCCCGCCCCCGAACAAGGATCTCCTCGACCGCGCGCCCCGGATCGGCCGGTGCGCCGTCGAATGCATAGAGGAGGAACTCGTCGTTCGGGATCTTCGCCGACGTCCAGTAGAACTGCGCGTCGACGGCGGCCATCCGGCGCCCGGCTGCCATGGCGCGCGGCCTCAGGCGGCCGGACCGATGAACCCGAGGATCAGGTCGGCGACCTTGTTCGGCTGTTCGAGCTGCAGGAAGTGCCCGGCGTGTTCGACGATGTCGGCCTCGCTGCCCGCCGGCAACGCCTTCTCGGTCCAGCGGGTGAACGCCGATGTCATGCAGCCGTCGTCGCGGCCGTGCAGGTACAGGCACGGCAGCAGCGGCGCCTCGGTCCACAGCCGGTGTAACTCCGCGTACTGCGCGGGCGGCCGGGTATTGCGGATCGTGGCCCGGTACGGTCCCAGCGCCGCCCGCCAGCTCTCCGGTGTGCCGATCGCGGCGTCGACGTGACGGAGGTCGTCCTCGGCGCCGCGGTAACCAGGTGACCACCGCCGCCACAGCAGCGGTAGCACCCACGACGCGGAATGTGCCGGCAGGAAGGGCAACTGGAAATAGAACATGTACCAGCTGCGCAATAGCTGGCGCGAGATCAGGCCGGCGAGGCGGCCTCGCTCGGCGAGGCCTGCACGCTGGCGGAGGCCGGCCGAGACGGGCACCGACATGATCACCGCCTTGGCGAACGGGCTGTCGGGCATGGCGGCCAGGCCGGTGGCGGCGAGCGCACCCCAGTCATGACCGATCACGATGTCTCGTGGTGTGCCGCCGGCGGCTTCGCGCACCCGCAGCGCGTCGTCCATCAAGGCGCCGATGTGATAGCTGCCGTCGGTCGGGATCGATGAGGGCGCGTACCCGCGCATGAAGGGTGCGACGACCCGCCACCCCGATTCGGCCAGCAGGGGTGCAAGCTTGCGCCACCCATAGGGCGTGTCGGGGAAGCCGTGCAGGCACAGCGCGACCGGGGCGTCACTCGGTCCCCACGTGAGCGCCTTGAGGTCACCGGCCCGGCCCTTGACGTCGATCCAGCCTGCTTCACCCATGGCGCGCCACCTGGCCGGACCCTGGGGCGAGCCGCTCGAACCGGGTGGCCCATCGAACACCGTCCGCCATGTTCCCTCCCTGCTCGTGGCGTCGCAGGGACCAACCTACCCCTGCCCGAACGGGGCGCACCGGCCGCGATCGGGAGTCACCGAGGCGCTACGACGGCAAGCGTTTTCGCCAACGGCTCATTGGACGGGTTCGCCGGCCACCGCCCGCTCCAGGTCGGCGATGATGATCTTGCGCATGCCGTACATCGCCTGGGTGGCGGCCGCGGCGCGGGCGCGATCGGGGTCGCCGATCAGCTCGTACAGCCGATCCGGAACGATTTGCCAGCTCAGGCCGAAGCGGTCCTTCAGCCAGCCGCACTGCGACTCCTCGCCGCCATCGCTGAGCCGGTCCCAGTAGTAGTCCACCTCGTCCTGGTCCTTGCAGTGCACGGTAAAGGACACCGCCTCGCTGAACGAGAACAGCGGTCCACCGTTGATCCCGATGAACCGGTTGCCGTCCAGCACGAAGCTGCCCGACAGGACGGTGCCCGGTTCGCCGGGTCCGGCCTCGGTGGTCCGGTTCATCCCTTCGATGCGCGAGTCGGGGAACACCGAGGTGTAGAACTCGGCCGCTTCCTCCAGATTGTCGTCGAACCACAGCGTGGGGGTGATGGCAGGCATGGCGCCTCCTTGTCGAGGGTCTTCGAGATGGGGTCTACCTGACTGACCGCGCCCACGGCAAGAAGTCACCGCAGACCGCGTCGCCCCGCCATCGGGGTACCGGCGCGACGGGTGAATAGACAACCTAGGTAACGTCGGAGGGCGATCTACCGAGAGGACGCCCGTGAGTGCCGTGAGCAGCACACCCCTGACGGTCCAGTTCGCCGGCCGCGACGGCATCGCCCTGGTCGCCGACGAATGGAACCGCGGCATCGAGTCGGCGGGCCGGCCGTCCATCCTCATGTTGCATGGCGGCGGCCAGAACAGGTTCTCATGGAAGAACACCGGCCAGATCCTGGCCGACGAGGGCTTCCACGTCGTCGCCCTGGACAGCCGCGGACACGGTGACAGCGACCGCGCCCCCGACGCCGACTACGCCGTAGACACGCTGACCGCCGACGTCATGGAGGTGCTGGCGGCCGTCGGCCGGCCCGTGATGATCATCGGGGCGAGCATGGGCGGGTTGACCGGCATCCTCGCCGCCCACCAGGCCGGACCCGACCGCGTGACCCAGCTGGTGCTCGTCGACGTGGTGCCGCGGTTCGAGAAGGGCGGCAGCGCGCGCATCCGCGACTTCATGATGGGCAACATCGACGGCTTCGACACCCTGGACCAGGCCGCCGACGCCGTCGCCGAGTACCTGCCGTACCGGGCCAAGCCGCGCAGCCCGGAAGGGCTGAAGAAGAACCTGCGGCTGCGCGACGGGCGCTGGTATTGGCACTGGGACCCGGCCTTTATGACCAAACCCGGCGACGACCCCGAGCTGCGCACGGAGAAATTCGAGCACGCGGCCGCGAACCTGACGATCCCGGTAATGCTGATTCGCGGCAAATTATCCGACGTCGTCAGCCCCGAGGGCGTCCAGCACTTCCTGGAAACGGTGCCGGGCGCGGAGTTCGTCGAGCTGTCCAACGCCGGGCACACCGCGGCCGGCGACGACAACGACGCCTTCAGCGACGTCGTGGTCGGGTTCGTCAAGCGCAGTTGATCGCGGGCGGACGGCTCAGTTGGCCGGCTTCTCCGCGTGTCCGCCGAACTGCTTGCGCATCGCCGACAGCGCCTTGTTGGCGAAGTCGTCGAGCTGCCGCGACGCGAAGCGCGACTGCAGGGCGGTGGTCAGCACCGGCGACGGGACACCCTCGTCGATCGCCGCGATAGCCGTCCAGCGGCCCTCCCCGGAGTCGGACACCCGCCCGGAGAACTCCTTGAGGTCGGGCGAGTCGTGCAGCGCGATCGCGGTCAGGTCCAGCAGCCAGGAGCCGATGACGCTGCCCCTGCGCCACACCTCGGCGACCTCGGGGATGTCGAAATCGTATTGGTAGAACTCCGGATTCGACAGCGGCGCTGTTTCGGCGTCACCCTCGTTCACGTGCTTGCCGATGTCGGCATTGCGCAGAATGTTGAGCCCCTCGGCGAGCGAGGCCATCATCCCGTACTCGATGCCGTTGTGCACCATCTTCACGAAGTGCCCGGCGCCGGACGGCCCGCAGTGCAGGTAGCCCTTCTCCGCCTGCGCGACCTCGCCGTCGCGTCCCGGGGTGCGCGGCGCCGCGTCGACGCCAGGCGCGACGCTGGCGAAGATCGGCTCGGCGCGGGCGAAAGCTTCGTCGTCACCGCCGATCATCAGGCAGTAGCCGCGCTCGCGGCCCCACACGCCGCCGCTGGTGCCGCAGTCGAGTAGATGAATTCCCCGCTCCGCCAACGCTTCTGCGTGGCGGATGTCGTCGCGGTAGTACGAGTTGCCGCCGTCGATCACGATGTCCCCGGCGTCGAGCGTCTGGGCGAGCTCCTTGATCACCCCGGTGACGATCGTTCCGGCCGGCACCATCACCCAGACCACGCGCGGGGCTTCCAGCTTCTCGGCGAGCTCCTGCAATGACGACACCCCGGTGGTCTTGTCCTCCCCCGCCATGGCCTTGACCGCGTCGGGGTTGTGGTCATACACCACGCACTCGTGGCCGTCCTTGGTCAGGCGGCGAACGATGTTGGCGCCCATCCGGCCCAGGCCGATCATCCCAAGCTGCATGTCCTGTTCTCCTTCTTGTCAGCGTTACTGAGGCAGCCACGGTTGTTGCCAACTGCGGTGGCCATGCAGGAGTGACTGCGCGGCCTCGGGTCCCCACGAGCCGGGCTCGTAGTGATGAATCCGGCCCGGCTTGTCCAGGACGGGCTGCACGATCCGCCACGTCTCCTCGATGCTGTCCTCGCGGGCGAAAAGCTGCCGGTCGCCGGTCAATCCGGCGTACAGGAGGCGCTCATAGGGGCGAACGGGCTCGCCGAGATCCTTGGCGAAGGACGAGTCGAGATGCACGTCTTGCCAGGAGTCCTCGACCTGGGCGGACAACTGCAGGCGCATGCCGGGGTCCGGGTCGATGCGCAGCACGATCTGGTTGGGCTCGCTCGGCCGATTGCGCAGGAACGCCAGCCCGGGAACGTGGTGCAGGAACATCCGCACCTCGGTCACCCGCTCGGGCAGAGCCTTGCCGGCGCGCAGGAAGATGGGCACGCCGGCCCAGCGCCAGTTGTCGATCTCGGTGCGCAGCGCGACGTAGGTTTCGGTCTGCGAGTCCTTCGCCACGCCGGGGACGTCGGTGTAGCCGCGGTACTGGCCGCGGATGCAGCGCTCCGGGTCCAGCGCAGGCATCGCGCGGAACACCTCGGCCTTCTTGTCGTTCAGGTCGTCGGCGCTGGGGCCCACAGGCGGCTCCATCGCCACCAGCGCCAGGACTTGCAGCAGGTGGTTCTGCACGACGTCGCGCAGGGCGCCCACGGCGTCGTAGAACTTGCCGCGGTCCTCCACGCCGAAGTTCTCTGCCATCGTGATGTGGATTTCCGAGACGGCGTCGCGGTCCCACAGTTCGGCGAGGGAGCGATTGGCGAACCGTAGGTATTCGAGTTCCTCGACGGGCTGCTTGCCGAGGAAGTGGTCCACACGCAGGATCTGGTCCTCGTCCAACACAGCTCGCAGCCGCGAGTTGAGGTCGCGCGCGGAGGCCAGGTCGTGGCCAAAGGGCTTCTCGAGGGCGACCCGCGCATGCTCGAGCAGGCCCGCCTTCGCCAGGTTTTCGACGATCGGGGCGAACAATGCCGGCGGCATCTCCAGGTAGTAAAGCGGGCGCGACTCCGACGCGATCCGGTTGCTCAATTCCGTGTACAGCCCGCTGTCGGTGACGTCACCGTGCAGGTAGGACATCCGGCCGGCGAGCCGGTCGAACACCGCTTCGTCGAACTCCTCGCCGGAATCCATGATGGCCTTGCGCGCTCGGTCGAGCAGGGCCTCGAGGGACATGTCGTCGCTCGCGACGCCGAGAATCGGGCAGTCGAGCAGCTTGCGGCGCTCCAACCGGTACAGCGCCCGATATGTCATCTTGTGGGCGAGATCGCCGGTGATTCCGAAGATCACCAGCGCGTTCGACGCGCTAATGCCGCCGTCGGCCAAGACCGCACCTCCCGAAAGTCACCTGATGGGCTCCTTTGAGGTCCACTACCCGCGGCGGCCGATCCCAACACTAGACACTGCCCGGGGGAGCGACAACCGCAGCGCATCGCGGGCTTGAAAGGATGGCCCCCGTGGATGATGCGCTGCATATCGCGGTCTACATCGTGGCGGGGGTTGCGGTGCTCGAGGCCGGCGCCATCGTCGTGCTGTCGAGGCTGCTGGCGAGCAGCCGCAGGGAGATCGAAGAACTGCAGCACCGGGCCGACACCCGCAATTGGCTGCTGTCGGGTGGGCGCGAGGCGGTCAAGACCGTGTGGAACACCGCCAACCTGATGCGCAAGGAGGGCTTCGGCGCGGTGGTGCGCAGCTCCATCGAGGACCTCGCCGACTGGGCCGAGGTGGAGCGGCCCGACCTGGCCCGGGTCACCCCGGACGGCCGGGTGGTGATCCTGTTCTCCGACATCGAGGAGTCGACCGCCCTCAACGAGCGCATCGGCGACCGCGCGTGGGTCAAGCTGATCAGCGCGCACGACAAGCTCGTGCACAAGCTCGTCCGCCAACACGGCGGGCACGTGGTGAAGAGCCAGGGCGACGGCTTCATGATCGCGTTCTCACGGGCGGACGAGGCCGTCGGGTGCGCGATCGACCTGCAGCGCGCATTGCGCGCGGAAGCGAAACGTAAGCGGCACACCGAGATCCGCGTCCGCATCGGCATCCACATGGGGCGCTCGGTGCGCCGTGGCGACGATCTGTTCGGCCGCAATGTCGCGATGGCGGCGCGCGTCGCGGCGGAGGCCGTCGGCGGTCAGGTCCTGGTGAGCGAACCGGTGCGGGACGCCTTGAGGGACTGTGCCGACATCCGGTTCGGCGAGGGGCACGACGTTGAGCTGAAAGGCTTTTCGGGCAGCTACCGATTATTCGCCGTCGAACCCGTGGCCGATCCGGAACTCGACTGAAAGCTCTCCCCGTTGGATTCGGCCAGCCTTCGATGCAGGCGGGCCCGAACCTCGTCGGCCGTGTAGGCACGGCGCTTGCGTTGATCGCGGACGACCAGAGCGCCCCCGGCGACCACGCCGGCGACCCCCGCCAGGCCGAGCCACTTCCAGATGTTGCGCATGGACACAGGCTATTCGCCGGGGAGCCCGTCCGTTCAGGGTTGTGGTTAACTTGTGTGCCCGTCCACCATCAAGCGTCCCGCGGCTCGCGCCGCGCCCGTCCGCCCATAATCGCCGAAAGATCAAGTGATGACCGGGATTACACGACGATGCTCACGCTGAACCAAGCCGTCGACGAAACCCGGACCGGCGACTTGTGGCTGTTCCGCGGCGGTTCGCGCCCGGACCGCGCCATCCAGACCCTGACCAACAGCCCGGTCAACCACGTCGGGATGACGGTAGCCATCGACGATCTGCCGCCGTTGATCTGGCATGCCGAGCTGGGCGAGAAGCTCGTTGACGTCTGGACCGGCACCAATCACCGCGGGGTTCAGGTCAACGACCTGCGCGAAGCGGTGCGGCAGTGGATGGAGCGTTACCAGCAGCGCTGCTGGTTGCGGCAGCTGACGCCGTACGCCGACCGCGCCCAGGAGGACGCGCTGCTACGGGTGATCGCACGCATGGACGGCACCCCGTTTCCCGCCACCGCGCGGCTCACCGGCCGATGGCTGCGCGGGCGGCTTCCCACCGCCTATGACTGGACCCAGGGAATCCCCTTCCTGGACAAGAAGGTTCGGGAATCGACCCGGCGGCGCAAAGCCCGGCGACGCGTCGGCCTGGAGGCCGCGTACTGCGCCGAAACGGTGGCGATCACCTACGAGGAGATGGGGTTGCTCTCCACGGAGAAGTATCCCAACTGGTTCGACCCCGGGTCGTTCTGGAGCGGGGACCGGCTCCCGCTGGCGCCCGGATATCAGCTCGGCAAGGAGATCGAAGTCGTCCCCGATTAGCCGACCGCCATCTCCCCCAGCTCCGACCACCCCGTCGCGTCGATCGTCTGATTGATGATCTTCGGCGTCGACTTCACCGCCTGGGCGAGGTCTCGCATCGCCTGCTCGAAGTGGTCGCTGTTGACGTGAGCGCTGCCCGCCTCATCGTCCCGGAACGCCTCCACCAAGACGTACTCCGCCGGATTGTCCAGACTGCGGGACCATTCGAACCACAGGTTGCCTTCCTCCGCACGGGTGGCCTCGGTGAAGGGCCCGACCAGTTCCGGCCAGCGCTCGGTCCATTCCGGCTTCGTTTCGAACTTGACGACGATGAAGATCATTGACCGCTCCCCGTCCACGCTCTGGGCTTCCACTGCACCGGCTCGATCGTGCCGGGCAGCGCCAGGATACGTGCGGTCGCGGGCCACCTCATACGCCACAGGCGCACCATCCCGGGACCGCCCTATGACCGCCGAAAGCGATAGCGCGGGTGATATCGCTTCCGAGGGTCGGTGGGCGACCCGCCGGTCGAGCTACGACAGCAAATTTGCTCTTGCACGAGCGCCGGGCGAGTGCGAAATTCTTAACATCCACTGCTCGTGATGCACAACACACCGCGACTATTTGCCGGGCCGCTTCACACCGGCGCCAAACAATTATGTCCTCGCTGAATGCCGGTGCTCAATTCGAATCATTATTGATTCGCCATTGCCGGGTCACCGGGCGGGGGTGGTGCCGGGGCGTCGGACGGCGGGGGTGCGTCCGGCGGCGGAGGCGGGGGCGGCGCGTCCGGCGGCGGGGGCGGGGCGTCGGGCGGAGGGGGAAGGGCGCCGTCGCCGTCGGGTGGCATCGGCAGGAACATGTGGTGTGTGAATCCGGCCTGGTAGGCCCCCGGCCCGCCGACGTGCACACCACCGCGCTCACCACTGGATACCGAGGTGCCGTCCGGCAGGGTGATCGCCGTGTGGCCGCCGTTCCACCCGATCACAACGGCGTTGGGCGCGGTTCCGTATTGGAACCCCCGCGCCAGCAGTGCGGCTTCCTCGTTGCCCGTGTTGAAGCGATTCCCGAAGACCGGCCGGTCGGTTGCCGCGTTGGCGACCCAGGAGGCCAGCCCGGAGCAATCAGTACCCGCGGGAGAATCTCCGCCCACGATATAGGGCGTCCCGGAAACCTGATTAATGAGCGATACGAGTGTGGCAAGAACAACCATGGCCAGGCACGCTAGCAAGCGAGTTTATTGGTAACCAAAATTTGTGGCGTACGTCATTCGCGATGCGGAGAATGGCTTTCGTCGCAGATACAGCAAACTTATTCGGCGGTTGCGCGTTCGTGACCCCTTTGCTATCCCCGGGCGGTCCGGCGCCCGACCCGGCCGGCGCCGCGCGTACGGTCTAGAACCGTGCCGCTGCGCTACGTGGATCCCCACAAGAAGCGGGGCCGCCTCTACCGGGCGAGCGTCCGCTTCGGTCGCTCGCCGGTGGGCCAATTCGTCGCCCGGCACGTCGCACGCCATACCGATCCCTACTTGTTCCGGCTGACCGGCGGCCGCGTGAACATGGGCTCGATCATCAACGCGCCGCTCGTCTCCGTCGGGGCGAAGACGGGGCAGCGGCGCGAAACGCAGCTGACCTACTTTCACGACGGGCCCGACGTCATCCTGCTGGCGTCGAACTTCGGCGGGCACAAGCATCCGCAGTGGTACTACAACCTCAAGGCGCACCCCGAGTGCGAGTTCGGCGGGGAGCGCTTCACCGCTTCGCTGGTGGCCGAAGCCGACGAATATGCGAGGCTGTACGGGTTCGCCGAGCGGGTCTATGGCGGATACGCCGACTACCGCGCGAAGACGGCCCCCGTGGGCCGGCAGATCCCGATATTCCGGCTCAGGCCGCGCTGAACGCCGAGGGCGCGGTGACCGCCGAGGGCGCGGCCCGCGGCAAGGTTCGTCGCGCCTGCACGATCAGGCCGGGCACCGTATTCGCCAGGTCCGGGCGACCGCCGGCGAAAGCGCGAATCGCGCGGTAGCACGACCAAAGCTGGCGGGGTGTGAGCATTTTCGGCCCGACGTAGCTGTGCGGGTTCATATTTCGCGTCATTTTGTACGTCGACTGGTACTCCATGCCCAGGGCCGAAAGCTGCTGTAGCCCGCCATCCGAACAGGACATCGTAGAACGCCACCGACTCGCCATAGTCCAGCACCGCGAACTCGACGTGACAAACGCCCCGCCACCGCATCGCGCTCCCCTTCAGCCCCGCTAGACCGGAGTCCACACCCCGTTGTTCCAGAAGCCCCAGTTGCCACCCGTCGGGTTCCACATCAATTGCGCCCCGGGTGCCCAGGACGGCGGTGGCGGCGCCGGCGGCGCCCACGGCGGCGGCGGTCCCCAGGGTCCGGCGCCCGCCGGGTAACTCTGGCCCGCCGCACCCTGCCAGTCGTGGCAGTGATTCCAGTCCCAGTCATACGCCTTGCCCCAGCCGGGATCCCATCCCCCGCCGGGGCACCAGTGGTAGCTGGGCACCGGGGCAGCCTGGGCCTCCGGGGCGGGGCCGCCCGCGGCTCCGAAGACGGACAAGGCCAAGCCGCTGCCGACCAGCACGCTTGCAGACCGCCGAACCGCTTGGTTTATAGACGCCATCTCCCCAGGATTTCCCTTGAACCGGATCGGGGCAAGTGGGGACTCAAGGCGTCGGGGTCGACCCGGCAGGATCAACGGTCGCGTGGGCCAACTGGACCAGCCGGTGGGACTTTCAACCACCGATCAACTGGTCGCGCCGAGCAGCGGCCGATCGCCGTGCGGCCGCCGGACCAGATTGGTCCAGAACCGGCGAAGGCTGTCCACTCCCCCGGCCGTGGAACTCCAGAGGGTTGCGTCGCAGACCAGGACGTCACCGGCAAAGACTCCGGTTCGCGATTGCAGTAGCGCATCGAACCGTCCGCCCTGAGTGAAGGCCGGATGCGGCGGGGCGCCGGGGTCGATTCGTTGCCGCGCCAACACGTCCATCTTCAGAACGGCGTCGTCGAGCCGCTGGAAGTGCGGGAGGTGGGGATGGAGATTGAAGGTGGTCACCCCGTCGAGAATCTTCGACCGGTCGAGCCGCCTGTCGACTTCGATCGGCGTCGGCGAACCATCCGGCTCGGCGGCGGGGCGGAGCCCAAACCGGTTGCGGACCGGCACACCGAGCCCCGCGAGCAGCGATCGCCCGAAACCGCCGAATCCTTGCCGCGGTGGAATGGTCTTGTCACCATGGTGAAAGAACTCCGTTTCCTGGCGGTGCTGTCGATCCGGCGCCGGGATTCCTTCGACGTGGCCGATGTCGTGGTGCGGCGAAACGACGAGGAGGTTGCCGGGCTTCGCCAGAAAGCCGCGCACGGCACGCACCTCGGCTTCCGTTGCTTCCTGGCCGGTACGCAGTGAGTCGAAACTGATGACGATGAGCGTGTCGAGGGCGGCGGCGAGTTCGTCGGAGAGTGGAACCATCTTGCCGTCGTCCCCGACGCGCTCCGCCTCGAGGGCCTGCTGCCCGGTCTGAGCGCTCGCCTGCTCGATGAATGCGGCGAAGTTCTTTTTCAGGATGTGGTCGAGGAACCCGGCCACATTCTGGTCGAACTGAATCGGGTCGGCGAGTTCCGCGAGGCGCGGATACAGCATCCGGCGACTCTCGAAGAGGGCCGGGAATCGGTCCTCGATGACGGCGAGCGGCGCAGAGCTCTCCCCGGGCCGGCTCCAGGCGTAATAGACGCCGACACGACGGGCGGTCATGCCGGCGGCGCTCCGCGTCGGCCGGCAGACGATCGCTCGATTTGGTACTCGGTCATCGAACGCTCACGTCGGTGTAAGCGATGCCGGGTCAGCTTTCCTTGGGCCGCAAGTAGTGTCGTTCTGTTAGCACCACCGGGGGAGGCCGTGTAGACCGAGCCGGCCAATTCGGCGACGAACGCCCGCTCACCGCTCATGTCGAGTGCCAGCCCGATACCTTCCATCCCCTGGTCGAACACGATCTCGGGTTCGGGACGGCCTCCGCTGATATCGAGGAAGTACAGGGCGCCGCGCTCCGGTTGGGTTGTCATGTCTGGATGCCCCGCAGCGATCGTAGGTACAGGTGATGGTACCTTCGGGCCGTCTAGTTCAGGAGTCACTTATGGGCGACGCCGATGCCGCGGCCATACGAGCGGCGAGAGGTGACTGGATCAGCGAGCACCTCGAGATCTACCTGACCTCCGGTGGCACGCGTGGCCACATCATGGACGTGAGTGCGGTCGGGGGGCGTGCGCTGACCACACACTGCTTGATCAAGTGTGTGGGTCGCAAGTCGGCGAAGGTCTATGTCAGGCCGTTGATCTACGGCAACGTCGGCGGCGAGATCGTGGTCGTCGCGTCGAAGGGTGGTGCCGACACCCATCCAGGGTGGTACTTGAACGTCTTGGAGAGCAACACGATCGGTGTGCAAATCGCGACCCAAGCGTTCGAGGCCACGTGGCGGGAACCCGAAGGCGAGGAGCGCCATCAGGTGTGGGCGTATATGGCTCACCTGTACCCGCCATACCTCACTTATCAGCAGTCGACCACCCGGCAAATCCCGCTGGTGATGTTGACGCCCGTGCGCCCGATCGCGGTCTTCTCTGCAGAAGGGTCGCAATAACCGACGACCATCGACGGGTGTTGCAGCGGAACCCGCCCCGCTCGCGTGCTTGCCCCCCGCGCTCGACGCGTCTCCACCTGGACACGCAAACGGAACTCGACCGCATCCACTGCGGTCTCGCGACGCGAACTCACTTTCTGGGCGACCGAAGCGCCCTTGCTGCGGCGTGCGCGCGCTGTTGGCGCTCGGGGCAGGGCCGATATGGCCGTGCGAAGCAGCCTTCCCCCAGGTTGGGGTCTTTACGACGTTCGGGTCCCTACACGTTGAACCGGAACTCCACCACATTACGACGCCATGCAACAATATCGCCATGAGTACCGCGCGGCGCGCCGCAACATACCTCCGTATCTCCCTGGACCAGACCGGCGAAGGGCTCGCGATCGCCCGTCAGCGGGACGAATGCGCCCGCATCATTAGCCAACGGGGTTGGAAGGCCGGCCCCGAATTCGTTGACAACAGCATCTCGGCGAGCGATGCCCGGAAGAACCGACCCGGATACGACGCACTCGTACGTGCTTACGAGACAGGCGAATTCGACGCCCTGGTGTGTTACGACCTCGACCGGCTGACTCGGCAGCCTCGGCAGCTCGAAGATTGGATCGACGCCGCCGAGGGGCGCGGTCTCGCGCTGGTGACGGCCAACGGAGAGGCGGACCTCACCACCGACGGCGGCCGCATGTTCGCCCGCGTGAAACTGGCCGTCGCGCGCGCCGAGGTCGACCGCAAATCACGCCGCCAGCGCGACGCTCTGAGCCAACGGGCCCGACTCGGGCGGCCGCCGCTCGGCGTCCGACTGACGGGCTACACCGCCAAGGGTGAGACCGTTCCCGGCGAGTCTGATCTGGTGCGCCGAATCTTCAAGCTGTTCTACGCCGGCGAATCACTGCGTTCGATCTGCCGCACACTCACCGACGAAGGCGTTACCACCCGCCGCGGCAAGCCGTGGAATCCGTCGACCGTTCGCTCGATCCTGGTCAACCCGCGCTATGCGGGCCGCGCAATCTACCAGGGGCGTCCGACAGGGGCACAAGGGAATTGGGAGCCGCTGGTCAGCGAAGACGTCTTCGACGTTGTGCAGGCTCGGTTGAATGACCCGCGCCGGGTCTCTAACCGTGAGGGCACCGATCGCCGGCATCTCGGTTCGGGCCTGTTCCTGTGCGGTGTGTGCGAGGAGCCGGTTGGTGGATGGTCCCAAGGCCGCTACCGCTGCAAAGAACGACACGTCAATCGGGCCCGCGGCCCTGTTGACGCGTGGGTGCGCGAAGTTATCGCCGCGCGGCTGCGTCGCGAAGACATGGCCGAGCTGCTGGCGCCGACGGAGGCCCAACTGGCCCCGCTGCTGGCCGAATCGACCCGGCTGCACAACCGGCTCACGCGGATCGAGGCGGACTACGACGCCGACCGGATCGACGGCCACCGATATGCCTCGGCGACCGCGCACGTGCGCGCTGAACTGGTTGCGGTCGAACGCGAGATGGCCGCTCATAGCACCAGCGCCGCGCTCGGCGAAATACTGGCCGCTCCCGACCCGGCCGCGGCGTTTCTCGATGCCGGGCTGATGGCTCAACGCTCGGTGATCGACGCGCTGAGCGTCGTCCGACTACACAAGGGCACTCGGTATTCGCGGACGTTCGACGAGGCAACCGTGGCTGTCACGCCGCGACAGTGGGCCGCGAAGGCATGAGCGACCCCAACGGCTACCTGCCGGTGCTGGCGGCACTTGAGCGGCTGCGCGGTGATCACGAGGCGTGGGCGAAACTGCGACGGCTGGCGATCGTCGCGCCGTGCTGCAAAGACCGCCGGCCGATGATCGAGGTCATGCAGACCGACCCGCCGTGCGTCCTCGTAGGCCAATTGTCTTATGGGCACACGGATTTGAGCGACGCTGACCGTAAACCGTGGGCGGGCGCTCGCGCCTACGAGGAGCAGGGCGCAGTGTGGCTGACCGCGTTCGAGCAGATGGCCGAACGTGGACTCCCGCAGTTCGTGTGGTGTCGACACCGACGCTGGGCAGTGTCGGCGTCCGATGTGGTGACACGGCGAGGCCAGCATGTTCTGCCGTTACCTGACGCGCCGCGCCCCACGTTGACATAGACTCCGAGATGCGCCGTCGGGCAGGGACCCGGTAGCCCACCATTAGGTATCCGTCGGTAGGTGGGTCGCAGACCACTCAAGGAGTGGCTGAGTCCCATGCCGAAATCCGGAAACCCGCAGGACCGAGCCGAACGTCGCTACCCCGAGCTCATCGGAGTCGTGGCCGCTGCACAACGCTGCGACGTGTCATCCCGCACCATTCACCGCTGGATCAGCGACGGCCGGCTTAACGCCGTGCGCGTCGGGCCGCGGCTGCTGAAAGTCCGCGCCGAGGACCTCGACGCCCTGATGCAGCCCGTCGGTGGCGCAGCGTGAGCGGGGATTCCGGGGCGCCGGCTGGGCGCTCCCTCGCCGAGCACGCTGCCCGTGTCGTGGCCGACTGGCCGACACCACCGCCGGAAGTGCGCGACCGCATAGCTGCACTCCTGCGCGGCGGCAGCGCGGCCGAGGCTGTCTAGCCCGATGCCGCAGACCAAAAACGCGACGCCCCGGCTGAACCGACCGGGGCGCCGCCACCACTTTCACCTCACCCGCCGATGCCCTGATGCGAAAGCGAGTGACACATGAATGCTAGCGGCTCCCGCGGACACTCACACGGCACTGCGCGCCGTGACGTCGAGCTGCTCGAGCTGCTCGACCAGCTCCACCGGCGCCGGCTCGCCGCCGACCGCTGCGAACCGATGGCCTGTGGGCGACACCGCGACCCGTGGACCTGCCGGTGCAGTGACCCGCCACCGTCCGAGCTCGCGATCACCGGCGCCGGCGCCGCCGCCCGGCACCTACTCGCCCACGGGCTGCTGCCGCTGCTCCCAGTCGACGAACTGCGCGGCCTGTGGCGCCGCGGCGGACACGAACAGGCCCTCGCCCGCCGCCTCCACGACCTGACCGCAGGGCGGGCAGCATGACCAACGAGGAGCTCATCGCCCGCGGCAAGCGGATCGCCGAGAGCGGCAAACATGCGCCCAAACCCGACCCGTTCGGCACCACCGGCGCGCACCGCGTGGTCGACAAACCACCGCACCTCGGAGAGTGGTTCGACGACGACGAGAGAAGCGGGCACATGCCCGACGACCCCCACCTGCTCGGCGCGCATGACGAGCTGCAGGCGCTGAACAACCACCCGGTAAACAACGGTGTCACCTTGCCAGCCGCCGCCGCGGGCGAGACGCCCGCCGACGACCTCGAAACGAGGATCGGCTATCGGCTCGACTGGTTGCGGATCACCCGAGAAGCCAAGCGGAGACTCGACGACGAGGAACACCCGCCCGCCGTCCCGCCGCCGGTGAAAAACCTCGCCGAGTTGCTCGACGAACCCGACGCACCGATCCGCTACACCATCGACCAGCTCGCCCCCGCCGAAGGCCGGATCGTCTTGTCGGCGCAGTACAAAGCGGGCAAGACCATCACCGTCGGGAACCTGCTGCGCGCCCTGGCCGACGGCGACCCGTTCCTCGGTCGCTTCGAGCCGGCCAGCGGCCATCGGATAGCGCTAATCGACGACGAACTCTCCGAACGGATGCTGCGTTCCTGGCTGCGCGATCAACAGATTCGCAACACCTCCGCCGTTGTCGACGTGGCATCGCTTCGCGGCCGAATCTCCGCGTTCAACCTGCTGAACGACCGCTGCCGCGAGCAATGGTCGGCCCGACTCGCCGACCTCGGCGCGACATTCGTCGTGCTCGACTGCCTCCGCCCCATCCTCGACGCCCTGGGGCTCGATGAGCACCGCGAGGCGGGCCGGTTCCTCGTCCCGTTCGACGCCATGCTCGCCGACGCCGGGGTCACCGATGCCCTGATCGTGCACCACATGGGCCACGGCGCCGAGCGGGCCCGCGGCGACTCCCGAATCGAAGACTGGCCCGACGTGATTTGGCGGATAGTCCGCGAAAAACCCGACGACCCGAGCTCGCCGCGGTTCTTCCATGCCATCGGCCGCGACGTGAGCGTGCCTGAGGGGCGCCTCGACTTCGACACCCGCACCCGACGACTCACCTATGCGAGCGGCTCCCGCAAGGACTCGAAAGCCGAGGCCGCCAAGGTCGCCGTCGTGGAGTGGCTCGCGGGCCGCGAGTTGCGCGGCGAACCGGCCGTGAGCAAGAACGCGATCGAGACCGCGTTCAAGGACGGCGACCACCCGCAGCGCGCGATACGCGACGGCCTCGCCGCCGCCGTCAAGGACGGGCTCGTAGTCGTCGAGGGCGGCGACCGCAACGGCGTTGCGAAGCTGCACCGCATCGCGAACCCCTGCAGCGAGTGCGGGCTGCCGGTGAGCGGCGGCACCGACCGGCACCTCTCATGTCCCGAGAAGGCGGAGGAATTGGCGCTGTGAGACCCCTAAACCTCGTCACCTCGTTAGACCTCGTTGCTACCTCGTCAACGAGGTCCGAGCCTGACCACCCAACCACCTCGTTACCTCGTCTATATGACGAGGTGGTGGTGGTGGTGGTCGGGCACCACCCGACGAATCCCGGAACCTCGTCAGTGACGAGGACTGCGAGCGGGGTGATCGCGTGACCGGCCACCTGCCGCCCGCGTCAACTGCGCTCGTCGATCACGACCGTTCGGTGTGCCTGTGTGGCGTCGGGGCTCCGGGCTACGGCGCCGTGACCGCCGTCCACGCCGACGGCTCGACCGTGCTGCTGGTCGCCGAAACCGCGCGGATCGGCGACACGACCGCGGTATTCGACGCCGCGTGCAGCGACGCCCCGCACGAGCAACCCGGGCCGCTCGCCGCAGGCTGGCGCGATCGGATCGCCTTGGCGCCGATCCGGTGTGGCCGCGCCACCCGCACAACCGGCCGCCCATGCCGTCAAATCGTCACCCACGCCGGCGCCGCATGCGCCCGGCACCGCCAACCGACGACCACCACCACCGATGTCCACGACGAAGGGAACGCTCACCGATGATCCTGTGCTCGACGTGTCTCGACGCGCTCGCCGAACCTGGCTCCCGGCGTTGCGTCCAATGCGCGACCGGGCGGCCCGCCGACGCTCGCACTACTGTCATCGCGGCGCCTGCAGCGCTCCCGGACGTTCCGGCCCGAATCGAAACGGCAAAGGTCGCGATCCTCGGCGTGCTCGACGACGGCGGCCCGCTGACGGGCACCCAGATCAGTCATGCGCTCAGTTCGGAGCTACGGCAGCACTTCGCTCCCGCCGCTGCCGAACTCACCGCCGCCGGCGTGATTACGTTCACCACCAACCGCCACTCATGCACCTACGAACTGGCGCGCCCGTGAACGTGGTGAACAGCGGACCGGTCCTACGACGCCGCGGCAAGGCGCGCGCCCGTGCTCTCGCCGACCTCGGCGAGCTGTGTCGCTGCGGCCGCGGCCTGGCGGTCACCGGCCGCAAGTGTCGCTTGTGCGCCAACGGTGACACGCCAGCCCGCCCCGACGCCGCAACCAAGCCCGACGAACCCGACCTCGACGAACTCGACTGCGAGCCGTTCGAGCCGGACCCGCCGCCAGCGCTGACCACTCCGCCACCCGCGGCTCCCGGCGACCCTCTCCGCTGTTCAACATGCGGCCACAGATTCGGCCGGCGTGCTCGCTGCTATCTCATCGACGGCGCGGCCGGCGCCGTCCTATGTGGCGCCTGCGCCAGCTCGACCGCGGTGCACGCCCGGCTGTTCATCGAATGCCGCCAGCGGCACACCGCCGGCGCACACTGCACGACCGTCACCCGCGGCGCCGCCCTGCGACTGCAACAGGACACCCCGCGATGACCCCGACACCCGTTCCCGGGGCTGTGCGCCCCGTAGAGCAACAAAACCCCACCACCGAAGGGAGAATTACCACCATGCAATTCACCGACACAGAGGCGCTCGTGCCGCTCGGCCTGCTCGCCGCCGAACACGACCAACCCGTCGAGCAATTCGCGGCGTGGCTGCAGCGACGCGGCATCACGATCACCGTCAGCACCGGGCTACGCTGCATCACCGCCGAAGTGGCGCAACGTCTCTATGACGAACGCGAAGCCACCCGTCGAGCTGCGGCCGACGAGCGCCGGCGCCGAGCAGGCGAGCTCAATCCCGTCCACGCCCGCATCGCCGCCCACACCCGACGACAGGCCGAGCTGCGCGCCGCCGGCCTCGAACTCGACGGACTTGCGCTGCTCCAAGTCGCCAGCGGCGACCTCGATCCCGAGGCCGACGCCCAGCGTGCCGGCGAAGAACTCATGGCCCGCGGCCTCGACGAGGCTCTTGCACCACCTCGCCCACCGAGCAAGCCAGCATCCCCTTTTGAACAGCTCGGCCTACGCCGATGACCGGGGGTGACACGCGTGCCTTCCTGCGCCGATGCCGATCCGCCCACGCCGAGGCCGTCTACCAGATCGCGAGAATCGAGAAACTCCTCGCCGGCCGGCTGTGCGTCAAATGTAACCGCGCTGGCCTCGCATGCCACTGCGACGCCGCAGGAATCGCCAGGTGAGCGGCCCGACCATCCCCGGCGCGGGACCCGGGCCCTCACCCGTCTACTGTCGAGCCCGCAAGCCATCCTCCAAAGTTTGCTGGACGCCCACCCTGGCCAGCCCGACGAGCGCAACCCCCAGGGGGTATGCAGCATCCCCTGGGGGGTATCGCAGAACTGCAGGTCAGAGGCTCAAGCCGACCAAACCCGCCGGGGAGTGTTTCCGCAGCTCAGGGGGTATTTTCTTGCTTACGGCAATGGCGGCCGAGCCGGTCGCGGGTGGTATACATGCGCCGAAAACGAATCGCGACCGAAATGAAGAAAAAACAACGCATGATCGCGATTTACCAAGTGCCGCAAGGGATTTGCTGCGATTGCTGAGCGGGGGGTCTGATGAGCGGTAAGCGGCAGCAACCTCCGCGGCGCGATCACAACCGGCTGGTCGAGAAGCTCGCCGAGGCCGGTAAGACGGGGTGGCCGCCCGAGAAGTTGGCGAGCGTCGTCAAGCACCCGAGTAGTGCGCGCACCAGGGCGCCGCGGACGTTGCGGGCGGCGATCGGGCCGGGTGGTAGTGAGCGTGACACGTTGGTGGTGTTGCGGCGCAAGCTGGCCGCGCTGATCGACAGCGACCCACCGGCCTACCAGGCTGTCGCGCTGATGCGTCAATTTCGCGAGGTCGATGCGCAGATTCGCGCGCTGGACGAGGCGGCGAGGGTGGAAGCCGAGCAAGCCGATGATGTGGGCGACGACGAGGACGACCCCGATGACGATTCGTTCGACCTGTCGACGCTGTAGCGGCGCAACCGAGGCAAGATGACTCCACCGAATCCGTTGCCGCGCGCCGGCTGCCCTGGGCCCGGCAGCAGTGTGATTGCTGAGCCGCCCTGGATCGCGCACTTTCCTCGCTTGTCCAGTGGTTCGGCATACCCTAGACCTCGCCGTCACCAGCAGCTTCCTGTCATCGCTACGACGGTCCCGGGCGAGACCGCTGGTGACCCAGTTCGCGCGTGGGCGCTGGCGCTACGGCAACGTTGCGCCGCGTGCGGCTGCACCCTGAGCGCACCGGTTTACACGTGCGTGTATCCGACCTCCTTTTGGTTCGAAGTTCCTGGTGGGCTGTGTACCTGGATACCGGGACCGATGCACAGGTCGTGCATCCTGTTTTCGGCGTTGGTTTGCCCGTTCCTGCATTCCTCAACTGCCAGGCGACGGCTTGACATTGGGAAGGGACAAGCCCGTGGGCCAGCCCAAATTCTGGCCTTCGAGCGCTACGGCACAGAGCTGTCTCGCACAGGGTTTTGGGTGCCGGAAAGTGTTTCTGGCGACTCGCTCACCGACGCGGAGTGGCGATGGCAGAATCGCGTGTTCCGTTACGAAGCGCTAGTGGAGCGAATCCTGTTTGACGACGTTCTCGAAGATATCGGGCCGCTCTATGGCGACGCGTTGGCGGCGGACGCCGAGGTTATCGACGTTGGGTCGCAGCTGTATTGGGGGTAGTGGCTGCTTCGCTTCACCAGGCGCACGCCGCGGCCGCGCGTACCTCGTGGTCGTCGACCTGCCGACTGTCGGCGAGTGGTTGCAAGAGCGCAAATCTGCGGATGTGCAACCGCCTGAGTCTCGTCAGCACTTCGATATCTGGCAGTTCGCCACGGCCGATTACCGAGTCAGGTTCGCGGAAGCCTTCCCGACCGAGGACGAACTGTGCACGGCCGTGCACAGTTTTGAGTCATGGACTGCCGTCCGGGAATCCCTTAAAGGATTCCGGCGTCGGATGCTGTGCCGAGGGAACGTTGGGCGCCGCTGCCCCCCGGCGAACGCAGCTCGTTCTGAAAACGGATTCATCACGGGCTGTCGCGCTCGTGCGCCCGGGTAGAGCTACTTGCCGCCCTCATCGCGGAGGCCAAGCTGACCCGACAGCTCGGCCGCGGAAATCGTGTCGCCGGTGCGCAGCAGCACGCTGAGCTGGTCCTCGAGGAGATCAGTAGTCAGCCTAATCACGCGGGCGGGCACGCCGCGAGCAAGCGCGCTGGACACAGCATCTTCGAGCTCCTTGGCTGCGCGGGAGATAGCCTCGACGTCATAGGCGCGCAGCGACGGATCATCGGGGTCTAGGTCCTCGAGTTGGTTGAGCCACCGCTCGGCAGCCTCGGCGTCGACCCGGCGCTCGTCGAGCTCGGCATCTGACTCGTCCATAGCGACCAGACTAGGCCGGCTAGCGGTCGCGCTTACACGGCCGCCATCATCGCCGCGCGTATCTCATCGTCGTCGACAGCCGTATATCGCTCGGTGGTGGCGATCGACGTGTGACCGAGAAGCACCTGCACAGCACGCAGATTGCGGCTGCCTCGGTAGGCGCGGGTGGCGAAGCGATGTCGCAGCGTGTGCATCGTGAAGCCGGCCGGCAGCACGCCGGCGACGCACTGGCCGACCCACTCCGGGCTTAGGTGCCCGCCAGCGCCGTCGGGGAACAGCCAACCCGCGGTACCCCAACCGTAGGCGCCCACTTGCGGGGTGTGGCCGGCCGCGCCGCGGCGGATCAACCCGGCCAGCTCCGTGCTGATCGGCACGATTCGCTGCTTGCCGCCTTTGCCGTTGACAACGAGCTGAGCGCCGCCGCCGGCCACGTACACGTCACCGGTGCGAACCTGGGCGACCTCAGCGCGACGCAGCCCGGCCTCGGCCGCGAGTCGCAGCATGAGCGTGGTGCGCGCATCCGCTGCCGCCAGCGCCGCCGCCCATGCATCGTCGGGTGCCGGCCGGGGAGCGGCCTTGGGCTGCCGCACCACAGGCAGCGCATCGCCGAGATAGGTCGGCACCCGCCCGGTCCGGTACGACCACGTGAAGAACCCTTTCGCGGCGGCCCGGTAGCTGCGGCGCGTTTCGAGAGCCCAGTGTGTCTGACGGCCAAACCAGTCGACGAGATGATCGGCGGTGACTTCATCGGGCGACGGGCATCCGAGCCCGCGGGCCATGCGTTGCAGCGTGTCACGCCGAAGCTTGCGGGTGGCCTCACGCTGCCCGACGGCGGCGATAGCGTGCAGGTAGTCGTCGATCGCAAATTGCCACGCCGTCGGCAGCGGCCGGCTACGGGCAACGCCGGGGAGTCCTTTGCGGCTCACCGCGGCCCGTCCAACACGTCGGCCTCGTCGAGCAGCGCGGCGGCCAGCCGGCGCAGCTCGGGCGCGTCGAGTTCGGTGTAGTCGTCGTCGACCGTCACCGAAACCCATTGCCGCCGGATGCTTCCGTCGGCGTGCTGGACGCCAGCGTTGAGCAGGTGCACGCCAGCAACTTGGTGAGCGGTGCGCTCAAAGATGCGGGAGCCGTCGGTGTCCCACGGCAGCACGCGCGTGGCCCCGGGGGGTGTCGGGAGCGGTTTCTCGATGCTCATGTCGGGGACTGTAGCAAGCCGAAACCTATTGCACCACAATGCAATGCACGATAATCGGGCATTGCAGCGGGATTGGGCGTGCAATCACACGACGACGGGCACCGACGGTTTCATCACTTCGACTTAGTTGTTGCTCCGTGTCGGAACTCGACCACGTCGCCGTCGGCCATGACGTAGTCCTTGCCCTCCATGCGAACCTTCCCGGCGGCCTTCGCCGCCGCCATCGACCCTGCGGCGATCAAATCGTCATAGGACACGATCTCGGCCTTGATGAAGCCCTTCTCGAAGTCGCTGTGGATGACCCCGGCCGCCTTCGGAGCGGTGTCGCCCTGGTGAATCACCCACGCGCGCGCCTCTTTTGGGCCGGCGGTCAGGAACGTCTGCAGCTTGAGGGTGTGGAAGCCCGCCCGGGCCAACGCATCGAGCCCGCGTTCGGTCTGCCCGATCGACTCCAGCAGCTCTGCAGCCGACTCGTCGTCGAGCTCGGCCAGCTCGGATTCGATTGCGGCGTCGAGGAAGACGGCGTCGGCGGGCGCGACGAGCTCGCGCAGCGCCGCGACCCGCGCGGCGTCGGTGAGCACCGACTCGTCGGCGTTGAAGACATACAGGAAGGGCTTGGTGGTGAGCAGGTTCAGCTCCCGCAGCAGGGAAACGTCGACCCCGGCGGAGAACAGCGTCTTCCCGCCGTCGAGCACCTCCTGGGCCTTGGCGGCGGCATCGTAGGTCGCCCTGCGTTCCTTGTTGGTGCGCGCCTCCTTCTCCAGCCGCGGGAGGGCGCGCTCGAGGGTTTGCAGGTCGGCCAGGATCAGCTCGGTCTCGACGACCTCGATGTCGGACTGCGGATCCACCCGCCCGGCGACGTGGGTGACGTCGTCGTCGGAGAACACCCGGACCACCTGGCAGATGGCGTCACATTCACGGATGTGGGCGAGGAACTTGTTGCCCAGCCCGGCGCCCTCGGACGCCCCCTGGACCAGGCCGGCGATGTCGACGAAGGTGACGGGGGCCGGGACGATGCGCTCCGAACCGAACAGCTCGGCGAGCTTGCCCAGTCGCGGGTCGGGCAGCGATACGACGCCCTCGTTGGGCTCGATCGTGGCGAACGGGTAGTTGGCCGCCACCACGTCGTTCTGCGTCAACGCGTTGAAGAGGGTTGACTTGCCGACGTTGGGCAGGCCGACGATTCCCAGGCTCAGGCTCACGGGGAACCAAGTCTAGGGGCCGGCCGACGGACCGTTCGCGCCGATGGCCATCCGGAGCCGATATCACCGGCGCTATCGCATACTGGGACCACCACCTCTAGCCTCGTGGTGCGAAAGGGGTCGACGTTTCGAAAGTGCCTCGTGGGTAAGTCGTGGCACACGACTCGCTATATACGGGCCTTTCGGCTCATAGCCGGTACGGTCTAGATGTGTCAGCACAGCGGGCAAGGTCGGCGGTAGAGGCTTCCCACCGCTCGATCCACCCAAATATCCCGGGCCTGCCGTGGTGGGCGGCCCTGCTCCTCGCCGTGGGCGCGAGCGTCGTCGGATTCGCGATCGACGCCGGCTCCGGCCATAAGGAGCTCACCCACATCTTCGCGGGCCTCTACATCGCCGGCTGCGTGGCCGCGGTGCTGGCCGTGCGGCAGGACGGCGTGTTCACCGCCGTCATCCAGCCACCCCTGATCCTGTTCTGCGCCGTCCCGGGCGCCTATTGGCTGTTCCACGGACGCAAGGTCGGCCACCTCAAGGACCTGCTGATCAACTGCGGCTATCCGCTGATCGAGCGATTTCCGCTGATGCTTGGGACCGCCGGCGGCGTGCTGCTGATCGGGCTGGTCAGGTGGTACTTCGGGATGTCGCACCGGCCCAACGCGGCGGCCCCCGAGGACGGCGCGGAGACGGCGAACGGCGCCGACGTGAAATCCTTCGTCAGCGGTATCGCGGCGAAGGTGCAGGCGGTCCTGCGGCGCGAGCCGGGAGCGGACGACGCCGACGGGGCGACGCCCGCCGACAAGCGACGGGCCCGCAACGCTCGCCGGGCCGCCGAAGCCCGCCGCGCCGCACGCGCCAACCGATCCGCCGGCCGGGCTCACTCCCGCCACGGCCGCCCGCCGCGGGACGACGAGCAGGACCCCCTGGCCGAGCGCCCGCGTCGCTCGAACCGCAGGAGCCAGACCGCTTCTCGCGACTTCGACCCCGCCGACCCGCCCCGTCGTCCCCGCCGGCCGAGGCCGGAGGCCGACGCCGACCCGCGGGGGCAGTCGCCCCGGGAGCCCCGCCGCGAGCCGCGCCAGCGCCGCAGCCCCTACGAGCGACCCGCGCCACGTGGCAACCGCTTCGACGGTTACGACCGCTACGACCCGCCGGGCGCGCCCGAGCACCTCAACCGGTACGAGCCGTATGAGCGTCCGACCCGCCGATCGGCGCCGAGGGGCACCAACGGGTCCGACCCGACGCACCATCCGATCTCGCAAGTCCGCTACCGCGGGGGGTCCCCCCTCGACGAACCCGGGGCCGAGCGCCCAAGCCGGTCGCGAACGTCGGGCCGGTCGCGCGGCCGCCCACCCGCAGAATCATGGGAATACGACAGCTAGACGTCTTTCAGCAGTGACCGGATCTCCCGGGGCAGCGCGAACACCAGCGTCTCCTGGGCCGTCGTGACCGGTTGCACGACGCCGTAGCCGCAGTCGGCGAGCCGCTCGAGCACGCCCCGCACCAGCACCTCGGGGACGGAAGCACCCGAGGTGACACCCACCGTCGTGACGCCCTCCAGCCATGCCGGGTCGACGTCGTCGGCCCAGTCGACCAAGTGCGCGGCCCGGGCGCCCGCGCCCAACGCCACCTCGACCAGCCGGACCGAGTTCGACGAATTGCGGGAGCCGACGACGATCACCAGCTCGCACTCGGGCGCCATCGCCTTGACCGCGACCTGCCGGTTCTGCGTCGCGTAGCAGATGTCGTCGCTGGGCGGGTCCTGCAGCTTGGGGAACCGCTGCCGCAGCCGCTCGACGATCTCCATGGTCTCGTCGACCGACAGCGTGGTCTGCGACAGCCACACCACCTTGTCCTCGTCGCGCACCGTCACCCGGTCCACGGCGGCCACCCCGTCGACCAACTGGACGTGCTCGGGCGCTTCCCCGGAGGTGCCGATGACCTCCTCGTGGCCCTCGTGGCCGATCAGCAGGATGTCGTAGTCGTTACGGGCGAATCGCCTGGCTTCGTTGTGCACCTTGGTGACCAACGGGCAGGTGGCGTCGATGGTGCGCAGGTTACGGTCGGCGGCCGCCGCGTACACCGTGGGCGCGACACCGTGCGCGGAGAACACGACGATGGCCCCCTCGGGCACCTGATCGGTTTCCTCGACGAACACCGCGCCGGCCTTCTGCAGGGTGTCCACCACGTGCCGGTTGTGCACGATCTCGTGGCGCACGTAGACCGGGGCGCCGTGCTTTTCCAGCGCGCGTTCGACCGTTTCGACGGCCCGGTCCACGCCCGCGCAGTAGCCACGCGGCTCCGCCAGGAGGACTCGCTTGCCGGTTGGGTCGTCGGCTACCGACCTGGACGCGCCGGGAATCCCCATATCAACAGTCGGCGGCATGCCCTCCAGGGTACTGACTGCCGACGCGGGCCCGCCAGCTCGCGCGGGCGGGGTTGGCGTTAGCGGCGGCTTAAGGCAATCTTGGTCCCATGGCTACTGCACCGTATGGAGTTCGGCTGCTGGTCGGCGCGGCGACAGTCGCCGTCGAGGAGACCATGAAGCTGCCGAAAACCATTCTGATGTACCCGATGACTTTGGCCAGTCAGGCGGCGCACATCGTGATGCTGTTTCAGCAGAACCTGGCGGAGCTGGTGATCAAGGGCGACAGCACCCTGGAGAGCATCTTCCCGCCCAAGGACGAACAGCCGGAGTGGGCCACCTTCGACGAGGACCTGCCCGAATCCGAATCCGCGGCGATCCCCGCGGCCGAGGACGGCGATCGGCTGACCGAGGGCCGGTTCGCCCTGTACTCGGTGGCCGATGCGGCGGAGGCCTCGGCCACGCCGCCGAAGCCGTCCACCAGGCCGGCGCCCGACGTCCCGGAACCCGAGGTGGTGGTCGAGCTCGACTACCCGACGCTGACGCTGGCGCAGCTGCGGGCGCGGCTGCAGTCGCTGAGCGTCGACGAACTCGAAGCCCTGCTGGCCTACGAACAGGCCACCAAGGCGCGCGCGCCGTTCCAGACGCTGCTCGCCAACAGGATCACCCGCGCGAACGCGAAGTGACCCGGGCGGCGAATTCCGAGGGCAATTCCGCCGAGAACCCGTTTCCGGTGCGCGCGGTGGCGATCCGGGTGGCCGGCTGGATCGACAAGCTCGGCACGGTGTGGGTCGAGGGGCAGCTGGCTCAGATCAACATGCGGCCCGACTCCAAGACCGTGTTCATGGTGCTGCGCGACCCGGCCGCCGACATGTCGCTGACCGTCACCTGCCCGCGTGACCTGGTGCTCGGGGCACCGGTGAAACTGGCCGAAGGCACGCAAGTCGTCGTGTGCGGCAAACCCTCCTTCTACACCGGCCGGGGCACGTTCTCGTTGCGGCTCAGCGAGATTCGCGCCGTCGGCGTCGGCGAGCTGCTGGCGCGCATCGATCGGCTGCGCCGGCTACTGGACGCCGAGGGCCTCTTCGACCCCCGGCTCAAGCGGGCGATCCCCTTCCTGCCCAACATGATCGGACTGATCACCGGCCGGGCCAGCGCCGCCGAACACGACGTGCGAACGGTGGCGGGCGCGCGCTGGCCGGCGGTGCGCTTCGCGGTGCGCAACACCGCGGTCCAGGGACCGAACGCGGTGGCGCAGATCGTGGAGGCGCTCCGCGAACTCGACCGCCACGCGGAGGTCGACGTGATCGTGGTCGCCCGCGGCGGCGGCAGCGTCGAGGACCTGCTGCCGTTCTCCGACGAGACGCTGTGCCGCGCCATCGCGGCGTGCCGCACGCCGGTGGTGAGCGCGGTCGGCCACGAACCCGACAATCCGCTGTGCGACCTGGTCGCCGACCTGCGGGCCGCCACCCCCACCGACGCGGCGAAGAAGGTGGTCCCCGACACCGCCGCCGAGCAGCGGCTGGTCGACGACCTGCGCCGGCGCAGCGCCCGGGCGCTGCGCAGTTGGGTCGCCCGCGAACAGCGCGCGCTGGACCAGTTGCGCAGCCGGCCCGTGCTGGCCGAGCCGCTGACGGCGCTGACGGCGCGCTCCGACGAGATTCACCGGGCCCGCTCGGCCGTGCGCCGCGACATCACCCGGCTGGTCGCGGGCGAAAGCGAGCGGGTCGGTCACCTGGGCGCGCGGCTGGCCACGCTGGGCCCGGCGGCCACCCTGGCCCGAGGCTACGCCGTCGTCCAAGCGCTTTCCGACGGCGCGCCCGCGGCGGTGCTGCGGTCGGTCGAGGACGCACCGGCGGGGACGCGGCTGCGGGTGCGGGTGGCCGACGGCGCGATAGCCGCGACGAGCGAAGGACGCACCGATGGACCGTAGGGACGACGACGCGATTACGCCCATTAGTCAGCTGGGCTACGAGGCGTGCCGCGACGAACTGATGGAGGTCGTCCGGCTCCTCGAGCAGGGCGGGCTGGACCTCGATGCGTCGCTGCAGCTGTGGGAAAGGGGCGAACAGCTCGCCAAAAGGTGCGAGGAGCACTTAGCTGGGGCGCGCAAGCGGATCGAGGACGCGCTGGCCTCAGGCCACGCCGACGAGGCCTGATCCAGACCGTTTCGCGAAACCGGCCACCCGGGCCGCCGCCGAACTGGAACACGTTTCAGTTATGCTTCGCCGGTGGGTGATCCAGCACTGACATCCGAACCCGGCCACGCCCTGGTCACCGGCGGCTCGGGATTCGTCGGCGCCAACCTGGTGACCACCCTGCTCGACCGCGGCTACCGGGTGCGCTCCTTCGACCGCGTCCCCTCGACGCTGCCGCAGCACCCGCAGCTGGAGGTGCTGCAGGGCGACATCACCGACGCGTCCACCTGCGCCTCCGCGGTGGACGGCGTCGACACGATCTTCCACACCGCGGCGGTCATCGACCTGATGGGCGGCGCGTCGGTGACCGACGAATACCGTCAGCGCAGCTTCGCGGTCAACGTGGGCGGCACCGAAAACCTGGTGCACGCCGGGCAGGCCGCGGGTGTGCAGCGGTTCATCTACACCTCGTCGAACAGCGTGGTGATGGGCGGACAGGACATCGCCGGGGGTGACGAGACGCTGCCCTACACCGACCGGTTCGACGACCTCTACACCGAAACCAAGGTGGTCGCCGAGCGATTCGTATTGTCCCAGAACGGCGTCGGTGGAATGCTCACGTGCGCGATCCGGCCCAGCGGCATCTGGGGCCGCGGCGACCAGACGATGTTCCGCAAGCTGTTCGAGAGCGTCATCGCCGGCCACGTGAAGGTGCTGATCGGCCGCAAGTCGGCGCGGCTCGACAACTCCTACGTGCACAACCTGGTGCACGGTTTCATCCTGGCCGCGCAGCATCTGGTGCCCGGCGGCGCGGCGCCCGGCCAGGCGTACTTCATCAACGACGCCGAGCCCATCAACATGTTCGAGTTCGCGCGGCCGGTGATCGAGGCGTGTGGGGAGCGCTGGCCACGGGTGCGGGTCAACGGACCGATGGTGCGCGCGGCGATGACGGGCTGGCAGCGCCTACATTTCCGGTTCGGCATCCCGGCCCCGCTGCTCGAGCCGCTCGCGGTCGAGCGGCTGTACCTCGACAACTACTTCTCGGTCGCCAAGGCGTCCCGCGACCTCGGTTACCGTCCGCTGTTCACCACGGAACAGGCCCTCTCCGAATGCCTTCCGTACTACGTGGACATGTTCCACCGGATGAAGAACCAGGCGCGGCAGGCCAAGGCCACCGGTTAGCTACCGGAAGCCCACCATCTCACTACCCCACGCCGCGCGGATGTGCGCGTCGACGTCACGCGCCACCGTGTCGCGCTTGTTGACGAGCAGGCAGGCCCGATCCGCGGGCCGGTAGGGCGCCCAGTCCGGCTCGCCGGGCGGGCCTTCGGGTTCGCCGCGCGTCGCGAAGTTGATCCACCGCGTGCGCAACCGCTTGGAGACGGCCCGAGCGGTCTTGGCGCCGCCGAGCTTGAGCGTCGGGTCCCTGGGCCCACCGAGATTGCCCCACACGTAAGGCAATTCGGTGGCGTGGGCGGCGTTGACCAGCAGCAGGCGAAGCAGCGGGGTGGCGTAATCGAACCGGTAGAGATGCACCGGCGCGACCTGGGAGTGTCCCTCGGCCAGCCACACCGACGGCATGCGGAACCCGACATCGGTCGCGATGTTCAAACTCCGGGACCGGCGCCGGAATCGCGAGTAGGCCGACCCGATCTGCTCCTCGGTGGGCAGCTGCAGGTCGGGCTGCTCGGCGGCGATCTGGTCGAACATCGACGTGATCGCTCGCGGCGTGATCGGCATCAGCGGCGACCTCATCAGCCGGAAGAGCGCCGCCTCGTGCTTGTTGGTGCCCACGATCAGCGGGACGGACAGCGAGCGGCCCTCCTGCGCCAGCTTGACCGGGTAGTCGTCCAGCAGTTCGCCGTCGACGATCGGGACGAACGCCAGGATGCCCGGGTTGCGCACCGGCACCTCGTCGAAGACCTCCTGGGACGTCGCGAGCAGCACCGCGGTGGGCACGCCGAGCAGCCTGTTCACGTCGGACGGCGCGATGTCCAGCCGCTCCAAGATTGCCTCGGTGACCCGCTGCGCCCTGCCCCGGTCGTACACCGATGTCGCCGGTGAGCTCTGGGCGATCGCCCGGGCGAACAGGCCTTCGGCGGCCGGGCTGGCGAGCAGCGTCGTGACGATGCCCGCGCCGGCCGACTCCCCGAACAGCGTGACCCGTCGGGGGTCACCGCCGAAAGCCGCGATGTTGTCGCGCACCCAGCGCAGCGCCGCGAGCACGTCGCGCAGCCCGACGTTGGAGTCGAATCGCCGGTTCAACGACGACAGGTCCATGAAGCCGAGCGCCCCGACCCGGTAGTTGACGGTCACCACGACGACCTCGCCGCCGCCGGCCAGCCGGCGCCCGTCGTAGAGGGCCTGGCTGCTGGAGCCCAGCACGTAGGCGCCGCCGTGCAGCCACACCATCACCGGCTTCGCGTCGCCGGGCCGGGTGCCGGACGAAACCCAGACGTTCAGCCGGAGGCAGTCCTCGCCCTGCGGCGCCCCGAGGTCCAGCGGCATGTTGGGGAAGACCGGCTGCGGGCAGACCGGGCCGTAGCGGGTGGCGTCGGCGACCACGGTCCACGGCGCCGGGGGCTGCGGTGCACGGAAACGCAGGTCGCCGACGGGGGGCGCCGCGTACCTGATGCCCTTCCACGCCCGGGCGCGGCCCAGGTCGCTTCCGCGGACCGGGCCGTGGGCGGTCTCCACCACCAGGTCATCGATCGCCATGCCAGTCCCCTAAGCGAGGCGCTCGACGAGGAACTCGACGACCCGCTTACGCGCCTCGTACGCCGGATGGCCGTCGACCTCGCGAACCTCGGTGGTGAGCACCGAGTGCGCGGCCTTGCCGAAGCCACCCCTGTTGCCCGGGCTGGAGTCGATCTCGATCACCTCGAAGGCGTCGCCGAGCCGCCGCTTGAGCGTGGCGAACCGTTCCGCCGGCGCGGTCTTGTCCTCGCTGAACCGCAGCCCCAGCGCGCACAGCCCGTCGTTGGCGCAGCGCCGGGCGACGGTGGCCAGCTCGGGTTCGCTCAGACCGGGGTCGCGCCGCCGGGCGGCGCCCAGCGGCAGCGGCACCGACGGCTGGCTGAGCACCGGGGCCAGCACGCTGTCGTCGACGGCGGCGGCCAGCGCGAAGCCGCCGGTGAAACACTGGCCGATCACGCCGACGCCCTTGCCCGGCGTCGACGCGTTGAGGTCGCGGGCCAGCGCCCGCAGGAACAGCGCCACCGGTCGCTGCTTGTCGGTGGCGAACGCGGCAAATTCCCGTGCCACACAGGGCCGGGCGAGGCTGGCCGCGATGGAACCGGTGGTCTTGGCCCTGCCCGGTTTGCCGAACAGCGACGGCATGGCGACGGTGAACCCGTTGTCGACGAGGTGGTCACCGAGCGCGAGCACGCCGGGATGGATGCCGGGTATTTCCGGGATGAGCACGACCCCGGGCCCGGCGCCCTTGCGGTAGACATCGTGGGTGTAGCCGCCGCCGGTGAACGGCGCCGCCGACCATCCGAAAAGGTCTGCTTCGGGTGCGGTCACGCTCTGCCTTCCTTCAAGCCCTTCAGCGCGCGGGCAGCGGCGGCTGCGATTGGGTAGCCGCAGCCAGCGTACGGAATTGGTCGGCGTTCCCGGCGCCGGTGATCGCGAGCTGGGTGGCGCCGGCCGGACCGGTGAGCCGGGTCGTCCACACCGGTTCGGCGTCCGCGCCGCTCTGGCCGGCGCCCTGATAGACCACCCAGTTGGTGCCGTCGACCTGCACCGCCCCGGTGGGGTACGCCGGCGGGTGGATCGAGCCCACCAGCTTGTCCTCGTCCGCGTTGCTCTGGGTCAGGCTCAGGTACATGCCCGTCGGGCTGATGAATCCCACGACCGAGGTGGCCGCGTTGAGCCGCTGACCGGTCGCCGGATCGATTCGCCCGTTCTGGATGAACCCACGGCTGCCCGAGTTGGCCCGCCACCCTGCGGGCAACTGCGGTAGCCGGATCGGGAAGCCCAGCGCCTGGGCGTCGGCGCGCAGGGCCCCCGTCGCGTCGTAGGCCGGGATCGTGACCTTGTTGGCGCTCCCCGGCTGGAAGGAGCACATGCCGACCAGGCCGGCCAGCAGAATGCAGGCGATCACCAGCGGTGCCAGCGACCAGAACATGTCGCGACCGTCCTGCAGCAGGCGTGGTTTGGCGGGCTTCGCCGCCGGCGCCGGCTCCGCGGCTACCTGGGCTTCCGAGCTGCCATTCGGCTCCGGCTCCTGGGTCACCCCCCGAGTATCCCAGTTCTCCGGCAACGATCCGCTTCTGGGACAATCACCAACCATGACAGCTGAGGGCGCCCGCTCATCTGGACCCGGTCCTGCGTCCCATTCGCAGCAGGACGCCGGCCCGGGCGGGGGCCCGCCCAAGGCGCGCGGGCGGGGCGAGGCCCCGGACCGCAACCTGGCCCTTGAGCTGGTCCGCGTCACCGAGGCCGGCGCCATGGCGGCCGGCCGCTGGGTCGGCCGCGGCGACAAAGAGGGCGGTGACGGCGCGGCCGTCGACGCGATGCGCGAACTCGTCAACTCGGTGTCGATGCGCGGCGTGGTGGTGATCGGCGAGGGCGAGAAGGACAACGCGCCGATGCTCTACAACGGGGAGGAGGTCGGCAACGGCGACGGCCCCGAATGCGACTTCGCCGTCGACCCGGTCGACGGCACCACGCTGATGAGCAAGGGCATGCCCAACGCGATCTCTGTGCTGGCGGTGGCCGAGCGCGGCGCGATGTTCGACCCGTCGGCGGTGTACTACATGAACAAGATCGCCGTCGGGCCCGAGGCCGCCGACGTGCTGGACATCACCGCGCCGATCGCCGAGAACATC